>MEQQ01000141.1:18267-18401 GCA_001770285.1 Betaproteobacteria bacterium RBG_16_66_20
GCGCGGGTGGTCGGCTGGTTCTCCGGCGTGGTGCGGCTGGTGCAGAGCGGCCTCATCTACTGGTATGCGTTCATGATGATCTTCGGCGTCTGCGCGGTGTACGCGCTCGTCAAGTACCGGGTGTTCGGCTGATG
>MEQQ01000141.1:18429-24700 GCA_001770285.1 Betaproteobacteria bacterium RBG_16_66_20
TGCTGGCCGGGCTGGTGGTGCTCGCCACCGGCGGGGACCGCAACGCGCCGCTCGCGCGCACGCTCTCGCTCGCCGGGGCGATCTTCGGCTTCCTGGTGACGGTACCGCTGTATACCGGGTTCAAGCTGGACACCCCGGGAATGCAGTTCGTCGAGCATCTCTCCTGGATACCGCATTTCAACGTCTTCTACACCCTCGGGGTGGACGGCATCTCGGTGCTCTTCATCCTGCTCAATTCGTTCATCACCCCCCTGGTGGTGATCGCCGGCTGGACGGTGATTCAGCAGCGCGTGGCGCAGTACATGGGTGCGTTTCTCATCATGTCCGGGCTGCTGAACGGCGTCTTCGCGGCCCTGGACGGCTTGCTGTTCTATGTCTTCTTCGAGGCGACGCTGATCCCGATGTTCATCATCATCGGCGTCTGGGGCGGCGCCAACCGGGTCTACGCGGCGCTCAAGTTCTTCCTCTACACGTTCTTCGGCTCGGTGCTGTTGCTGGTCGCGCTGCTCTACCTCTACAACAAGTCCGGCGGCAGCTTCGCGATCATGGACTGGTGGAAACTGCCCCTGCCGCTGCACGCGCAAATCCTGCTGTTCTTCGGCCTGCTGCTCGCGTTCGCGGTCAAGGTGCCGATGTGGCCGGTGCATACCTGGCTGCCCGACGCGCACGTAGAGGCGCCCACCGGCGGCTCGGTGGTGCTGGCGGCGATCATGCTCAAGCTCGGCGCCTACGGCTTCGTGCGCTTCACGCTGCCGATCCTGCCGGACGCCTCGCGCGAACTCGCCTGGCTGATGATCGCGCTGTCGCTGATCGCGGTGGTCTACATCGGCCTGGTGGCGCTGGTGCAGACCGACATGAAGAAGCTGATCGCGTACTCCTCCATTTCGCACATGGGTTTCGTGACGCTGGGTTTCTTCATCTTCAACGCCTACGGCGTCGAAGGCGCCCTGGTGCAGATGATTTCGCACGGCTTCGTCTCGGCCGCGCTGTTCCTCTGCGTAGGCGTGATGTACGACCGCATGCACACGCGCAACATCGCGGACTACGGCGGGGTGGTGAACACGATGCCGATATTCGCCTCGTTCATGATGCTGTTCGCGATGGCGAACTGCGGCCTGCCGGCGACCAGCGGCTTCGTCGGCGAGTTCATGGTGATCATGGGCGCGATGAAAGCCAATTTCTGGCTCGCCTTCGCCGCTGCGACCACGCTGGTGTTCGGCGCCGCCTACACGCTGTGGATGTACAAGCGCGTGATCTTCGGCGCGGTGGCCAACGACCATGTGGCTGCGCTGCGGGATCTGAATCCAAGGGAATTTCTGGTCCTCGGCGCGCTCGCGATCGCGGTCCTGGGGATGGGCGTGTACCCGCTTCCGTTCACCGAGGTGATGCACGCGTCGGTGAACGAGCTGCTGCGCCACGTCGCGGTGCCGAAGATCTGACATGAATCTCGATTTCATCGTCGCGTTGCCCGAAATCGTGCTGCTGGCCGGCGCCTGCGCGCTGATGCTCGTCGACCTGTTCGTCAAGAGCGAAGACCGGCGCGCCAGTTTTTTCATGGCGCAGTGCGTGCTGCTCGCCTGCGCCGCGGCGACCCTGTTGGTGCTGATCGGCAGCAACGGGATCCTGATTCACGCGTTCAACAAACTCTACGTGGCCGACGCCATGGCGCACCTGCTCAAGCTCGCCGCCTACGGCGCGGTTTCCGCGGCGCTGGTCTACTCGCGCCAGTACCTGCTCGACCGCGGCCTGCTGCGGGGGGAGTTCCTGACGCTGCTGCTGTTCGCGCTGCTCGGCATGATGGTGATGATCAGCGCCAACAGCTTCCTGACCGTGTACCTCGGGCTGGAGCTGCTGTCGCTGTGCCTCTACGCTCTGGTGGCGCTGAACCGCGACTCGGCCGCCTCGGTGGAGGCGGCGATGAAGTATTTCGTGCTCGGCGCGCTCGCCTCGGGAATGCTGCTCTACGGCATGTCGATGCTTTACGGCGCCACCGGCACGCTCAACATCAACGAGGTGGCCAGGCAGATCGCGACCCTGTCGAAGGATTCCACGCAGCACGCGTTCCTGATCTTCGGCCTGGTATTCGTGGTCTCGGGCATTGCCTTCAAGCTCGGCGTGGTGCCGTTCCACATGTGGATCCCGGACGTCTACCACGGCGCGACGACCGCGGTGACCCTGGTGATCGGCACCGCGCCCAAACTGGCCGCGTTCGCCATGGCGATGCGGCTGCTGGTCAACGGGCTGCTCGATCTTGCGCACGACTGGCAGCAGATGCTCATGATCCTCGCCGTGCTGTCGATGGCGATCGGCAACATCACCGCCATCGCGCAGAGCAACCTGAAGCGCATGCTCGCGTATTCGACCATCGCGCACATGGGCTTCATGCTGCTCGGCCTGCTCTCGGGCGTGGTCGGCGGCAACTGGCTGAACGCGGCCGACGCTTACGCGGCGGCAATGTTCTACACGCTGACCTACGTGCTGATGTCGCTCGGATCCTTCGGCATGCTGGTGTTCCTGTCGCAGAAGGGCTTCGAGTGCGAGAATCTGGAGGACCTGAAGGGCCTCAACCGGCGCCATCCGTGGTTTGCGTTCATTCTGCTGCTGCTGATGTTCTCGCTCGCCGGGGTGCCGCCCACCGTCGGCTTCTACGCCAAGCTGGCGGTGCTGTCGGCGGCGGTCAACGCCGGCCAGATCTGGCTGGCGGTGGTGGCGGTGCTGTTTTCGCTGATCGGCGCCTTCTACTACCTCAGGATCGTGAAGCTGATGTATTTCGACGACACCGGCGACTCCTTCAAGGGCGCCGCCCCGGCCGCGGGCGGCAACGGCATGCGGGTGCTGCTGTCGGCGAACGGCCTCGCGCTGCTGGCTCTCGGCGTGCTGCCGCAGCCGCTGATGACGCTCTGCTTCTTCGCCATCAAGAGCCTGTGACGCATTGAACCGCGGCGACCTCTCCGAGCAGTTCGTCTCCGGCGAGGAAATCTTCCGCGGCGGCATCCTGCGCCTGCGCCGCGACGTGGTGCGGCTGCCCGACGGCTCCCAAGCGGTGCGCGAGTACGTGCGCCATCCCGGCGCGGTCGCGATCGTGGCCCTGACCGGGGAGGGCGGCGTGGTCCTCGAGCGCCAGCACCGCTATCCCCTCGGGCGCGACTTCGTGGAGCTCCCCGCGGGCAAGCTCGAGCCCGATGAGGCGCACCTCGAGACGGCGCAGCGGGAGCTGCTGGAGGAGACCGGCTATGCGGCCGCCGAATGGACCCGCCTCGGCCTGGTCCACAACGCGATCGGCTATTCCGACGAGAGCATCGAGCTGTGGCTGGCGAGCGGCCTGGAAAAGCGCGCGGCGAATCTCGATGCGGGCGAATTTCTGGAGGTCTTTACGCTGCCGTTCGAGGAGGCGCTCGCAATGGCCGCCGACGGCCGCATCAGCGACGTCAAGACCATCATCGGGCTGTTCTGGGCCAACCGCCGGCGCTAGTATTTCACCTTGATCTTGTCCATGTCTTCCTTGGTGATGGCCGGAACCTTGCCCCGCGCTGCCCAGCGGTTGAGTTTCCAGGCGTCCTTGCCCACCCACTCCTTGACGAGATTCAGGTTTTTCTGGCGCTCTTCGTCTGTTGCGCCGAGCCATTGATACATGTTGCCCGGCTTGCCGTCGCTCGTGTTTTTCCCGTCATCGAGTCTTCTCATGACGGCGCCGGTGTCGGGCCAGCCGACGTAGAAAATCAGATCGGCATAGGTATCCATTCTCGGCCCCTTCAACATGGCCTCGAACTTCTTCTTGTCCTCCTCGAAGTCGCCAAGATAGGGCGCATCTGCGCCATGGCAGGAAGCGCATTTCTCGGCCAAAAGCGGCCCGATGTGCTTGCGATAGGTGATGTTGTCCGCCCACGCTGCGACCGAAAAGAACGCTCCCAGGAGCAGTGCCAAGGTGATTCGCAACATTCTCATCCTCCATCTCTTGCGGTGAAAAAGCATTCATACGCGGCCGGCCAAACCGGGGGTTGATTTTGGTCAAGCGTTCGGTCCGTTCACTGCAGCTGTGCCGCCCGAGCCCATGCCTTTGCCGCGTTAACAGTTAGGATTGACTCCCCGTAGCATGCCCTTTTCGGCGTATCCCGCTTCATCCCAAAGGAGAGGTCCATGCACAAGATCGCGACCAAACTCGCACTGACCGCGGTTGCTGCGGCGCTCGCGGCGTCAACGTCGTTCGCGCAGCAGAAGCCCGCCGCCCCTGCGGCGGCCCCGGTCCTCAGGAAGGTTTCTTGCCGAAGCGCCGCGCGTATTCCTCGTCGAGCTCGGCGTTGCTCTTGTAGTGCGGCACGCGGAACAGGAGGCGTTTCCAGGACTGCAGGCGCCAGCTGGAGTCCGCGACCTCGGTTTCCCAGTAGTGCCAGGCGAGCTTGAGGTTGCGCTCCTGGTCCATCTCGAAATAAAGGCGGGCGCGAGCGCTGGCGAACAGGTAGAGCTTGCCGTCGATGATCTTGAAGGTGCCGGCGTCGGCAGGGGCGGGCACCGCATAGGCCATCGCCTGCGCGCAGAAGCCGCCGAACTGCGGCACGTAGCGTTCCGGGCTGGTGATGAACTGGCGCCGGCTCTCGTCGCTCGCGAAGCGGTAGGTGAGGCCGCGGTGCTCGGTCTTGATGTCGCTGCGCCCGGGCAGCGGCCGGCCGGCGGCGAAGTAGGCGACCGGGTCGTTGCCCCCGAGCATCAGATTGCTGTCGCCGCCCTCCGAGACCACGTTCATCGAACCGCAGGCCGCGAGGGAGAAAATCAGAACCATAGCCGCGGCGAACCCCAGCCGCGCGCGCAACCCAGCTCCTAGCCGCAGACCCCCGTGTAGCCGCATGCCGTACAGTAATCACAACCGTCCTTGCGGATCAAGGTCGTATTCGAGCATTCCGGGCAGCGCGCGCCGGCCATGACGCGCGCCTGGCCGCTGGCGGGCTGCTGCATGATCCCCATCTGCCGCAGCGGCAGGCCGTCCTCGCCGAGGATGCCGAGCATCGCGTAGCGGTGCAGGATCAGGCGCGCCAGATAGGACACCGTGGAGGGAAAGGTCGCCTGTTTCTTGGACCCGGGCACGAAGGCCATGAAATCGCCCAGCGGCTCCGGGAAGTCGAGCAGTTTCCTCAGCTTCATGCCGATCCAGGCGGGATCGAGCACGCGCATGTCGAGCGACAGGATCTTGCACAGGCCGTCGAGCGCGCGCGGGTACTCGCCCGAAAGCCACATCGAGTAGGGTCGCGTCGCCCCCGCCGGATAGCCCTCCATCGCGGGCAGCGCGATCTCCTTCAGGCCGAGCACGAAATCGTCGCCGGTGCGCGGGTTGAACACGTCGACGGTCCAGGACATGGTGCCGTCGGTGCCGGTCTTGGGCTCCTTCAGGCTGAACATCGCGTCGAGCAGCGGGCAGGGGCCGTCGTGAAAGGCGCCAAGCTCCTTGACGCGGAAATTCACGATCTGGGAAAACGCCGACACCAGCGACGGCATGCGCTTGCGCTCGCCGTGCGGCGGGAACGGCATGTCGAATGAATCGTCGCCCGCGGCCTTGGCGAGGGTCTCGAGCTTCAGCTTGAGCCAGCCCGGGTCGTTGGCGCGCATGTCCATCGACAGCGTCTTGGCGAGTGCGCCCAGGCCACGCGGCTGCTCGCTGCCGTTCACCCAGACTTCGAATGCATGCGGACGGCCGTTCTCGACATGGCCGACGAACACCGCGAAGTGGTAATGCGGGTGCTCGATCATGTAGGTCCAGGCGGGGTTGCCGGCGCCGAGGTCGGGCCGTCCCGGCCAGCGCAGGCTCGCCAGCACCGGCTGCGGCACGGTCTTGATGCGGATGCGGCGGTTGCGGTCGTCCTCGACGAAGTCCTGCGGTTTCTCAGCGTGCAGCGTCTCCACCGACAGCACCGAACCAAGCACCTTGTTCGGCCGGTAGGTGGCGAGACCCTTGAGGCCGGATTTCCAGGCGAGGAAGTACAGGTCCTGGAACTCCTCGTAAGGGTAGTCCTCGGGCACGTTCACCGTTTTCGAGATGCTGGTGTCGATGTAGGGCGCGACGGCCGCGACCATCTGCTCGTGCGCTTTGGCCGAAATCTCCAGTGCGGTGACGAAGTAGGGCGGCAGCTCTTTGCCGTTGCCGTCCCCGAGCCGGGGCAGCGCCCCCGTCGCTTCCATGTGGCGGTACTTGCGCCAGGCATGGTCCTCGACCGGAAACTCCTTCAGCGTGCCGTCGGCCATGCGCTTCTTGCGCGTGTACACCCAGGAGAACGGCGGCTCG
>MEQQ01000142.1:0-771 GCA_001770285.1 Betaproteobacteria bacterium RBG_16_66_20
GCGGTGCCTTCGAGGAAGTCGAAGTCGCAGCCCTCGTTCGCCTGCTTGACGTGGCGCGAGAAGATGGCGCCGTAGCTGCGCTCGTACTTGAGCGGCGGGCGCTTCCAGGCCTTCTTTCTTTTTTCGAATTCTTCTGAAGAAATTTTCAGATTTAAGACCTTCTTGTCCACATCCAATTCAATCAAATCACCGTTCTGCACGAACGCCAATGGGCCCCCGATATAAGCCTCGGGGGCGACATGGAGCACGCAAGTGCCGTAGCTGGTGCCGCTCATGCGGCCATCCGACAGCCTCACCATGTCCGTCACGCCCTGCTGGATGAGCTTTTTCGGCATCGGCAGCATGCCCCACTCGGGAAAGCCCGGGCCGCCCAAGGGGCCCGCGTTCTTGAGCACCAGCACCGACGACGCGTCGACGTCGAGGTCATCGCGGTCGATGCGCGCGGCCATGTCGTTGTAGTCCTCGAACACCACGGCGCTGCCGGTGTGCTTCATCAGCGCCGGGTCGGCCGCGCTGGTCTTGATCACCGCGCCGTCGGGTGCGAGGCTGCCGCGCAGCATCACGATGCCGCCGGATTTCTTGAGCGGCCTGTCGCGTGGCAGGATCACATCCGCGTTCCACACCTTCGCGCCCTCGATATTCTCCCCGAGAGTGCGACCGTTGACTGTTCTTGCATTCAAATCGAGTAAGTCTTTCAGAGAAAAAAGCAACGCACGAAGACCGCCGGCGTAGAAAAAATCCTCCATCAGGTACTGCGAGCCCGAGGGACGC
>MEQQ01000142.1:791-9986 GCA_001770285.1 Betaproteobacteria bacterium RBG_16_66_20
GCACGTTGGCGATCACCGGCGTCTTTGCCGAGATCTCGTTGTAGCGCTCGAGCGGGAAGGCGAGGCCGGCGCGCCCCGCCATCGCCACGAGGTGCACGATGGCGTTGGTCGAGCCGCCCATCGCCATCAGCGTGGTGATGGCGTTGTCGAACGAGCCGCGCGACAGGAAATCCCTCGGCTTCAGGTCCTGCCACACCATCTCCACGATGCGCTTGCCGGTGAGCGTGGCCATGCGCGCATGGTTCGAATCGGGCGCCGGGATCGAGGCGTAGCCGGGCAGCGTGAAGCCGAGCGCCTCGGCGAGCGACATCATGGTCGCCGCGGTTCCCATGGTCATGCAGGTGCCTGGCGAGCGCGCAATGCTGTCCTCGATGTCGTTCCAGTCGCGCTCCGTGATGCGGCCGGCGCGCAGCTGGTCCCAGTATTTCCAGGTATCGGAGCCCGAGCCGAGCGTCTGGTCGCGCCAGTGGCTGTTGAGCATCGGGCCGGCGGGCAGGTAGATCGCCGGCAGGTTCATGCTGGTCGCCCCCATGATGAGCGCGGGCGTGGTCTTGTCGCAGCCGCCCATCAGCACGCAGCCGTCCACCGGGTAGGAACGCAGCAGTTCCTCGGTTTCCATGGCGAGGAAGTTGCGGTACATCATGGTGGTGGGCTTCTGCATGGTCTCGGCGAGCGCCATCGCCGGCATCTCCAGCGGGAAGCCGCCCGCCTGCCATACGCCGCGCTTCACCTCCTCGGCGCGCTGGCGGAAATGCGTATGGCAATGGTTGATGTCCGACCAGGTGTTGATGATCGCGATCACGGGCTTGCCGGCGTAGTCGCTGCGGTCGTAGCCCATCTGCGCGGTGCGCGAGCGGTGGCCGAAGGAGCGCAGGTCCGTTACGCCGTACCAGCGGTGCGAGCGCAGCTCTTCGGGTTTCTTTTTCTTCACCATGGCTCCTTGCGGGAAGCGAAGATTGTAAACTCAGCGCATGGCCTTCGCCGGCGAGTACATTTTCCGGGCGCGCAGCTGGCGGCGGATCCTGCGCTTCGCGGGCTTCGCCACTGTCGCCCTGCTGTCGCCGTCGACCTACCGGCCGGCGACGCGCGAACTCGCGGTACGCCAGATCTACTATACCGCGTGGCAGGTACTGCCCGGCTACCTGCTGTTCTCCTCGGTGCTCACCCTCGTCATCATCGAAATTGTGTTCAGCGCGGCGCGCGAGTACGGCCTCGCCCGGTACTCGCTGGAACTGGTATTGCGCGTGCTGGTGCTGGAACTGATCCCGCTGCTGACGGCGCTGTTCGTCGCGCTGCGCTCGGGCGCCGCGATCGGGGCCGAGATCGCGCTGATGTGCGTCGGCGGCGAGATGGAGGACCGGGAGGAGGCGGGCGCCAGCCCGCTGCACGACGAGCTGGTGCCGCGCATCGCCGGCGCCGCCCTTTCGGTCGCCTCGCTGACGACGCTGAGCTGCGCGCTCGCGGTGTCGCTCACCTATCTGGTGATGTACGGGTTCTCGGAATGGGGCCTGCCGGAGTTCACGCGCGTCGTCGCCGGCGTGTTTGACGAAGCGGTGCTGGCGGGCTTCGCGCTCAAGTGCCTGCTGTTCGGGTTGGCGGTGGCGCTCATCCCGGTGGCCACCGGACTGGAGGCCGAGCGCGGCAATCCCAGGTCGGTGCCGTCGGCGGTGCTCGGCGGGCTGGTGAAGCTGTTCTCCGTGATCGTGGTGATCGAGATCCTGTCTTTGATGGTGAAATACGTCTGAGCATGGAAAGCAAGCCCGAATCCGGCATCGCCGGCGCCCTCCTTCCCCGCAACCTCGGCGTCAGGGTCGGGATGCTGATCGCCGCCACGATCCTGGTCGCGGGCGGATTCCTGCTTTATGTGCTGTTCGCGCGCGGCGTGTTCGAGCAGACGCAGCGCGTGATCCTGATTGCCGACAACGCCGAAGGCGTGCGCGTCGGCATGGATCTCACGTTTTCCGGGTTTCCGATCGGCACGGTGCGCCGCATCACGCTGCGCGACGATGGCAAGGTGCGTATCAGCGTCCGGGTGCCGGTGACCGAGGCGAAGTGGCTGCGCCAGTCGAGCGTCTTCGTGCTTGACGTGCCGCTCGTCGGATCGGCGAAGCTGCGCGCCTATTCCTCGAACCTGAAGGACCCGCCGCTCGAGCACCGCGCCGAGCGCACGGTCCTGCGCGGCGACGCCAACGCGGAGATTCCGCGCATGATCGCTACGCTGCGCCAGGTCCTGGAGAACGTCGACCAGATTACCGACACCGGATCCAGCCTGCAGGAAAGCCTGAAGAGCGCGCGTGCGGTCACCGAGCGCATGGCAGGCAAGTACGGCGTGCTGGGCGGCGTGCTGGGCGGCGATGACAATGCGCGCAAGGTGATCGCTTCGATCGACCGCGCGAATGCGCTCCTGGCGTCGCTCAACGGCGTCGCGCTGAAGATGGATACGGTGCTGTCGAAGGCCGACCAGCGCGTGCTGGGGCCGGGCGGCGTCGTCGACGAGACGCAGAAGGCGGTGGCGCAGGCGAACGCGATCCTCGGCGAGGTGCGCGCCAGCCTGAAGCGGGTGGACGGCATCCTTGCCGACGCCCAGGCGGTGGCGGGGAACGCGAAAGCCGCGACCACGGACCTGGCCGCGCTGCGCGCCGAGGTCGAGGCGAGCCTGCGCAAAGTTGCGTCGCTGATCGACGAGATCAACCGCAAGTGGCCCTTCGAACGCGATACGAAGCTCAAGCTGCCGTGAGAAGGCGTTTTCTTTTCATCGTTCTCGTGCTTGCAGGGTGCGCCGGCGGGCCGGTTCCGCGCGACTGGGAACTGGGTTCCCTGGCTGCCTTGAATGCTTTCAAGTCGCACTACCTGAAGGGAGATACGCGACCCGCACAGCTGGAATTCGAGCGGGCGCTTGCCGAGTTGCGCAGCACCGGCCGTGGCGACCTGCTCGCGCGGGCGGAACTGATCCGCTGCGCAGTGCGCGCGGCGAGCCTGGAGTTCGACGCCTGTCCGGGATTCGAGAAGCTGCGCGCCGATGCGGGCGCCGATGAGCTCGCCTATTACGAATTTCTTTCGGGTCGTGCGCAACGGACGGCTTCCGACGATCCGCTTGCGCGCCTGGTTTACGCCGGAGTGCAGTTCAGGTCAGGGAACATCACCCCTGAGAACATTTCCGCCTCGATCGACATCGCTTCGGCCCAAGCTTGGCGACGGCCGCTGCTGGCATGGCTCGGGGTGCAGGAAAAGCGCGCCGAGGCCGCGGGCGACCGCGAGGCGCTGGAGCGCATCCGGCGCCGGATCGCTCTGGTCGCGGGGAAATCCTAGGAAGTATTCAGGCCGCCCTGGCGGCCGGCTGGTACTTGAGCGGCACCCCGGAAAGACGCTGCAGCGTTTCGAGGTCGAGGCCTTCGACCATTTCGATGACGCAGAACCCCTCGGGCGTGACATCGATCACGGCGAGGTCGGTGTAGACGCGGTTGACGCAGCGCGCGGCGGTGAGCGGGTAGCTGCAGCGTTCGACGAGCTTGCTTTGCCCTTCCCTGGTCAGGTGCTCCATCATCACCAGCACCTGCTTGGCGCCCACCGCGAGATCCATCGCGCCGCCGACCGCGGGGATCGCCTCCGGCGCGCCGGTGTGCCAGTTGGCGAGGTCGCCCGCAGCGGAAACCTGGAACGCGCCGAGCACGCAGAAATCCAGGTGCCGGCCGCGGATCATGCCGAAGGAGTCGGCATGGTGGAAAAATGCGCCGCCCGTCAGCAGCGTCACCGGCTCCTTGCCGGCGTTGATCAGGTCCGCGTCCTCTTCGCCCTTGGCGGGGCGCGGGCCGATGCCCAGGACGCCGTTCTCGCTGTGCAGGATGATCTCGCGGCCTTTGGGCAGGTAATCCGCGACCAGGGTCGGCAGGCCGATGCCGAGGTTCACGTAGGCGCCTTCGGGGATGTCCTGCGCGACGCGCGCCGCCATCTGCTTGCGGTCGAATTTGTTCATGCGGCCTTTCTCATCGGGGTGAGGCGCACGACGCGTTGCACGAAGATTCCCGGCGTGACGATGCTCTCGGGATCGAGCGCGCCGAGTTCGACCGTCTCGCGCACCTGCACCACGGTGCATCTGGCCGCCGCGGCCATGACGGGTGCGAAATTGCGCGCCGTCTTGCGGTAGACAAGATTGCCCCAGCGGTCGGCGCGGTCCGCCTTGATCAGCGCATAGTCGGCGTGGATCGGGTACTCGAGCACGTAGTCGCGGCCGTCGATATTGCGCGTTTCCTTGCCCTCGGCGAGCCGGGTGCCGAAGGCGGTGGGCGTGAAAAAGCCGCCGACGCCGGCGCCCGCGGCGCGGATGCGCTCGGCGAGCGTGCCCTGGGGAACCAGCTCGAGCTCGAGCTTTCCGGCGCGGTAAAGCCGGTCGAAGTGCCAGGAATCAACCTGGCGCGGGAACGAGCACAGGATCTTGCGCACGCGCCCCGCAGCGATCAGCGCCGCGAGCCCGCTGTCGCCGTTGCCGGCGTTGTTGTTGACGACGGTGAGATCCGTCGCCCCCTGCGCAATCAGGCCATCGATCAGTTCGGAGGGCATGCCGGCGCCGCCGAAGCCGCTGATCATCACCGTGGCCCCGTCGGGCACGTCGGCGAGCGCGGTTTGCGCCGTCGCGAAGATTTTGTTGATCATGGGCCGCGAATTATCGCCCCAAAGGGTTTTCAGCCCTTTTTCTGTGAGTATTCACTAACTTATGAGAAGTCACATTCAGTGGCTTTTATATCTATTTGATAAATATAGACAATTAAAATCAAGAAACTGTCTCCAATAGTTCGCCTAAGTAGTTGTCTCGGCTGAAGAAATCCAGTTGTCCAGCTTGACCTGCCTCAACCTTTCGGATTAAAGTGGGAAAACGTAGAAAAAAGTGGCTTAAAAATGCCGCAGTCTGGGTTTTGACCGATCCGAGTGGAGGAGGCCAGAAAAGATGGGCGGCACGGGCAACACGTTCCACGGCGCAACTGTCCTCACGCTCGACGCCAAGGGCCGTCTCGCCATTCCCACGCGGCACCGCGACGCGCTGCTGGCCGCGAGCAAGACACTGGTGCTCAGCGCGCATCCCGACGGCTGCGCGCTGCTCTATCCGGAGTCGGCCTGGGAGCGCGTGCGCTCGCAGGTCGAGAAATTCCCGAGCTTCCATCCGCAGGCGAGCTGGTGGAAGCGCCTGCTGCTCGGCTTCGAAGAGCACATCGCGCCCGACGCCTCGGGCCGGGTGCTGGTATCGAGCGGCCTGCGCCTGCACGCCAAGCTCGAGCGCGATGCGATGCTGGTCGGCCAGGGCCACTATTTCGAACTCTGGGATGCGGGCGTCTGGAGCGCGAAGCTCGCCGCCGCGCTGTCCGCTTCCGGCGCCCCGCCCCCGGGCATGGAGGGCTTCTCGCTGTGACGGCGGGCACCGACGATGAGCGAATTCGACCCGGCTCATCGTGCAGTCCTGCTCGCGGAGGCCGTTGCCGCCCTCGCGATCCGCGCCGACGGGGTGTATGCGGATCTCACTTTCGGGCGCGGCGGCCACAGCCGCGCGATTCTCGAGCGCCTCGGGCCGGCGGGCCGGCTGATCGCGCTCGATCGCGATCCGCAGGCGATCGAAGCGGCGCGCGCGATCACCGACCCGCGCTTCGCGGCCGAGCACGCGCCCTTCAGCGAGTTCGCACAGGTGCTCGATCGGCGGGGCATCGGTCAGGTGCACGGCGTGCTCGCGGACCTCGGCGTGTCCTCGCCGCAGCTGGCAGACCCGGCGCGAGGGTTTTCCTTCCGCGCCGACGGGCCGCTCGACATGCGCATGGATCCGAGCCGCGGCGTTTCGGCCGCGGACTGGCTGGCCACGGCATCAGAACAACAAATCCGGGAGGCAATCGGGGGCTATGGCGAAGAACGGTTTGCTAAACAGGTTGCAAAGGCGATTGTTGCTGCTCGGGCACGCGAGCCGATCCGCCGCACCGAACAACTTGCCGCTGTCGTGGCTGCGGCGGTCCGCACACGGGAGGCCGGCCAGAATCCGGCGACGCGCACCTTTCAGGCTCTACGGATTCTCGTCAATCGGGAGCTTGAGGAGATCGCGCTGATGCTGCCGCAGGCCGTCGCGCGGCTCACCCCGGGCGGACGGCTCGCGGTGATCAGTTTCCACTCGCTGGAGGACCGGCTGGTAAAGCGCTTCCTGCGCGCCTGCAGCGAGTCCGGCCTGCCCGCGGATTTGCCGATCCGTGCCAGCGAATTGCCACAACCGCCGCTCAGAATCCTCGGCAAGGCGGTACGCGCATCGGCGGCCGAGATCGCGGCCAATCCGCGCGCGCGCAGTGCGACCCTGCGCGCCGCCGAGCGCAGCAGTGCAGTCCTTGAGCAATCGGTTTTGAATCGAATCGGGCCCGACGCGTGGCGAAGCTGAACCTCCTCCTCCTCCTGGTTCTCGTCGTCTGCGCGCTCGGGCTCGTCACCTCGCAGCACAAATCGCGCAAACTGTTCTCCGAGCTCGAACGCGAGCAGGAGCGTGCGCGTGCGCTCGAAGTCGAGTTCGGCCAGCTGCAGCTGGAGTCAAGCACCTGGGGCCTGCATTCGCGCGTCGAAAAGATCGCCGCGGGCACGCTCGGCATGCGCGCGCCCGATCCGCGGCGCGTGCGGATGGTCGAGCCGGGGGTCGGGCCGGGGGTCGCGACACGGGCCGGAGCGCAGAATCGGTGAGCGCGGCGAGCGTCCCGATGCTGGTGCGGCTGCCGGCGTGGCGCGCCCGGTTCGCGCTCGCGTCGCTCCTGGCCGCGTTCCTGGTGCTGGCCGCAAGGTCGGTCTACCTGCAGTCGATGAACACCGGCTTCCTGCAGGGAAAGGGCGAAGCGCGCTATGCGCGCGTGCTGGAGGTGCCGGCCACGCGCGGCCGCGTCGTCGACCGCAACGGCGAGGCGCTCGCCATCTCGACGCCGGTGAAATCGGTGTGGGCGATTCCGGAAGACGTCAGCGCGACCCCGACGCAGCTGAAGAGCCTCGCGGCGCTGCTCGCGCTGGATCCGCGCGAACTCGGCCGCAAGCTCCTCGAGGCCGAGCGCGAGTTCGTCTATCTGAAGCGCCAGATTGCGCCCGAGGCCGCGGCGCGCGTCGCCGAGCTGGGCATCCCGGGCGTCCACCAGCAAAGCGAGTTCCGCCGCTACTACCCTGGCGGGGAGACCATGGCGCACGTGATCGGTTTTACCGGCGTCGACGACGCCGGCCAGGAAGGCGTCGAGCTCGCGCAGCAGGCGGTGCTCGCCGGCGCGTCGGGCAGTCGCCGCGTGATCAAGGACCGGCTCGGCCGCATCGTCGAGGACGTCGAGTCGATCCGCGCCGCGCAGGACGGGCGCGACCTCACGCTCGCGCTCGACAGCAAGATCCAGAACCTCGCCTTTGGCGCGCTCAGCACGGCGGTGGACACGCACAAGGCGAAGGCGGGTGCGATCGTGGTGCTCGACGTGCGCACGGGCGAGGTCCTCGCGCTCGCCAACATGCCCAGCTACAACCCGAACAACCGCGCGCGGCTCACCGGCGCGCAGCTGCGCAACCGCGTCATGACCGACACTTTCGAGCCCGGATCGACGCTGAAGCCCTTCACCGTGGGCCTCGCCATCGAGACCGGAAGGATCACGCCGCAGACCGTGATTCAGACCTCGCCGGGCGCGCTCACGATCGCCAACTACACCATCCACGACGCGCATCCGGGCGGCGCAATGAGCGTCGCGCAGGTGATCCAGAAGTCCTCCAACGTCGGCGCGGCGAAGATCGCGCTCGCGCTGCCGCGCGAGGAGATGCACGAGCTGTTCAAGCGGGTCGGCTTCGGCGCCGCGCCGCGCCTCGGCTTTCCCGGCGAGGCGGTCGGAAAGCTGCGCGAGGCGAAGACCTGGCGGCCGGTGGAGCAGGCGACCATGGCCTACGGCCACGGCATTTCAGTAAGCCTGATCCAGCTCGCGCGCGCCTATACCGTGTTCGCGCGCGATGGCGAGCTCGCGCCGCTGTCGCTCCTCAAGACCGGCGCGCCGGCGGCGGGCAAGCGCGTGTTCTCGCCGGAGGTGGCGCGCGCATTGCGCGACATGCTGGAAGCGGCGGTGCAGCCCGGCGGCACCGCGCCGCGCGCGCGCATCGTGGGCTGGCGGGTGGGCGGCAAGACCGGCACCGCGCACAAGCAGGAAAACGGCGGCTACGCGGCGCACAAGTACGTCTCCTCGTTCGTCGGGTTCGCGCCGGTGTCGGATCCGCGCCTGGTGATAGCGGTGATGCTGGACGAGCCCTCGGCCGGCCAGTACTACGGCGGCCAGGTCGCGGCGCCCGTGTTCGCGCAGGTCATGCAGGGCGCGCTGCGCCTGCTCGGCGCGCCCTACGACGCGCCGCTCTCGCCGATCGAGTTGCCGGGCGAGGGAGACGAAGCAAAGGAGAACACGTAATTGACAACCTATTCGCGCTGCTTGCGCGCCAAGGGGCGGTGATCGAACGTCTTACGTCCGACAGCCGGCGCGTTGCGCCGCGCGCGGCCTTCTTCGCCTGGCCGGGGGAGGCCGCTGACGGCCGGCGTTACATCGCGCAGGCCATCGAGCGCGGCTGCGCCGCGGTCGTCTGGGAAAGCGAGGGCTTCTCCTGGGAGAGCGGCTGGAAGGTGCCGAACGCCGGCGTCGGCGGCCTCAAATCGCAGGCGGGTTTCCTCGCCCACGCGTTCTACGGCCGCCCGTCCGAAACCATGTGGGTCTGCGGCGTCACCGGCACCAACGGCAAGACCTCGTGCACGCAATGGCTTGCCGCGCTGCTTTCGCGGCGCCATGAGAAGGCCGCGGTAATCGGGACCTTGGGCGCGGGTTTTCCTTCCGAGTTGAGCTCCATAGAAAACACCACCCCCGACGCGCTCGAGCTGCATCGCCTGCTCGCGCAATTCAAGGCAGCCGGTGCAAGTGCGGTGGCGATTGAAGTTTCCTCTCACGGCCTCGACCAGGGGCGCGTCAACGGCGTCGCCTTCGATTGCGCGCTGTTCACCAATCTCACCCATGACCACCTCGACTATCACGGCACGATGGCGGCTTACGGCGAGGCGAAGGCGCGGCTGTTCGACGCGCCCGGCCTGGGCGCCGCGGTGCTCAATCTCGACGATCCCTTCGGCCTGCGGCTCGCCGGGCGGCTCGCCGCCCGCGAGGTGCGCACCATCGGCTACGGTCTTGCGCACGCTACGGCGGC
>MEQQ01000142.1:10004-10390 GCA_001770285.1 Betaproteobacteria bacterium RBG_16_66_20
CGTCTTTGCGCGCGATATCCGCATCGAGGACGGAATCACGCGCATCGCGCTGCAATCGAGTTGGGGAGAAACGCGCGCGACGATCAACCAGATCGGGCACTTCAATGTCGCGAACGCCCTCGGCGTGCTGGGGTGCCTTCTGGCCCACGGGGTGCCGTTCCATGACGCTGCGGCGGTCCTCGAAGCGCTGCCGCCGGTTCCCGGTCGCATGCAAAAGATCGCAGAACAACCGGGGTGCCCGCTGGTGGTGGTCGACTATGCGCACACCCCCGATGCGCTCGACAAGGCATTGCGGGCGCTGCATCCGGTTGCCGAGTCTCGCGGCGGACGCCTAGTCGCGGTGTTCGGGGCGGGCGGCGACCGCGACGCCGACAAACGCCCCTTGA
>MEQQ01000142.1:10416-23098 GCA_001770285.1 Betaproteobacteria bacterium RBG_16_66_20
GGGCGCGTGGTGCTGACCTCCGACAACCCGCGCGGCGAGGATCCGGCGGCGATCGTCGCCGCGATACGCAGGGGCGTGTCCGGCGACTGCGCCGTGGAACTCGAGCGCGCGACGGCGATCGCTTGCGCCATCGAGGCTGCGGCTGCGGCGGACGTCGTGCTCGTCGCCGGCAAGGGACACGAGGAATACCAGGAGATCGCGGGCAGGCGGCTGCCGTTTTCCGACGCCAAGGTCGCCGAGGCCGCGCTCGGCCGCCGGGGGGGGAAATGATGAGCCTCGCCGAAGCCGCCGGCGCCATTAGGGCCCGCCTGGCGGGAGCGGGGGTGGGGGCGTCGGAGTTGCGCTTCAATGGCGTTTCGACCGACACGCGAACCATCCGCAAGGGCGAGCTCTTCGTCGCCATCCGGGGCGAGCGCTTCGACGGCCATGACTTCCTCGCCGTTGCAAAACAGCGCGGCGCGGCCGCGGCACTCGTAGACGAGACGTTCGCGAGCGGCGAGCTGCCGCCGCGATTGCAGTTTCCCCTTCTGATCGCCGACGATACGCGGCGCGCGCTCGGGCGCCTGGGCAGGCACTGGCGGCTGCGCTTCGCGCCGGTGGTGATCGCGATCACCGGCTCGAACGGCAAGACCACCACCAAGGAGATGCTCGCCGCGATCCTGCGCCGTCACGCGGGCGAGGCCGGGGCGCTCGCGACGCGCGGCAACCTGAACACCGACATCGGCGTGCCGCTGACCCTGCTCGGGCTGCGCGCGAGCCACCGTTACTGCGCGATCGAGCTCGGCATGAACCATCCCGGGGAGGTCGCCGCGCTCGCCGCGCTCGCATGCCCGACGGTCGCGCTGGTGAACAACGCGCAGCGCGAGCACCTGGAATTCATGCATTCGGTGGCAGCGGTGGCGGCCGAGAATGCGAGCGTATTCGAGGCGCTTCCCGCCGACGGCGTGGCGGTGCTGAACGCCGACGATCCGATGGCGAAGGTCTTCAGGGAGATGGCGGGTGCGCGCAGGCGCATCGAGTTCGGCATCCGCTCCGGGGAGGTCACCGGCCGGTATTCGCTCGCGCCCCTCGCGAGCGAGATCGTGCTCACGACACCCTCGGGCGAGACCACGGCGAGGCTCGCGATTCCCGGCGAGCACAACGTGCGCAACGCGCTCGCCGCGGCGGCCTGCGCGCACGCCGCCGGCATTCCGGTGCAGGCCATCGGCGCGGGCCTCGCCGCGTTCCGGCCCTTCAGCGGCCGGCTGCAGGTGAAGCAGACCGCCACCGGTGCGACGCTGATCGACGACAGCTACAACGCCAACCCGGATTCGGTGCGTGCCGCGATCGACGTGCTCGCCTCGTGCCCGGGGCCGACCGCGCTGGTGCTCGGCGACATGGGCGAAGTGGGCGCGCAGGGGCCCGCATTCCACGCCGAAGTGGGGCGTTACGCCAAGGAAAAGGGCGTCGCAATGCTGCTGGCACTGGGTTCCGCAACGCCAGATTCGGTGATCGCGTTCGGGCCAGGCGCCGAACACTTTGCTGATGTGGAACAGCTGATCGGAAAAAAAATAGAAGCCAAGACCATTCTCGTCAAAGGCTCCCGTTTCATGAGGATGGAACGGGTGGTCGCTGCGCTGAGCGGCGAGAAAGCAATGGCCCGCTGATGCTGCTCGAACTCGCCCAGTGGCTCGCCAAGGACGTGCGCCTGTTCAACGTCTTCAACTACATCACGCTGCGCGCGGTGCTGGCCTGCCTCACCGCGCTCGCGATCTCGCTGATCCTCGGGCCGTACGTCATCCGCAAACTCACCGCCTACAAGATCGGCCAGTCGGTGCGCGACGACGGCCCCAGGTCGCACCTCACCAAGGCGGGCACCCCGACCATGGGCGGCGCACTGATCCTGCTCTCGATCGCGATCACGACGCTGCTCTGGGGTGACCTCGCCAACCGTTTCCTCTGGGTGGTGCTGCTGGTGACGCTCGCCTTCGGCGCCATCGGCTGGATCGACGACTACCGCAAGGTGGTGCAGCGCGACCCGAAGGGACTGTCGGCCAGGGCGAAGCTGTTCTGGCAATCGGTGTTCGGGCTTGCTGCCGCCTGTTATCTCGGCTGGCTGGCGCAGAGCACGCCGGCGCTGAACGCTCTGATCGTGCCGTTCTTCAAGTTCATCGCCTATCCGCTCGGCACCATCGGCTTCATCGTGCTTACCTACTTCGTCATCGTCGGCACCTCCAACGCGGTCAACCTGACCGACGGGCTGGACGGCCTCGCGATCATGCCCACCGTGATGGTCGGCGGCGCGCTCGGCATCTTCGCCTACGTCGCCGGGCACGCGGTGTTCTCCAAATACCTGGGGCTGCCGTACATCCCGGCGCGGGCGAGCTGGCGGTGTTCTGCGGCGCGCTGGTCGGCGCGGGCCTCGGCTTTCTCTGGTTCAACGCCTATCCGGCGGAAGTGTTCATGGGCGACGTCGGCGCGCTCGCCCTGGGCGCCGCGCTCGGCAGCATTGCGGTGATCGTGCGCCAGGAAATCGTGCTGTTCATCATGGGCGGCGTGTTCGTCGCCGAGACGCTCTCGGTGATGATCCAGGTGATTTATTTCAAGGCCACCGGCGGCAAGCGGATATTCCGCATGGCGCCGCTGCACCACCACTACGAGCTGGAAGGCTGGAAGGAATCCCAGGTGGTGGTGCGCTTCTGGATCATCACCATGATGCTGGTGCTGTTCGGCCTCTCGACGCTGAAGCTGCGGTGACCATGAACATGCGCCCGCCGTTCTTCAGCACGCCCGTCCGCCCGCAACCGATGGCGCTTGCCGGCAGGCGCGTGCTGGTGCTCGGATTGGGGGACACGGGACTTTCGGTTGTGAATTGGCTGAAAGGTGAAGGCGGGAACGTCCGCATCGCCGACACCCGCGCATCGCCCCCGCGCAGGGAAAGCCTTCATGAGGAAGAAATCGTCACCGGGAAATTCAAGGCTTCGCTGCTGAAGGACATGGATCTGGTTTGCATCAGCCCGGGTCTTTCTCTGCACGAGGAATTGATTCAAGCCGCCCTCACGAAAAATATTCCTGTCGTCGGAGATATCGAATTGTTCGCGTGGCAAGTTCGCGCGCGGGCCGGTGGCAAGGTGCTGGCGGTGACTGGGACGAACGGCAAAAGCACCGTCACCGCGCTTACCGGGCATCTGCTGCGGTCCGCGGGAATCGAATGCGAAGTCGCCGGAAACATCGGCCCGCCGGCGCTGGCGGCACTGGCTAAGCGAGGCAAGCAGCAACCCGCCGCCTGGGTGCTCGAGCTCTCCAGCTACCAGCTCGAGACCACCTGGTCGCTCGAGCCGGATGCGGCCGCGCTCTTGAACCTCTCGGAAGATCACCTCGACCGCTACGCCGGGCTGGCCGAATACGCCGAGGCCAAGGCGCGCGTTTTCATGGGCAAGGGGGCACAGGTGCTGAACCGATGCGATTCGGCGTCGATGGCGCTCGCCTTGCCTGACCGCGTCCAGGTCACGTTCGGGATGGATGCGCCGCCCGTGGCGGAGGATTTCGGCATTGCGAAAGTCGCCGGGCGCGCGTGGCTGGCGCGCGGCGGCGAGCGCATACTCGCCGTCGAAGAACTGCCGCTGTCCGGCGCGCACAACGCATCGAACGCGCTCGCTGCCTGCGCGCTTGCGCATCTCGCCGGCGCGCCGCTCGCCACGCTCGCGAACGGCCTGCGCAGCTTCCGCGGCCTGCCGCACCGCATGGCGCGCGTCGCGCTGCGCGGCGGCGTCGAATGGTTCGACGATTCCAAGGGCACCAATGTCGGCGCCACGGTGGCGGCGCTGAACGGCCTGTCCCGCAAGGCGGTCCTGATCCTGGGCGGCGAAGGCAAGGGCCAGAACTTCGCGCCGCTTGTTCCGGCGATCCGCGCGCGCGCGAAGCATGTGCTTCTTATCGGCCGGGACGCCGCGTTGATCGAGAAAGCGATCGCCTCCAGCGGCGTCGCCTCGGAACGAATTGAATCAATGGAAGAAGCAGTAGTGCGTGCGGCACAAGTCGCGGCGCCGGACGACGCTGTTCTGCTGTCGCCGGCCTGCGCGAGCTTCGACATGTTCCGCGACTACCGGCATCGCGGAGAGGCCTTTGCGGCAGCGGTCAAGGGGTTGAAGGACTAATGGCGAGTCTTGTTTTCGGCCAGGGCGGCAACCTCAGGACGGCGGGCGCGCCGGCCGTGGAATACGACCGTTCGCTGGCATGGGCGGCGCTGCTGCTGATGGCGCTCGGCCTGGTGATGGTTTATTCGGCTTCGATCGCGACCGCGGAGGCGAGCCGCTATTCCGGGCAGAACCCTGCCTACTTTCTTCTGCGGCATGGCGTGTTCCTCGCGATCGCGTTGAGCGCGGCGACCGCGGTATTCCTGGTGCCGATGCGTTACTGGCAGAAGGCTGCGCCCTGGTTCTTCGCCGGCTGCCTCGCGCTGCTCATCCTGGTGCTGATTCCCGGAGTCGGGCGCGAAGTGAACGGCGCGCGGCGCTGGCTCAATCTGGGCGTGGCCAGCGTGCAGCCCTCGGAACTGATGAAGCTCGCGGTGGTGCTGTATGCGGCCGACTACACCGTGCGCAAGCACGCGGTGCTCAAGAAATTCCGGCGCGGCCTGCTGCCGATGCTTGGCGTGATGCTCGCGGTCGCATGGCTGCTGCTGCGCGAACCGGATTTCGGCGCCCTGGTGGTGGTCGCGATGACCGCGTTCGGCGTGCTGTTCCTCGGCGGCATGAGCGGGCGGCACTTCGGCGCGCTGCTCGCGATGCTGGCGGTGGGCTTCGCGGCGCTGGTGCTGTCTTCGCCCTACCGCATGCAGCGCATTCTCGGCTTCATGGATCCGTGGTCCGACGCCTTCGGCCGCGGCTACCAGCTGTCGCACGCGCTGATCGCGTTCGGCCGCGGCGAGTGGCTCGGCGTCGGCCTCGGCGCGAGCGTGGAGAAGCTGCACTACCTGCCCGAGGCGCACACCGACTTCCTGCTCGCCGTGATCGCGGAGGAGCTGGGCCTCGCCGGCGTGGTGGTGGTGATCGCGCTGTTCACCTGGATCGTGCTGCGGGCCTTTGTCATCGGCCGGCAGGCGGCGATGCGCGAGCGGCACTTCCACGCGCTCGCGGCGCAGGGCATCGGCATCTGGATCGGCTTCCAGGCGCTCATCAACATGGGCGTGAACATGGGCCTGCTGCCCACCAAGGGACTGACGCTGCCGCTGATGAGCTTCGGCGGCTCGGGCCTGGTGGTGAACTGCGTCGCGCTCGCGATCCTGATCCGCATCGATTGGGAAAACCGCCAGCTGGCGCGGGGGCTCAACGCGTGATCACGAGCGCGGGACAAGCCGGCTTGGGCGGGACGATCCTGATCATGGCGGGCGGCACGGGCGGGCACGTGTTCCCGGGTCTCGCGGTCGCCGACGAGATGCGCGGTCGCGGCTGGAAGGTGGTCTGGATGGGCGCACGCGGCGGCCTGGAGGCACGCCTGGTTCCCGCGCGCGGCTATCCGGTGGCCTGGATCCGCGCCGCGGCGCTACGCGGCAAGGGACTCGCGGCCAGGCTGCTGCTGCCGCTCAACCTGCTGATCGGCTTCTGGCAGAGCGCAAGGGCGATCCTGTATCACAGGCCCGACGTGGTGCTCGGCATGGGCGGTTACGTCGCGTTTCCGGGCGGCATGATGGCCGCGCTCCTCGCGCGCCCGCTCGCGGTGCACGAGCAGAACGCGATCGCAGGGCTCACCAACCGCGTGCTTGCCGGCGTCGCGGACCGATCGCTGGCTGCGTTTCCCGATGCGCTGAAGAACGCCGAGTGGACCGGCAATCCGGTGCGTGCGGAGATCGCCGCGATCGCCGAGCCCGCCGCGCGCTACGCCGGCAGGAGCGGTCCGCTGCGCATCCTGGTCGTCGGCGGCAGCCTCGGCGCGCAGGCGCTGAACGAGATCGTGCCGAAGGCGCTTGGCTTGATGGCTGCGCCCGCGAGGCCCGTGGTGACGCATCAGGCGGGCGACAAGAACCTCGAAGCCCTGCGTTTGAACTATGCGAACGCGAACGTCGAGGGCGAGCTGGTTGCATTCATCGAGGACATGGCGCAGCGCTACGCCGCGGCCGATCTCGTGATCTGCCGCGCCGGCGCCATCACCATCGCGGAACTCTCGGCGGGCGGCATGGCGAGCGTGCTGGTGCCGTTGCCGCACGCCGTGGACGACCATCAGACCGCCAATGCGCGCTTTCTCTCGGACCAGGGCGCGGCGATCCTGCTGCCGCAATCGAGCCTGACGCCGGAAAAGCTTTCGGAATTGCTCGGAACGCTGGACAGATCGGCGCTTCTGGAAATGGCGCGCAGAGCGCGCGCGCTGGGGAAGCCAGAAGCGGCGCGCATCGTCGCCGAGCGTTGCATTGAGCTGGCCCGATGAAGCACAAGGTCAGGCATATCCACTTTGTCGGCATCGGCGGCTCGGGTATGAGCGGCATCGCCGAGGTGCTGGTGAACCTCGGCTTCCAGGTGAGCGGCTCGGACCTTGCCGAGAACGCGGCGACCCGCCGATTGGCGGGCCTGGGGGCGAGGATCGTCATCAAGCACGACAAAGCCAACATCGAGGGCGCCGATGCGGTCGTGGTATCGACCGCGGTCAAGAATGACAATCCCGAGGTGACCGCCGCGCGCGCGCGGCGCGTTCCCGTGGTGCCGCGCGCGCTGATGCTCGCCGAGCTGATGCGCCTGAAGCAGGGCATCGCGGTCGCCGGCACCCACGGCAAGACGACCACCACCAGCCTCGTGGCGAGCGTGCTCGCCGAGGGCGGGCTGGACCCGACCTTCGTGATCGGCGGCCGGCTGAACGCCGCAGGGTCGAATGCGCGCCTGGGCGCGGGCGATTTCATCGTCGTCGAGGCCGACGAGTCGGACGCGAGCTTCCTGCACCTGCAGCCGGTGCTCGCGGTGGTCACCAACATCGACGCCGACCACATGGAGACCTACCAGCACGATTTCGCGCGGCTCAAGCAGGCCTTCGTGGACTTCCTGCAGAACCTGCCCTTCTACGGCACCGCGGTGCTGTGCGTCGACGATCCGCACGTGCGCGAGATCCTGCCGTTCGTCTCCAAGCCTGCGGTGACCTACGGCACCGCGGCCGACGCCGCGGTCCGCGCCGAAGGCATCGAGCACGATGCCGGCCGGATGCGCTTTCGCGTGCGGCGCGACGAGGCGCCGCCGGTCGAGGTGACGCTCAACCTGCCCGGCCATCACAACGTGCTCAACTCGCTCGCCGCGATCGCGATCGGCATCGAGACCGGGGTCGCGGAGCAATCGATTCTGAAGGCGCTCGCCGAGTTCAGGGGCGTGGGGCGGCGCTTCCAGCGCTGCGGCGAGATCGCGCTCGATGTGGCCAATCCCGCGGGCGGGCGCTTCACGCTGGTGGACGACTACGGGCACCACCCTGCCGAGATGGCGGCGACGATCGCCGCGGCGCGCGGCGCGTTTCCCGGGCGGCGCCTGGTGCTCGCTTTCCAGCCGCACCGCTACAGCCGGACGCGCGACTTGTTCGAGGACTTCGTGAAGGTGCTCTCGACCGCCGACGCGCTCGTTCTCGCCGAGGTGTATCCGGCGGGTGAGCCGGCGATCGCCGCCGCCGACGGCAAGTCGCTTGCGCGCGCGGTGCGTGCCGCCGGCAAGCTGCAGCCGGTATTCATCGAGGACATCGGCCGCCTGGCGGAGAGCATCCGGCGCGTGGCACGCGACGGCGACGTCGTGCTCACCATGGGCGCGGGTTCTATCGGCAACGTCGCGGCGCAAATGGGATGAGGCATCCGAGCTAGCCATGGCCGAGACCATCAATTTCCAGGGACTGCGCGGCGAGTTGAAGCACGACGAGCCGATGTCGAAATACCTGACCTGGCGCGCCGGCGGCCCGGCGCGCCGCTTCTTTGCGCCGGCCGACCTGGAAGACCTGTCGGTGTTCCTGTCGCAATTGCCGCCCGATGAGCCGCTGCTGTTCGTGGGGCTGGGATCGAACCTGCTGGTGCGCGAGGGCGGCTGGCCCGGCACGGTGGTGTTGACCTACGCCGCTGCGCAGCGTCCGCGTCTCGAAGAAGGCCTGTTGTACGCCGAAGCCGGCGTCGCCTGTCCGAGGGTCGCCCATTTTGCGGCCGACAACAACCTCGGCGGCGCGGAGTTCCTCACCGGGATCCCCGGCACCGTGGGCGGCGCCCTGGCGATGAACGCGGGCTGCTATGGCGGCGAGACCTGGGACATCGTCGAGCGCGTGGTGACGATCAACCGGCGCGGCCAGCTGCGCCGGCGCGCGAAGGAAGAGTTCGAATACGGCTACCGCCACTGCGAACTGAAGACCGACGCGAGCAGCGACGGCGACGAGTGGTTCGCCTCGGCGCATTTCAGGCTGCCCGAGGGCGACGAGCAGGAGTCGCGCGCGATCATGAAGGCGCTGCTCTCCAAGCGGCGCGCGACGCAGCCGCTGCAGCTGCCCAATTGCGGCAGCGTGTTCCGCAACCCTGCCGAGGGCAAATCGGCGGCGAAGCTGATCCAGTTGTCGGGCCTGAAGCGGACCGAACGCAACGGCGCCCGGGTCTCGGAAAAGCACGCCAACTTCATCGTCAATCCCGGCGGTGCGGGAAGCGCCGCCGACATCGAATGGTTGATCCTGCACGTGCAACAGGTGGTCGAGGAAGAGACCCGGGTCCGCCTGGTCCCCGAAGTGAAGATCGTCGGGGAGCCGAAATGAGCGCAGCCGCCGGATTCGGCAAGGTCGCGGTGCTGATGGGCGGCCGGTCCGCGGAGCGCGAGGTGTCGCTGATGAGCGGCAAGGGCGTGCTCCGGGCCCTGCAGTCGAAAGGGGTGGACGCGCACGCCTTCGACCCGGCCGAGCGCGACCTGGGCGATCTCAGGCGCGAGGGCTTCGCGCGCTGCTTCGTCGCGCTGCACGGGCGCGGCGGCGAGGACGGCACGCTGCAGGGCGCGCTCGAAATGCTCGGCGTTCCCTACACCGGCAGCGGCGTGATGGGTTCGGCCATCGGCATGGACAAGTGGCGCACCAAGATGATCTGGCTGGCGGGCGGCTTGCCGACGCCGCGCTACCGCATTCTTTCCGCCGACGATGACTGGAGCGAGGTCGCGCGCGACCTCGGGCTGCCGCTGATCGTCAAGCCCGCCAACGAGGGATCGACGCTAGGCCTGACCAAGGTCGCGGCGGTTGCGCAACTGCCTGCGGCATACGATCTTGCGGCCAACAGTTACCACGACCTCGCGCTGGCCGAGCAGTTCATCGACGGCGCCGAATACACCGCCAGCGTGCTGGGCGACCAGGTATTGCCGCTGATACGCATCGAAGCGCCGCAGGGCAATTACGACTACCAGAGCAAGTATTTCGGCGACGACACGAAGTACATCTGCCCCTGCGGTCTGGATGCGCAGAAGGAGGCGTCCCTCAAGGTCTTGTCGCTCAAGGCCTTCAGGCTCGTCGGTTGCGCCGGCTGGGGCCGCATCGACCTGATGCTGGACGCGCAAGGCAATCCATGGCTGCTGGAAGTGAATACCTCGCCGGGCATGACCGGCCACAGCCTGGTGCCGATGGCTGCGCGCGCCGTGGGGATTTTGTACGAAGACCTTTGCGTGAAGATTCTCGAGGGTGCCCATGTGGGATAACCCGCGCCTGCTCAACACGGCGGCCAATGCGCTCATCGGGGTGGCCGCGCTGCTGTTCGCCTATGCGGGGCTGCAGTTGCTGTTGCGCTCGCCGTTGTTCCCATTGAAGGAAATCGTGGTGCGGGGCGAGCTGAAGAACGCCGCCGCCGCGGAAGTCGAGATCGCGGTGGACGGTGTTGGCGGGAATTTCTTCGCCGCCGACCTGGCCGCGGTCCGCGCCCGCCTCGAACAGGTGTCCTGGGTGCGGCATGTCGACGTGCGGCGCGTATGGCCGGACCGCATCGAGGTGAAGCTCGAAGAGCACGTCGCCTTCGCGCGCTGGGGCGACACGGGTCTGGTGAATACTTTCGGCGAGCCGTTCACGGCATCCATGGACGGGGCCGGCGAGGCGCGGTTGCCGCTGTTCGCCGGGCCCGCAGGCACCGAGGGCGAGCTGACGCGGCGCTACCGGCGCTTTGTCGAGCTGCTCGCGCCGCTGGGCGAGACGCCCGAGCGGGTTGTGGTCGGGATCGTCCTGACGCCGCGCTACGCGTGGCAGTTGCGTCTGGCAGACGGCCTCAACCTGGAACTCGGTCGCGACGGCGCCGAGCCGGTCGAGCAGCGGCTGGCGCGCTTTGTCGCCGCATATCCGGTGTCGCTCGGCCGCCTGCCGCGGCGCGCCGCTGCGACCGGTGCGGAAATCGAGCGCCATGTCGACCTTCGCTACCCGAACGGCTTCGCGCTGCGCGTCGCCGGCTGGAAAGGCTGAAGGATGGCGAAAGAGAACCGCAACCTCGTCGTCGGCCTCGACATCGGCACCTCCAAAGTGACCGCGCTGGTGGCCGAGATCGGGTCCGACGGCGCACTCGAGGTCCTCGGCATGGGCAACCACGAATCCCGGGGCCTGAAGAAGGGCGTGGTGGTCAACATCGAGTCCACGGTCGCCGGCATCCAGCGCGCGCTCGAGGAGGCCGAGCTGATGGCCGACTGCAAGATCGCCTCGGCCTTCACCGGGATCGCCGGCAGCCACATCCGCAGCTTCAACTCGACCGGCATGGTGGCGGTGAAGGATCGCGAGGTGAGCGCGGTGGACGTGGAGCGC
Source organism: Betaproteobacteria bacterium RBG_16_66_20 (assembly GCA_001770285.1). Lineage (GTDB taxonomy): Bacteria > Pseudomonadota > Gammaproteobacteria > Burkholderiales > SG8-39 > RBG-16-66-20. The sequence continues at coordinate 21,142 of MEQQ01000142.1, forward strand.
GCGGTCGAGACCGCGAAGGCGGTGAACATCCCGACCGACCAGCAAATACTCCACGTTCTCCGTCAGGAGTTCATCATCGACGGACAGGAGGACGTGCGCGAGCCGGTCGGCATGTCCGGCGTGCGCCTCGAAGTGAAGGTGCACATCGTCACCGGCGCGGTGTCGGCGGCGCAGAACATCGTCAAGTGCGTGCGGCGCTGCGGCCTGGACGTCAACGACCTGATCCTGCAGCCGCTCGCCTCCTCGCGCGCGGTGCTCTCGGAGGACGAGCGCGACCTCGGCGTTTGCCTGGTCGACATCGGAGGCGGCACCACCGATCTCGCGATCTTCACCCACGGCGCGATCCGCCACACCGCGGTGATCCCGATTGCGGGCGACCAGATCACCAACGACATCGCGATGGCGTTGCGCACGCCGACCGCCGAAGCCGAGGCGATCAAGATCCGCCACGGCGTGGCACTGCGCCAGCTCGCCGACCCGAACGAGATGATCGAAGTGCCCGGCATCGGCGACCGGCCGCCGCGCGTGATGTCGCGCCAGACGCTCGCCGAGGTGATCGAACCGCGCGCCGAGGAACTGTTCTCGCTGGTGCAGCAGGTGCTGCGCGAATCGGGCTACGAGGAGCTGCTGTCCTCGGGGATCGTGCTCACCGGCGGCAGCTCGATGATGCAGGGCATGACCGAGCTGGGCGAGGAGATTTTTCATATGCCGGTGCGCATCGGCTCGCCGCGCTACTCGGGCGGCCTTGCCGAGGTGGTGCGCAGCCCGCGCTATGCCACCGCCATGGGGCTGCTCTACGAGGGCGTGTCGCAGCTGCAGCAGGGACGCGTGTCGAAACAGAACGGTTCGGTCCGGGCGGTGTTCGGACGGATGCAGGACTGGTTTCAGAGGAATTTTTGATGTTGGTCCAACTGGCAAGGAGAAAAAAATGTTCGAAATCGTGAATGAGCAGGCAGCAGGGCCGGTGATCAAGGTGGTCGGCGTCGGCGGCGCCGGCGGCAACGCCGTCGATCACATGATCGAGCAGGGCGTGGAAGGCGTCGAGTTCTTCGCCGTGAACACCGACGCGCAGGTGCTTTCGCGCAGCAGGGCGCGCAACCAGATCCAGCTCGGCACCAGCGGCCTGGGCGCGGGCGCCAAGCCCGAGGAAGCGCGCACGGTGGCGATCGCCGAGCGCGAGCGTCTCGAGGAAACGCTGGCGGGTTCGCACATGGTGTTCATCACCGCGGGCATGGGCGGTGGCACCGGTACCGGCGCCGGCCCGGTGCTCGCGGAAGTGGCGCGCTCGCTGGGGATCCTCACCGTGGCGGTGGTGACCAAGCCGTTCACCTGGGAAGGCTCCAAGCGCATGAAGATCGCCGAAGCCGGCATCGAGGAAATGGCGCCGCACGTCGACTCGCTGATCGTGATCCTGAACGACAAGCTGGAAGAGGTGCTCGGCGACGACGTCACGCAGGAAGACGCCTTCCGGGCCGCCGACGACGTGCTGAACAATGCCGTCGCCGGGATCGCGGAGATCATCAACCAGCCGGGCCTGGTGAACGTCGATTTCCAGGACGTACGCACGGTGATGACCGAGCAGGGCATGGCGATGATGGGCTCGGCGGTGGCGAGCGGCGTGGACCGCGCGCGCATCGCCGCGGAACAGGCGATCGCCTGCCCGCTGCTCGAAGGCGTCAATCTCGCCGGTGCGCGTGGCGTGCTGGTCAACATCACCGCCTCGCGGCACAGCCTCAAGCTGCGCGAGACCAAGGAAGTGATGAACACGATCCGCGCCTTCGCCGCGGAGGATGCGACCATCATCTACGGTGGCGTCTACGACGACGCGCTGGGCGAGGACCTGCGGGTCACCGTCGTTGCGACCGGCCTCGGCCAGCCGCTCGGCGTGCGCCAGCCCAAGCCGCAGCTGGTGGTGTCGCAGAAGACCGGGACCGACAACCAGCCGGTCACGATGAGC
>MEQQ01000142.1:23110-23627 GCA_001770285.1 Betaproteobacteria bacterium RBG_16_66_20
GCGGGGCCCGACTACGGCGCGATGGCGGAGACCCCGGCGGTATTCCGCAAGCGCGATCGCGCGGCACAGGTCGAGGCGCTCGCCAACAGCGGCGTCGAGAAGTACGACATCCCCGCTTTCCTGCGCAAGCAGGCGGACTAACTAGCGCTGCGGCGGCAAAGGCGGCATCCCCTACCTTGCCGGGGGGAGTGCCGCCTATGCGTTTTTCCTTTCTCTGCCGGCCTACCACCTAACCCGCATTCACCTTCCATTTCCTGGACAGCGCCGCAACGTCTTTGTCACTGGCGAAGTCTCCGGCATCAGCCTCTAGCAGCGCGGTGCGGATATCGCGGATCTGCCACTCGTTCATTTCGACGAACGCGCGGATCGCTTCGGCCGCCAGGAACGACTTGCTGCGCCGGGTCGCTTCGGCAAGCTGGTCAAGGCGGTCCCTGACCTCGTCTTCCAGGCGGATTGTCATGGTGGTGGACATCGATGAATCTCTTCGTGCGGGAATGTACACGATTTACCACATCCA
>MEQQ01000142.1:23656-25297 GCA_001770285.1 Betaproteobacteria bacterium RBG_16_66_20
GCGCACTTGATTTACAAGGTCCGCGAGGTCGATCCGCTCGAATGCACGCGCTGCAAAGGCCCCATGCGCGTGATCGCGCTCATCGACGACAAGGCGGTCATCCGCAGGATCCTCACCCACCTGGGACTATGCGCGCCACATATTGCGGCGTGCAGAGGAACCGGGCCACCCGCCCCAGACTGGCTCACAGTTTCCAACAGACTAAACTTAAATCGGACTTGATTTGACGAATTCATCGACAGCAACCAAAAGCGCTGAGGCTCCGATCGCCGCCGTCTTGATGTGTTGTTTCAGTTCATCTGGTGAAACGCGCAGCTTTTCACCTACAACTTGCTCGCAATGCACATTCTTCTTGTAAAGAGCATCTATTCTCCCGCGTCTATGCACAACCGCGTTTCGGCGCTGCGATAGAATTCGGAGGTCCTCCGCCGCCAGCGCATGCTGGACATTGGTGTCTTGGGAAAAGAGAGCCTCGTAAACTGCCTTTATTGAGTAAAGGTCGCTAAGGTCTTGCTGCTCTGCGAGAAGCGTCCCCATTTTGCCCGAGACATCAAAGCCATGCTCGGCAAGTATTTCTATAGGAAGCTTTGCCAGTTCGATCCTCCGTTTTGCAGCAGGATCTTTCAACAGCACTTCAGTCAAACGAGGATACAGATTCAGCAACGCCACAAATGTATCGCGAGAAAGAACCTCAAATGCTCCCCAGCATAGGACAAGCCCTTGAAGGATTAATTCGTTTGCGGAATCTGAAAGAGGGCCGTCTTTCACGGATCTTTCAAGAAACGTGCAGATATCTCGGACGACAATGCTCTTACCCTGGCGTGAGTTTATTAACTCATTTATCCGTCTCTTTGTTATTTCTCGTGCGATGCTATCGCGCTTCGATTCAAGTGCGACGGGATCCTCAACTCCTTCATGCTCAAGTGTATTGGCCGTAGCCCGAATCCTTTCAGCTGCGCCAATTCTCTGATGGTGCACATTCATTGTTGCGGCATTCGCGAGCAAGTATGGTAGTGAAATCGTTGAGACGAGACCTTCAATGTTCGATTGAAAAGCAGCCGAAATCTCATTGAATGGCCGTTTCACTTCGCGCGTCCGGGTCACAAAATCCAGGAGTAGATCGGCTCCACCCGGTTCGACAAAAAATATGCCGCACACTCTCGATGCGAGAGCTATGAGATCTGGGTCATCTTTTTCGGGAAGGTCCTGCTTGCCGTCTTGCATCGATGAAATTATTAGCGGTGAATAGACAACGCAGTATTCCGATCCAATATGGTACGACAGCGCTCCGGATAAAGCCTTTTACATAGCTGTCGTAGAGTGCGACGGACTGTGCGCTTTTGTCGGCGAGGGGTTACCCACGTCGCGTCGCTTTTACCAATAGCGGCTCTCGACGCGACATAAGCGCCATTGTACGACCCTGCGCCAGGGCTACGTATAAAGAGGGGCATGTTATGAAACGTCGCGCGGGCAGCCTCGGATTGATTTTCCAATTCGTTAGGGAAGCCCGAGTTCCTCGCAAAGCCGGATGAAGGGCACGACCGTCAGCTTGCCGGTCGAATAATGCCGCTCGCCGAGGTGGGTCTGGTAGAAGCGGGGAATCGGCGTTCTCTCGGCGAAATAGCGCAGCGCGGGGCCGAT
>MEQQ01000142.1:25310-25616 GCA_001770285.1 Betaproteobacteria bacterium RBG_16_66_20
ATTTGCATTCGACGGCGAAAGCCGGCTTGCCGTCCTTCAGCACGACAAAATCCACCTCGCGCTTGTCGGTGTCCCGCAGGTACCGTAGTTCCATCGCGTATCCCTGCGAGTCTTCGACCCAATGGCAATACTTGAGTAATTGGCAGGCGACCATGTTCTCGAACCTTGGCCCGTCGGCTTCGACGCTGGACCAGTCCCAAAGGTAAAGCTTCCTTTCTTTCTTTACGGCACGAACCCTGGGCGGACCGTAGGGAGAGACCCGGAAGCAGACGTACAGGTTTTCGAGGATCTGCAGCCAGCGCTCCG
>MEQQ01000142.1:25694-30252 GCA_001770285.1 Betaproteobacteria bacterium RBG_16_66_20
ATGTCGGTCAAGTGCTCGATGAGGCTGATCTCGCGTACGTGCTCCAGATCGCGCAGGTCCTCGCGTATCACCCTCGAGATGCGGTCCCTTCGCCAGATGCGATGCTCCGTCTCGTTCTGCGCGAACAGCGGTTCCGGAAAGCCTCCAAACTTCAGCAAAGCTTCGAGGTCGGAGCGTGATGGCTTGCGGCTCAGTTCCCGCAGGGAAAAAGGATGCAGACGGAAGTACCGGTAGCGTCCGGCCAGCGAATCTCCGCCCTTCCTGTAGTAATCGAGCCGGGCGGAGCCGGTGACGATGATCTTGCGCCTGGACTTTTCCGTATCGTAGATGCCCTTGAGCAGATTTCTCCAGCGGCTGTATTTGTGGATTTCATCCAGCAGCAGCAGCCGCTCTCCGGCCTGGAGTTCCGCCCGCCTCAGCCTGGGCGGGACAGCTGGATGATCCCAGTTCAGGTAGGCAGGGTGGGTTGCGTCGGCATCCTTGCCCAAAAAACCGAGGGCAAACGTCGTTTTGCCGACCTGGCGTGGACCGCCGACGAAGACCATCTTTCTCTTCAGCGCGTCCGTGACGCTGCTTTGCAGATAGCGGGCGACATGCATGGAACGGATTATAGTCCACTTTGCTCATGAGTAAAGTGGACTTAGGGCCACTTTACATAGTTCACTACCCGATGACATGTTTGCCAAGTACTGCCCTCGGGCAGCTACGCTCTGCGCGCCGCTTGGTAGAATCGCGCCTCCCATGCTGCGTCAACGAACCTTGAAATCCCTCGTCAGCGCCACCGGCGTCGGCCTGCACACCGGCCAGAAGGTGCGCATGAGCCTGCGTCCGGCGCAGCCGGACACCGGCGTCGTATTCCGGCGGCTCGATCTGCCCTCGGCCGCGGAAATTCCGGCGCGCGCCGACCTTGTGGGCGAGACGCGCCTGTGTTCCTGCCTGGTGAGCGGCGGCACGAAGATCTATACGGTCGAGCACCTGATGTCGGCGCTCGCGGGCCTGGGCGTCGACAATGTTTACGTGGACCTCGATGGACCCGAGGTTCCGATCATGGACGGCAGCGCCGCACCCTTCGTGCTGCTGATACAGCAGGCCGGAATCGAGGAGCAGGGCGCGCCCAAGCGCTTCCTGCGCGTCAAGAAGAGGGTCGAGGCGAAGGACGCAGACAAATGGGCCGTGCTCGAGCCCTATGAGGGTTTCAGGCTGTCGTTCTCCATCGTCTACAAGCATCCGGTGATCGAGAAATCGAACACTTCCCTCGCGGTGGATTTCGCCACCACCTCGTACCTGAAAGAGGTCGCGCGCGCCCGCACCTACGGCTTCATGCACGACGTCGAGGACCTGCGCGATGTCGGTCTTGCGCTTGGCGGGGGGCTGGAGAACGCCGTGGTGCTGGACGACCACCGGGTGCTGAATGCCGAAGGACTGCGCTTTGGCGACGAATTCATCCGCCACAAGATCCTGGACGCGATCGGCGACCTGTACCTGCTCGGCCGGCCGTTGCTTGCCGCTTTCAGCGCGCACAAGTCCGGGCACGCGCTCAACAATCGCCTGCTGCGCGCACTGATGGCGGATCCGTCGGCGACCGAAGTGGTCACTTTCGAGCGCGCCGAGGAGGCGCCCGCCGGGATTGCCGGCCTGTTGCGCGGGGCCGCCGCCTAGGGTTCTTTCTCGCCGCTCTTTTCTGGCGCAAGCTGATGATCCAGAAGGGTTTTCAAGGCCTTTCTGGCAGCCGAATCCGGCAGCTTGTCGTGCAGCGCGCGCAGGGCCTCGATGGCGCTCGAGGACAGCCGGCGGGGTTGTCGCTCGCCGGCTACAGTCTGCGCGCGCGACCCGGGTTGCACCCTCACGGAAACTGAATTAACCTGCGCCCCGTGTTGTAACAAGAATTTACACAAAGCCTCGGACAGCAGCTTCAGCTTGGCAGCCGCAGCGGGCGATGCGGCAAGCAGTACCAGCTGGCGGTCCCTGAGGCGGTCGTTAAAACTTACGGCCCGAACCAGGCGGGCCAGCCCGGGCGGCAGAAAGTCAAAACAAAGCTTCGATAGCGCGCTGATTTCGCGCGCTTTTGCGACGACCGGCTGCAGGCTGGGGTCCGACGCAAGCAGTCTGCCGACTTTGGGCGTTTGCACGGGAGGAGGGGTTTAGTGGAGGTGGCGTGCAGGTTATCTTGATCTCCAGCCGGCTGGCAAAGGCGCGCTCCCTCACGCTGTCGTTGCGCCATGTGCTCGCCTCCGCCACCCTCGGCCTCATGATTGTCGGCGCGCTGACCGGCGCGCTTTACTGGCTCAGCCTGCGCTTCGCGGTCGAACTGAAGATACCCCTGGTGACTCAATTGGTGCTTGCCGCGCAGCAGGGCGAGACCGAGCGCGCGCGCGAATTCATGCAGCAGAACCTGAACGCGATGGCGGTGAAGATCGGCGAAATGCAGGCGCAACTCACGCGCCTGGACGCGCTCGGCGAACGGCTCTCGTCGCTGGCCGGCATCCGGCCGCAGGAATTCCGCTTCTCCGAGACGCCCGGCCTGGGCGGCGCGCAGTCCGCGACCATGCCGCCGCAGAACCTGACGATGACGCAGTTCAACGAGAAAGTGGCGAGCCTGTCGCGCCAGATGGAGAGCCGCACCGACCTGCTGGGCGTGCTCGAGGCGCAGCTTTTCGAGCAGGCGGTGAAGAAAAAGGCGATGCCGACGATGATGCCGGTGACGGCGCCGTTCAACGCCTCCGGTTTCGGCGTCCGCATCGATCCGTTCACCGGCCAGCAGGCGATGCACGAGGGCATCGACTTCATCACCGACGCCGGCACGCCGGTGGTTGCGGCCGCGGGCGGCGTGGTGCAGTTCGCGGGTTTTCATCCGCAATACGGCAACATGATCGACATCGACCACGGCAACGATCTGGTCACGCGTTACGCCCACCTGTCGAAGGTCCTGGTGAAGGAAGGCGACCTGCTGCAGCGGGGCCGGCGTATCGCCGACAGCGGCAATACCGGGCGCTCGACCGGGCCGCATCTGCATTTCGAAGTGCGCTTCCGCGGCGCGCCGCAGAACCCGAGCCGGTTCCTGCTGGCGACGAATCCTCAAGTGCCTCTGGCAAGAGCAAGAATCAGGTAGTCCTCGGCCGGGGCAGCCGCCACCGGCATGTTAAAATTGCAGTTTTTCCGGGGGTTTAGAACCTGCCCAAGCCCCCGAATTCATGGACATTTTTCGCAAGTTCTTCGCGTTTCTATTCAGCATTCCCAAGAGAATCTTCGGCAGCCGCAATGAGCGGCTGCTGAAGCATTACTCGGGAGTGGTAAGGCAGATCAACGCGCTCGAAGCGCAAATCTCAGAGCTCTCCGACGCGGTCCTGAGGGGCAAGACCGCCGAGTTCAGGAAACGCATCGCCGAGGGCGCGACGCTCGACCAACTGCTGCCCGAGGCTTTCGCGGTGGTGCGCGAGGCGGGCAAGCGCGCGCTGCGCATGCGCCACTTCGACGTCCAGTTGGTCGGTGGCATGGTGCTGCACGACGGCAAGATCGCGGAAATGCGCACCGGCGAGGGCAAGACGCTGGCGGCGACGCTGCCTGCCTACCTGAACGCGCTCGCCGGCCAGGGCGTGCATATCGTCACGGTGAACGATTACCTGGCGAAGCGCGATGCCGAGTGGATGGGCAAACTCTACGGTTTCCTCGGCCTCACGGTGGGCGTGAACATCCCGCAGATGGAGCCGGATGAAAAGCGCAAGGCTTACCAGGCCGACATCACCTACGGCACCAATAACGAGTTCGGTTTCGATTACCTTCGCGACAACATGGCGATGCGCATCGAGGAGCGCTTCCAGCGCGGCCTCACCTACGGCATCGTCGACGAGGTGGACTCGATCCTGATCGACGAGGCGCGCACGCCGCTGATCATCTCCGGCCAGGCCGAGGACCGGACCGAGATCTACTACAAGATGAACGAGGTGGCGCCGCTGCTGACTCCCCAGAAGGAGGAAAAGAAGCAGGACCAGCCCGAACCGCCCGGCGACTTCTTCGTCGACGAGAAGAACCACCAGGTCCTGCTGTCGGAAACCGGGCACCAGAAGGCCGAGGAGGTGCTGGCGCGCATCGGCATGCTGCCGCAGGGTGCAAGCCTGTACGAGCCGGCGTACATCAACCTGGTCCACCACCTCTATGCGGCGCTGCGCGCGCACCACCTGTTCCATCGCGACCAGCACTACGTGGTGCAGGACGGCGAAGTGGTGATCGTGGACGAATTCACCGGGCGCCTGATGAGCGGGCGGCGCTGGTCCGACGGCCTGCACCAGGCGGTCGAGGCGAAGGAGAAGGTCGCGATCCAGAACGAGAACCAGACGCTCGCCTCGATCACGTTCCAGAACTACTTCCGCATGTACCGCAAGCTCGCCGGCATGACCGGCACCGCGGACACCGAGGCCTACGAATTCCAGGAGATCTACGGGCTGGAGACGGTGGTGGTGCCGACCCACATGAAGATGATCCGCGAGGACCGGCTCGACCTGGTCTACCGCACCACGAAGGAAAAGCACAAGGCGATCATCGACGAGATCAACGACTGCTA
>MEQQ01000142.1:30289-30399 GCA_001770285.1 Betaproteobacteria bacterium RBG_16_66_20
ATCGAGAATTCCGAACTGCTGTCGGCGATGCTCGCAAGGGACAAGCTGCCGCACCAGGTGCTCAACGCCAAGCAGCACGCGCGCGAGGCCGAGATCGTGGCGCAGGCCGG
>MEQQ01000143.1:0-5984 GCA_001770285.1 Betaproteobacteria bacterium RBG_16_66_20
GGCGAAAGCGGCCCGACTGGAGGGCAAGGTTGACCGCTGCCTGCGGCGCATACGCGTCATCCGGTACGCGGAACACCTCGCGCCGGCCGAGCGCGCCGCGCTGCTTGCCGGGGCCGCCGGAATCGGGAAGCAGCTCGCGCCGCTCGACGATGAGCGGCGAGTCGCTTTCGAGGATCTCGACCGGGGTGTTGGCGCCGTTGGCCGGAAAGATGAAGCTGCCTTCGCCGTCGCGCCCGGCGCTCGCGCCGAGGCCACCGCCGCGGATCAGCACGGTGTGAAACGGGCGGCCGTCGCCGTGGCGCCCGTAGAACATCTGCATCGTCGCCGGGGTGCCGCCGCCCGCGGCCACCACGCGCTCGGGCAGCGCCCCGGCGAGCGCGCGGTAGATCACCTCGGTGATGAAGTGCCCGATCTGCATGCGCGCGGCCACCGCCGCCGGGTGCCGGCAGTTGACCACCGTGCCCTCGGGCGCGACGAGGCGGATCGGCGCCGCGATGCCGTCGTTGTTCGGGATCTCCGGGTCGAAAATGCTCTTCACCGCCATGTGCACGTAGGCGTAAGTGAAGTTGTAGACCACGTTGCCGCCCCAATCCACCTGCGGCGAGGAGCCGCTGAGGTCCACCGTGATGTCGCTGCCCGCGATCGTGACCGCGCAGCGGATCCGCACCTCCGGCTGCCCTTCGGTCTGCTCGATCACGCCCTCGGAGCGGTAGACGCCCGCGGGCGCCTTGGCGATCGAGGCGCGGATGCTCTTCTCGCTGCGCCCGATCACCTCGTCGGCGAGATCGTCCAGGCCGTCGAGCGCGTATTCCTCCAGCATGCGCACGACCTGTTGCGCGCAGACGTGGTTGGCGGCGATCTGCGAGCGGATGTCGCCGTTCACCTGCTCCGGCGTGCGCACGTTGGCGCTGATCATGTCGAGCACGCCCTGGTTGAGCGCGCCCGCGTCGTAGAGCTTGACGAGCGGGATGAAGAGGCCTTCCTCGAACACTTCGCGGTTGTCCGAGGCGACGCGCCCGCCGATGTCCGAGTGGTGCAGGATGCAGGCGGTGAAGGCGGCGAGGCGCTCGCGATGGAAGATCGGGCTCAGCACGCAGACATCGTTCAGGTGCCCGGCGAGCGCCCAGGGGTCGTTGGTGATGTACACGTCGCCCGGCCGGAAGGAGCCCGGCGGCAGACCCTGCACCAGCTTCTTGATGCCGAGCGCCATCGCGCCCGACTGTCCCGGCGTGGCGAGCGTGCCCTGCGCGAGCTCGCGCCCGCGCGAGTCGGTGAACATGCAGGTGTAGTCGTGCGCGTCGCGCAGCAGGCTGGAGAACGCGGTGCGCGCGACCGCCGCGTCGGACTCGTCCACGATGGAGATCAGCCGCCGCCAGAGAATCTCCAGCGTGATCGGGTCAAACCGTTGCGCCATGCGGTCTCTCCTTCGGCAGGTCGATCCACAGGAACCCGAACTCGTCCACGCGGCAACGCGCGCCTTCGCCGACGATCACGGTGGACTCGCGCTCCTCGAAAATGCCGGGGCCCTCGATTTCGGCGCCCGCGGCGAGCTGGTAGCGGTCGTAGACGGTGTGGGGAATGAAGTCCCGCGCCGTGCCGCAGTATGCCTTGCGTTCGCCCTTGACCGCGTCCTGCGTGCGTCCCTGGTGCGTGATCTTCGGCAGCACCAGCGGTTTCACCGGCAGGCTCGCGCGCACGCAGAAATTGACGAACTCGACCGGCGACTGGGGATAGGTGCGGCCGTAGAGCCGCGCGTAGGCTTCGTCGAAGCGGCGGCGCAGCTCGCCCGCATCGAGCGCGCCGAAATCGCCTTCCGGCACCGGGAGGCTCGTCTCGGAGCCCTGGCCGATGAAGCGCGCCTCCACCGAGCGCGCGAAGCCGAGCGGCCCCTCGGCGCCGGCGCGGCGCAGGGTGCGCTCGCCCTCGCTTTCGAGTTCGCGGAACAGCGCTTCCAGCTTGCCGAAATCCGCGGTCGCGAACGGCACCTTGTGGCTGCGCACCAGGTCGAAGGCGCGCGGCGCGGTGAAAAACCCGAGCGCCGAGCCGACCCCGGCGTTTGGCGGCACCACCAGGCGCGGCGCGCCGAGCTTGTGCGCGAGGCCGTAGGCGTGCACGGGGCCGGCGCCGCCGAATGCGGCCACGGTGACCAGTTGCGGGTTGCCGCCGCGCTCGGCGATGTGGGTTTTCGCCGCCGCCGCCATGGTTTCGTTGATGAGGTCGTGAATGCCCCACAGCGCCTCGAGGTAGGAAACGCCGAGCGGCCGCGCCACGCGCTCCTCGATGCCGCGCCGCGCCGCGGCGGCATCCAGCTGCATCGTGCCGCCGAGGAAGTAGGCCGCGTCGAGGTAGCCGAGCAGCAGGTCCGCATCGGTGACCGTGGGCTCGGTGCCGCCGCGTCCGTAGCAGATGGGCCCCGGCTCGGCGCCGGCGCTCTCGGGGCCGACCTGCAGCGTGCCCAGGCGGCTCGCGCGGGCGATGCTGCCGCCGCCCGCGCCGATTTCCATCAGGTCCACCACCGGCACCTGGATGGTGAGGCCGCTGCCTTTCTGGAAGCGCTGCACGCGCCCGACTTCGAAACTCTGTACCACCGAGGCGACGCCGCCCTGGATGAGGCAGGATTTCGCGGTGGTGCCGCCCATGTCGAAACAGAACATCTCGGGGCAGTCGAACAGGCGGCTGTAGTACTGCGCGGCGATCACCGCCGCGGTCGGGCCCGATTCGATGATGCGCACCGGGAATTCGGCGGCGGTCTCGGCCGAGGTGACGCCGCCCGAGGAGAGCATGATGAACAGACGCCCGCGGAAGCCCAAGGCCGCCAGGCGCTCGCGCATGCGCCGCAGGTAGGTCTCGGTGAGCGGCTTGACGTAGGCGTTGGTCACCGTGGTGCTGGTGCGCTCGTACTCGCGGATCTGCGGCAGCACCTCGTAGGAGATCGAGAGCGAAGCCTGCGGGAACTCCTCGGCCAGCAGGCGCTTCAACGCCAGCTCGTGCGCCGGGTTCTCGAAGGAATTGAGCAGGCACACGGCGACCGACTCGACCCCCAGGTGCGCCATCTCGCGCACCGTCTGGCGCGCCTGCGCCTCATCCAGCGGCGTGAGCACGCTGCCATCCGCCCGCAGGCGCTCGTCCACTTCCAGCCGCCGCTCGCGCGGCACCAGCGGCTCGGGCATCTGGGCGAAGGCGTCGTAGGCGGCGTAGCGGATCTCGCGCCCGAGTTCCAGCACGTCGCGAAAGCCGCGCGTGGTGAGCAGGCCGGTGCGCGCGCCCTTCCTCTCGATGATCGCGTTGATGACCAGCGTCGTGCCGTGGATCACCTCCTGCAGCCCCTCGATGCAGCCCGGCGCCTGGCCGGCGAGGGCGCGCAGCCCCGCCTCGATGGCATCCGACGGATCGCGCGGCGTGGTCAGGCACTTGTAGGTGCTGGCGCGCCCGCTCGCATCGTCCAGGAGGACGAAATCGGTGAAGGTACCGCCGACGTCGATGCCGATCCGCATGCCCTTGTCCTGATGACGTATACGGTATACTGTACACGCAATGGCCAGCCCCCGGAACCCCCTGCTGCAGGCCCCGGCGCGGCCGCTGCCCAGGCGCATCGCGCTGATCGGCGCCGGCACCATCGGCCCGGATATCGGCTACTACCTCAAGAGCGCGCTGCCGGACCTCGACCTGGTGTTGGTGGACGTCGCCCAGGCCGCGGTGGACCGCGCGGTGGCGCGCTTCGGCGAGTACGCGGCCAAGGCGCGCTCGCGCGGCAAGATGAGCGAAGCCGAGGCTGCCGCGGTGACGCGGGGCGTGCGCGGCACCACCGATTACGAAGCCATCCGCGGCGCCGACTGGGTGATCGAGGCCGCCACCGAAGACCTCGCCTTGAAGCAGCGGATCTTCGCGCAGGTCGAGGCGCTGATATCGGCCGACGCTCTGATCACCTCCAACACCAGTTCCCTGCCGGCGGCGCGCATATTCTCCGGCCTCAAGCACAAGGCGCGCGCCACGGTGACCCACTTTTTCGCGCCCGCGTGGCGCAATCCCGTGGTCGAGGTGGTGCGCGCGCGCGATGCGGACCCGGCGGTGGTGGAATACCTGCGCTGGTTCTTCTGCATCACCGGCAAGGTGCCGCTCGTCACCGAGGACGTCGAGTGCTTCATGCTCGACCGCGTGTTCGACAACTGGTGCAACGACGCCGCGCTCTGCCTGCCGCGCGCCACCGCCGCGCAGATCGACAGCGTGGCCGGGGAATTCGTCCATGCGGGGCCGTTCTTCGTGCTGAATCTGGCCAACGGCAACCCGATCATCACCGAGACCAACACGCTCCAGGCCGAGGCCGAGGGCGCGCATTACCGCCCGGCGCCGATCTTCCGCTCGGTCGCGACCTGGGCGACCTCCGCGATCGGCAAGCGCGTCTCGGTGCCTGCCGAGGACGCAGCCGCAGTGCGCGACCGATTGCTCGGGGTGCTGTTCTCGCAAATCGTGGACATCCTCGACCGGAAGATCGGCGAGGCGGCGGATCTCGACCTCGGTTGCCGCCTGGCGCTCGGCTTCAAGCGCGGCCCGCTCGACCTGATGCGCGACCTTGGCGCAGCGGAGGTCGAGCGCGTCCTGCAGCGCTTCGCCAGGGAACGCCCCGGCATGCCGATGCCCGCGCGCGCGCCGGGCGAGTACCAGCGCTTCGAAAGGGGCGTGCTGGTGGACAACCTCGAGGGCGTGGTCGTCATCACGCTGCGCCGCCCCGAGGCGATGAACGCGCTGCACGACGAGTTGAACGACGAAATCCTGCAGGTAATCCGCCGCCACGAGGCCGATCCGGCGATCGAGGGTTTCGTTCTCACGGGTTACGGCACGCGCGCCTTCTGCGCGGGCGCGGATATCGGCCGCTTTCCCGGCATGCTGGGCGATGCCGCGGCCGCAACGCAGTACGCGCGGGACTGCTCGCGCCTGCTGGTGCATCTGGATGCGATGCAAAAGCCGGTCGTCGCGGCGTTGAACGGCATGGCGCTCGGCGGCGGGCTGGAGCTGGCGATGCGCTGCCACGCGATCCTCGCGCAGCGCGAGGCCTGGCTGCAGTTTCCCGAGATCACCCTCGGCATCGCGCCCGGCATCGGCGCGATGGTGGTGCCGTATCGCCGCTGGCCGCAGGCCGCGGCGGTGTTCCACGGCATGCTGTGCCGCGCCGAGCGGCTCACCGCGGTCCAGGGACACGATGCCGGGATCGTCGCCGAGCTTGCCCTCGATTATGCATCGCTCATCCGGCAGGCCGTGGCGCGCGTGCACGCGCTTGCCGGCACGCAGCGCGCCTCGCTGGATGGCGCCGTTGCCGTCGCGCCCTTCGACGCCGCCGCGCCGGCGGGCAAGCAGGTGCTCAGCCGCGAGGTGGCCGGCATCATCCAGCAGGCGGTGCAGGCGGCGGCAACCGCCCCGACCCTCGCCGCCGCGCTCGAGATCGGCTACCAGGCCTTCGGCCGCAGCGCCTGCACCGCGGCCGCGCGCGAAGGCATCGGCGCCTTCAGCGAGCGCCGCAAGCCGGACTACACCAAGACCGGGTAGGCGCGGCGCGCGCCGCTCGCGTCCGCTTGACCCCGCCGTGCCCGGCGCGTATCGTCTTACCTGAGAATCTTACTTTCAGGAGGGCGGGCGCCGTGGAGAACACCCGGGTATCGAGCAAGGGCCAGATGATCATCCCCAGGCGGGTGCGGGAGGCGCTCGGCCTGAAGCAGGGGACCGAGCTTGCCGTCGAGCTGCTCCCCGGGGGCGGGTTCGCTGCGCGGCCGAAGGCGACCGACCTGGTGGCCCAGGTGAGAAGCATCGCCGGGATGCTCGCCCACCGCGGCAGGCCCATGTCCGCGGCGCGCGAGAAAGCAGCGATCCTGGCCGCCGTGCTTGCCGAGGACGAGCGCAGCAAGCGCAAGGCGCGGAGGCGGCCGTGATCAGCGTGGACACGAACGTGCTCGCGCGGTTCGTGCTCGCCGACGACGCGGGGCAGCACCGGC
>MEQQ01000143.1:5997-13241 GCA_001770285.1 Betaproteobacteria bacterium RBG_16_66_20
GCTCGAGGCGGACGAAGACCTCTTCATCCCGGTCACCGTGCTGCTCGAGCTCGCCTGGGTGCTGGGCGCCCGGGACGCGACGCGCGCCGAGATCACCTCGGCGCTGCGCAAGATCATCGGCCTGCCGCGCGCGCATGCGCAGCATCCGGAGGCGGTGCGGCGCGCGCTCGGCTGGATCGATGCCGGACTGGACGTCGCCGACGCATTCCACCTGGCGCTGAGCGAGCGCACCGGCAGGTTCCTGAGCTTCGACGCGAACCTGTCGCGCCGTGCGGCGCGGCTCGGCGCCCGTCCGCCGGTGGCCGCTCCCTCGTAAATCGGGTCAGAGCCACTACTGTCCGGACAACCGGGGTCGAGCCCCGAAAACCGCTTGACCCATAACTTGACCCACGCTTGACCGACGGGTAGCATCGGCGGCATGCGCTACGCCCCGCATTTCACCATCACCCCGGCGCTGCTGGCGCGGGTGGAGGCGATCGCCGCGCTGCGCGAGCGCATCCAGGGCGCGGCGGTGCAGCTGGCGTGGATTCCGGCCTTGCAGAAGGACACGCGCACGCGAATCGCGCATTCCTCCACGGCCATCGAGGGCAACCCGCTCACGCTCGAACAGGTGCGCGCCGTGGAGGCGGGCGAGGTACTGGCGGTGCCGGCGCGCGTCCGCCGGGAGGTGGTGAATTATTTCGCGGCGCTGCGGCACGTGGAGAAACAGGCCGCGAAGAAGCGGCTCGCGCACGAAGACGTGCAGCGCCTGCATCGAATCATCGCCGGCGAGGTGATGGACCAGGGCGAGGCGGGGCGCTATCGCAGCATCCGCGTGCGGGTGGGTGAGTACGTGCCGCCGCCGCCGCAGGACGTGCCGATTCTGATGTCCGGGTTTCTCGAGTGGTGGGAGAAGGATTCGCCGGCGCTTTCACCGGTGCTGAGTTCGGCGATCGTGCACTATCAGTTCGAGGCGATTCATCCGTTCGCCGACGGCAACGGCCGCACAGGCCGCGCGCTGGCACTGTGGGAACTTTACCGGCGCGGATTCGATTCGCACCATATCTTTTCCGTGGATGAGTTTTACTGGGAGGATCGCCCGCGCTATTACGCGGCGCTGCAAGCGGTGCGGCAGCAGGGCGATGATCTGACCTCGTGGCTGGACTACAGCGCTGAAGGGTTGCAGCAGACCCTGGAGCGGGCATGGCAGCGCATCCAGCAGTTCTCGGGCTCCAGGGGCCGCGCGAAGCTGGTGCTGCGCCCGAAGCAGGAGCAATTGCTGCAATTGCTCCGGGCGCGCGGCGGTCTCAGCCCGCGCGAAATCTGGGATGGCCTGAGCATCTCCAAGCAGGGAGCGATGGATCTGCTCCGCCCGCTGCTCAAGGCCGGGCTGATCAAGCGGCTGGGCACGCTTAAACATGGCCGCTACATTCTCAAATGAGCGCGGCGCGCCTGCCTTGACCGGGGTCAAGTGCAGGTATACCGTATACAGTAGACTGGACACCTCGAGGAAGCCATGATCGCGAAGCTCCAAGTGCTCGAGCGGCACGAGCCTCTCGGCGACCGCGTCTACGCTACGCTGCGCGGCTATCTGCGCGCGGGCCGCATTCCCACCGGGCAGCCGCTGCAGGAGGCGGTGCTCGCGGCGCAACTGGGCGTGTCGCGCACGCCGGTGCGCGAGGCGCTGGCGCGGCTGGCGAGCGAAGGCCTGGTGGTCGCCGAGGGCCGCAGCTTCACCGTGCCGGCGCTGGAGGAGGGCGACATCGAGGACATCTATGCGCTGCGGTTCCTGCTCGAACCCGAGGCGCTGCGCCTGGTGGCCGCGGCCAAACCCGATCGCAAGCAGCTCGCGCCGCTGCGCAAGGCGCTGGAGGACATGGCGGCGGCCCACGAGGCGGGCAACGGCGCGGCCTTCATGGACGCCAACTACCGCTACCGCGATGCGTGGACCGCGCTGGTGCCGAACAAGCGCCTGGTGCGCGGCATCCAGCTCTACGCCGAGCATGTGCGCTACCTGCGCGCCTTCACGCTCGACGATGCAGCGGTGCGCGCGGTGGTGCTGAAAGGCTTGAAGCAGCTCGCTGCGGCGCTCGCGGCGGGCGACGGCGAGGCGGCGGCGAAGGCGATGCGCGCGCACCTGGGCAATGCAAAGCGGATACTGCTCGACAAGACACGGAGGAGCTAGCGATGGACTACAAGGCGGAAATTCCCTACGGCTGCTACTGGAGCACGCCGTTCGCGCGCTGGCAGGGCGCGTTCGCGAACCTGAACTCGCTGGAATTCGCGGCCCACGTCGCGAAAAAGGAACTCGCGCGGCGCGCCATCCCGGCGCAGGCCTTCGATCACGGCGTTCTCGGCTTCAGCGTGCCGCAGAAGCACTCGTTCTTCGGCCTGCCGTGGTTCGCCGGGCTGGCGGGCATCGGGCAGATCGGCGGCCCTACCCTGATGCAGGCCTGCGCCACCGGCGTGCGCGTGCTGCTTGCCGGCGCGCAGGAGATCGAGACCGGGTTGTCGAAGGTGTCGCTGAGCGTGACCTGCGACCGCACCTCGAACGGACCGCATCTGTACTACCCGAATCCGCGCGCGCCGGGCGGCACCGGCACCCACGAAGACTGGGTGATGGACAACTTCGGCTGCGACCCGCTCGGGGGGCACGCGATGGTGACTACTGCGGAGAACGTGGCGAAGAAGCACGGCATCAGCACCGCCGAGCAGCACGACGTGGTGCTGCGCCGCGAAGCGCAGTACCGCGAGGCGCTCGCCGGCGAGAGCGCGTTCCTCAAGCGGTTCATGACGCTGCCCTTCGAGGTGCCCGATCCGGCTTACCGCAAGACTGCGGCGACGATTGCGGGCGACGAGGGGATCAATTTCTCCACCGCGGAAGGCTTGGCAAAGTTGAAGCCCGTGCTGCAGGGCGGAACCGTCACCTACGGCGCCCAGACGCACCCGGCCGACGGCAATGCGGCGATCGTGCTCGCGAGCCCGGAGCGCGCGAAGGAGCTGTCGCGCGATCCGAAGATCCGCGTGCGCTTGCACGGTTTCGGCCAGTCGCGCGCGGCGCTCGCCTACATGCCGGAGGCGCCGATTCCGGCGGCGCAGGCGGCGCTGGCGCAGGCCGGGCTCGCCATCGGGAAGATGGACGCGATCAAGACGCACAATCCGTTCGCGCTCAACGACGTGCTGTTCTCGCGCACCACCGGCGTGGACATCGCGCGCATGAACAACTACGGCTGCTCGCTGGTCTGGGGCCATCCGCAGGGTCCGATGGGTACCCGCGGGATCATCGAACTGATCGAGGAACTGGCGCTGCGCGGCGGCGGCTGCGGCCTGTTCACTGGCTGCGCGGCGGGCGATACCGCGATGGCCGTGGTGCTCGAGGTGTCCGGCCGATAGGAAGAGGCGAAACGCGTGGACCTTTCGCACTGGATCGAACGGCACGCGCGCTTTGCGCCGGGGGCCGTCGCGATCCGGTTCGAGGGCGCCGACATGACCTACGCCGAACTGGCGCGCCGGATCCAGGGCGCGGCGGCGGTCCTCGCGGAGCGCGGGGTCGGGCGCGGCGATGCGATTGCCTGGCTCGGCATGAATCATCCCGCGGTGCTGGTGCTGCTGTTCGCCTGCGCGCGCCTGGGCGCGATGCTCGCGCCGCTCAACTGGCGCCTAGCGCCGCCCGAGCATGCGCGCGTGCTGGCCGATTGCCCGCCGCGCGTGCTGTTCGCAGAGCCGGCGTTTGCCGACCATGCCCGGAGCATCGAGGGCGCGATTGCCGCAACGGAAATTTCCGTTCTGGAAAAAACCGCGGCTGGTTCGGTAGCGCAAGGCGGCGACGAGGATTCGCCGCTGCTCCTGTGCTACACCTCGGGCTCGACCGGCGCGCCCAAAGGGGTGGTGCTCACGCAGCGGGCGCTGTTCTGGAACGCCGTCAACAGCACGCACATGCACGACCTCACCAGCACCGACCGGGTGCTGACCACGCTACCGATGTTCCACGTCGGCGGCATGAACATCCAGACCACGCCCGCGCTGCACGCCGGAGCGAGCGTTACGCTGCACGCGAAGTTCGACCCGGCGGCGACGCTCGAGGCGATCGAGCGCGAACGGATCACGCTCGCGGTGCTGGTGCCGGCGCAATTGGACGCGCTGATGCAGCTGCCTCGCTGGCAGAGCGCCGACCTGTCCAGCCTGCGCATGATCACGACCGGCTCGACGATCGTCTCGGAGCGCTTCGTTCGCAAGGTGGCGGAGCGCGGCGTACCGGTGATACAGGTTTACGGCTCGACCGAGACCTGCCCGATCGCGTCCTACGTCCGCGCCGGGGACGCCCTGCGCAAGGCGGGCTCGGCCGGCAATCCCGCCCTGCATTGCGAGCTCAAGGTGGTGGACGAGGGGGGCGCGGAGTTGCCCCCGGGGAGCGATGGCGAGATCCTGGTGCGCGGACCGAACGTGGCGACCGGTTACTGGAACGCCCGCGCCGAGACGGCGCAGACTTTCGTGAACGGCTGGTACCGCTCGGGCGATGTGGGGCATTTTGACGACGCAGGGCACCTTTACGTCGTCTCGCGCAAGAAGGACGTGATCATCTCCGGCGGCGAGAACATCTATCCGGCGGAGGTGGAGAGCGTGCTTCTCGATTGTCCCGCGATCGAAGATGCGTGCGTGATCGGCAGGCCCGAGGAGCGTTGGGGCGAGGCAGTGGTCGCCGCGGTGGTGCTCAAGCCCGGCCGCCGAATGACCGAGGCGGAGGCGATGGCGCTGTTCCAGGGGCGCATCGCCCGCTACAAGCATCCGCGCGAAGTGCGTTTTCTGGAGCGGCTGCCGCGCAGCGCGCTCGGCAAGGTGCAAAGGGAGGCGGTGCGCGCCGCCATTTTGGAGGACCGATGAAAGTCAACAAGCTGGACCACATCTGCATCGCGGTCAGGAACCTGGAGGCGGCGCGCAAGATCTGGGAGCCGATCCTCGGCAAGGACCAGCCCGACGACGCCTACGTGGACGAGCCGGAGAAGATCCGCGTCGCGCGCTACTGGGTGGGCGGCGTGGGGTTCGAACTGATGGAGTCGCTCACCCCGGACGGAGAGGTCGCCAAATTCATTGACAAGCGCGGCGAAGGGGTGATGCTGGTCTCGCTCAACGTGGACAACACGCGCGCGGCGATGGACGAGCTGAAAGCGAAGGACTATCCGTTCATCGGCGGGGCACGGAAGTTCCGCGATTGCGAATTCGCGTTCGTGCAGCCGAAGGCGGTGAACGGGGTGCTGCTCGAACTCATCGATTACAAGTGGGATGAACTGCGGGCATGAACTTCGAACCGACGCCTGAGCAGCAGCAGGTGCGCGACACGTTCGCGCGCTTCTGCGACCAGCGCATCGCGCCGCAGGCGGCGGCGATGGACGAGGCGCACGCTTTTCCGCGCGAACTCTTCGGGCAGCTCGCCGGGATGGGCCTGTTCGGCATGCGCTACCCGGAGGATGTCGGCGGCAGCGGCATGCAGCTGACGGAGTTCTGCCTCGCGCTGGAGGAAATCGCGCGCGGCTCGATGTCGCTCGCGGGCTGCGCGGCGATGCAGTCGCTGATGGGCACCAAGTTCCTGCACATGCTGGGCAATGCCGACATCCTGGAACGGTTGTTCAAGCCGGCGCTGCGCGGCGAGAAGATCGGCGCCATCTGCATGACCGAGCCCGATGCCGGCAGCGACCTCGGCGGCATCGCCACGCACGCGCGCAAGGTCGAGGGCGGTTACGTGCTCAACGGGCAGAAGACCTGGGTCACTTCGGCGCCGGTGGCGGACTTCTTCACCGTGTTCGCCAAGGCGGGCGCGGAAAAGAAACTCACCATTTTCCTCGTCGAGCGCGGCTTCGAGGGCGTGCAGCTCGGCCGCGCGATCGAAAAGATGGGCGTGTGGGCGCTGCCTACCTCGGAACTCGCTTTCGACGAGTGTTTCGTGCCCGACAGCCATCGCCTGTCGAAGGAGGAAGGCGACGGCGAGGGGCATTTGCGCAAGACGCTGGCCGAGATCCGCATCATCACCGGGGCGATGGCGGTGGGCCTGGCGCGCGCCGCGCTCGGGGCGGCGGTGGGCTATGCGGGGGAGCGCAAGCAGTTCGGCAAGCCGATCAACCGCTACCAGGCGATCCAGATGAAGCTGGCGGAGATGGCCACCGAACTCGAGGCCGCCACGCACCTCGTCTATCGCGCGGCCTGGCTGCGCGACGCCGGCAAGCCGCACCACAAGGAGGCGGCGATGGCGAAACTCTTCGCCAGCGAGTGCGCCGCGCGCGTCGCCGACCAGGCGGCGCGGGTCTATGCTTCGTACGGCTATGCGATGGAGTACCCGGTGCAGCGCTACCTGCGCGACGTGCGCTTCACCCTGATCGGCGGCGGCACGAGCGAGATACTCAAGCTCATCGTCGCTAAAGAGCTTTCCAGATGAAAAAAATAAGAATTGTCCTCGCCAAGCCGGGCCTCGACGGCCACGACCAGGGGGCGAAAGTGGTGGTGCGCGCGCTGATGGACGCGGGTTTCGAGGTGATCTACACCGGGCTGCGCCAGACCCCGGAGGCGATCACGCGCATCGCGCTCGACGAGGACGCCGACGTGATCGCGCTCTCGTCCATGGCCGGCTCGCACCTGCCGATTTGCAGGAAGCTGAAGCCGCTGCTCGAGGAGGCGGGCCTCGCCGACAAGCTCTGGGTCATCGGCGGCAACTTGCCGGCGCAGGACCACGACGCGCTGCGCGCGCTCGGTTTCAAAGGCATCTTCCCCTCGAGCTCGAAGCTCGACGACATCGTCAACTACATTCGGACCAACGCGCCATGAAACCCAAGGATCTGCCGGAAAAGGAACTGCGCCCCGTCGTCAATGAATCGGGGATCGAGGTGAAGCCGCTCTACACCGCGGCCGACGTCGAAGCGAGCGGCGGCGCCGGCATGATCGGGCTGCCCGGCGAGTTTCCGTTCGCGCGCGGCATCCACTCGATGATGTACCGCAAGCAGCCCTGGACGATGCGCCAGTACACCGGCTTCGGCAACGCGGCCGACACCAACAAGCGCTTCCACTACCTGATCGCCAACGGCCAGACCGGGCTGAACGTGGCCTTCGACCTGCCCACGCAATGCGGCATGGATTCCGACGACCCGCAGGCCGAGGGCGAGGTCGGGCGCGTCGGCATGGCAGTGGACACGCTGCGCGACTTCGAGATCGCCTTCGAGGGCGTGGACCTGGAGCGCATCACGGTCTCCCTCACCATCAACGGCGCGGCCGCGATCCTG
>MEQQ01000144.1:0-5183 GCA_001770285.1 Betaproteobacteria bacterium RBG_16_66_20
GTGCCCGGCCTGTACAACGCCTGGATCTGGCTCGACAACCCGGGCCAGTTCAACTCCTACACCACCGACATGGTGAAGGGCGCGATCCTCGCATTTCGCGCCGCATCGAATGCGCGCGACGTCAACTGCGTGGTGTTCACCGGCGCCGGCGACAAGGCGTTCTGCACCGGCGGCAACACCAAGGAATACGCCGAGTACTACGCCGGCCACCCGCAGGAGTACCGCTTCTACATGCGCCTGTTCAATGACATGGTGTCGGCAATACTCTCCTGCGACAAGCCGGTCATCTGCCGCGTCAACGGCATGCGCATCGGCGGCGGCCAGGAAATCGGCATGGCCTGCGATTTTTCGGTGGCGCAGGATCTGGCGCGCTTCGGCCAGGCCGGCCCCAAGCACGGCTCGGCCCCGATCGGCGGCGCGACGGACTTTCTTCCGGTCATGATCGGCGCCGAGCGCGCCATGGCGGCGTGCGTGCTGTGCGAGCCGTTCTCGGCGCACAAGGCCTATTACCTGGGTGTGATCACCGACGTCGTGCCCGCGTTGAAAGTGGACGGCAAGTTCATCGCCAATCCGCTGGTGGAAACCAGGCAGATGACCGACGAATTCGGCAAACTCGTGTTCGGCGAATTCAAGACGGGCGAGGCGGCAAAGCAGGCGAAGGCGCTGATCGCCGCTGGCCGGGTGGATCTGTCGCTGCTCGACGCCAAGGTGGAGGAACTGTGCGCCAAGATGCTGCTCACCTTCCCCGACTGCACCACCAAGACTATCGAGGAACTGCGCAAGCCCAAGCTCATCGCCTGGAACGCGAACAAGGAAAACTCGCGCGCCTGGCTCGCGCTCAACATGATGACCGAGGCGCGCGCCGGTTTCGTCGCCTTCAACGAAGGCCCGAAGGACGACCGCGAGATCGACTTCATCGGCCTGCGCCAGCGGCTCGCGCGCGGCGAAGGCTGGGGCGACGCCCTGCACCAGGCGATCCAGCCGAAGAACAAGCACAAGGGCTGATGCCGTGACCGCGGATTCGCCACTGAAAGTCTGGACCGAGCGCGACGGGGCGCTGCTGCGGCTGCGCCTGGCACGGCCCAAGGCGAACATCGTCGATGCGGCGATGATCGCCGCGCTGCGCTCGGCGTTCGACGCGCACCGCGGCAAGTCCGCAATCCTGGCAGCGCTCCTTGACGCCGACGGTCCGCACTTTTCCTTCGGCGCGAGCGTCGAAGAGCATCTGGCCGAGCACTGCGCGGCGATGCTCGCGAGCCTGCACGCGCTGCTGCTTTCCATGATCGAGTGGCCGCTGCCGATTCTGGTCGCGGTGAAGGGCCAGTGCCTCGGCGGCGGGCTGGAACTGGCCCTGGGCGGCAGCCTGATTTTCGCCGCCGACGACGCCAAGCTCGGCCAGCCCGAGATCCAGCTCGGCGTGTTCGCGCCGGCGGCATCCTGCCTGTTGCCGCCGCGCATCGGCCAGGCGGCGGCCGAGGACCTGCTGTTCTCCGGCCGCTCGGTCGGCGCCGACGAAGCACTGAGGCTGGGCCTGGTGAGCTCCGTGTCGGCCGACCCGGAGGCCGCGGCCCTCGCTTATTTCGATCAGCACCTTGCGGGAAAAAGCGCGAGTTCGCTTGCCTGCGCCGTGGCCGCGGCCCGCGGCGGCTACCTCGCCAGGGTGCGCCGGCGCATCCATGAAGTCGAGCGGCTGTATCTCGATCGCCTGATGCAGACCCGCGACGCGAACGAAGGCCTCGCCGCTTTCATCGCCAAGCGTCCGCCAAAATGGGAGCACCGATGAGCCAGACCGTGGCGCAGATCATCGAGCGTTGTCAGATGCTGTTCGACGACCTCCACTTCACCTCGGTGAAGGAATGGAAAGCCGCCGTGCCCGGACGCAAGGCGATCGGCTTCATGCCGGTCTATGTGCCGCGCGAAATCATCCACGCCGCGGGCATGCTGCCGGTGGGGATCATGGGCGGAGGCGACCAGCTCGAAGTGATCCAGGGCGACGCTTATTACCAGAGTTACATCTGCCGCATTCCGCGCTCGACCCTCGAGCTCGGGCTCACCGGGCGCCTGGACTGCCTCGACGGGATGTTGTTCCCGTCGATCTGCGACGTCATCCGCAACCTCTCGGGCATGTGGCAGATCCTGTTCAAGGACAAATACGTCAGGTATTTCGACGTGCCGCAAAACTACCAGGATGGCGTCGGCGGCCAGTACTACATCCACGAGATGCAGGTGCTGCGCGATGACATCGGCAGGCTTGCCGGAAAGCCGATCACCGACGATGCGCTGCGCGCTTCGATCGCGGTGTACAACGAAAACCGGCGCGCGGTGCAAGCGCTGTACAAATACCGCGCGGCCAAGCCGTGGCAGGCCCCGACCTCCGAGGTATACCTGGTGCTGCGCGCCGGCATGGTGCTGCCGGTCGAAGACTACACGCAGCTGGTGCGCGACTACATCGCCGCGACCGACGCCGTGGCCAGGCCGATGCGCGACAACGCCCGCATCGTGTTGACCGGCGCCTTCTGCGAGCAGCCGCCGCTCAGTCTGATCAAATCGATCGAGATGGCCGGCTGCTACATTGTCGACGATGACTTCATGCTGGTCATGCGCATGCTGTTCGACGACGTGGTCGAAACCGGGGATCCGCTCGATGCGCTGTCAAAATCGTTCCTCCACCGTTCGATGCAGACGTCATCGAAGTACGACGAGTCCAAGAAGGACAAGGGCAAATATCTGCTCGATTCGACCAAGCTGAATGGCGGCGAAGGGGTCATTTTCGCCGCGCCCTCGTTCTGCGACCCGGCGCTGCTCGAACGGCCGATGCTGCAGTCGGTGCTGAATGAGCACAAGATCCCCTATACGGCGTTCAAGTACGCCGAGAACACCGGCCAGATGGCGCCGATCCGCGAACAAGCCGGAACTTTTGCCGATTCAATCAAACTCTGGAGTGCGGCGTGAGCCCCGGAGCAGGCGGCGCCGTAGCGTGGCGCCTCGGAACGTGCGCAGCGAAGGCGCCGCAATGCGCCGGCTACGCTGTGCTGCTTCGCTGGCACGGTCGCTTCGCCGGCGCCCCGCGCCCGCGCGGGGATGCGACCAGGCGAACACCGCAAAGCGGCCGACGGTCCACAACCAATTGCCGCACAACCGTCAAGGAGGCCGCACTGCAATGAGCACACCTGTCCAAATGACCCCGCCGCAAGCCTCGAAAAAGCCGGTTCCGGTCGCGCAGAAAGAGGACGCGATGCTGTTGCAGAAGGCAATGATCAACCGCAACTATCTCGAGCTCGCCACCGCGCACCAGCGCGGCAAGAAAGTCGCGGCCACCTTCGTTCCAGGCAACCTGAACGAGCTGGTGATGTGCTTCGATCTTGCGCGCAGCCTGCCGGAGACCAACGCGCTGCAAAACGGCATGCGCAAGAAATCCGGCAAGATGATCATGGATGCCGAGCGCGACGGCCATTCCGAAGACGTCTGCACCTACGTCAAGGCCGACCTGGGCATGATGCTGGGCGGCGAGGTCGGCCCCACCGGCGACCCCCTGCCGCGTCCCGACCTGCTGCTCCTTTCCTACACCGGCTGCTTCACTTTCATGAAGTGGTTCGAGCTGATCCGGCAGAAATACAACTGCGAAACCACCATGCTGCACGTGCCCTACCAGGGCGACGGCAAGATCTCGCAGAACATGCGCGACTACGTGGTCAAGCAAATCAAGGAAAACGTGATCCCGTCGCTGGAGCGCGTCTCCGGCGTCAAATTCGACATCGACCGCCTGCGCCAGTACATGAAGGAATCGGCCAAGGCCGAGGAGGACCTGGTGCAGGTGCTGCAGTCGGCGAAGAAACGCCCCTCCCCCATCGACGGCTACTTCGGCGCGGTGTATTACATCGGCCCGATTTTCACCGCCTTCCGCGGCACCACCGAGGCGACCGAGTACTACCGGGTGCTGCGCCAGGAGATCGAGCAGCGCGTGCGCGAGGGCAAGGGGCCGATCACCCCCGAGGGGGAGATGGCGGAGGAGAAATACCGCCTGGTGGTGGAAGGCCCGCCCAACTGGACCAGCTTCCGCGAATTCTGGAAAATGTTCTATGACGAGGGCGCGGTGGTGGTCACCTCCACTTACGCCAAGGTCGGCGGCGTATACGACTTCGGTTTCCGTCACGATCCGGAGCACCCGATCGAGTCGCTGGCGGAGTACTGCCTCGGCTGCTACACCAACCTCAACCTGCCGCAGCGCATCGACATGATCTGCAAGTACATCGACGAATACCAGGCCGACGGCCTGCTGATCAATTCGATCAAGAGCTGCAACAGCTTCTCCGCCGGCCAGCTGCTGATTCTGCGCGAGGTGGAGAAGCGCACCGGCAAGCCGGCCGCGTTCATCGAGTCCGACCTGGTGGATCCGCGCTATTTCTCCGCGGCCAACATCAAGAACCGGCTGGAGAGCTATTTCCAGATGATCAAGCAGAAGCGCACCGCCGCCGCCGGCGCAGTGCATTAGAGACCGGGACTCAGGGAAACCAATATGCGCTGCTTCATCGGTATCGACCTCGGCTCGACCACCACCAAGGCGGTGGTGATCGACGAAGACCGCAACATCCTCGGACGCGGCATCACCAACTCGCGCTCGAACTACGACACCGCGGCCGCGATCGCCAAGCAGGAGGCGCTGGTCAACACGCGCTTTCACCTGTTCCGCAATGCGCTGTCAAAATCCAACGCGCTCAACGGCAGGCTCGAGGATTTTCTCGGCCACCTGGAGCGCGACTTCCGCCTGGAGCAGTTCCTGGAACAGCTTGCCGACCTGGAGGCCACCTGCCGCCGCAACGCCGAAGGCACGCGCTTCGGCGAGCACGCGGCAGCGGTCGCGACGGCGCTGACCGAGGTGTTCAAGCGCCTGCAGGCGGAGGCGCCGGCGCTGTTCGCGCCGGGGGCGAAGCGCAAGTCGGATTTTTTCCGCGACATCGCCGGCAGCCGCTACCTCGCCATCGGCGAGACGGTTTCCAAGGAAATGGGCCTGCGCTACGACATGGTGCTCAACGTGTTCGACCGCTCGATCATCGAAGTCGAGAACCGCGTCTACGCCGACGCCATGACCACCAACCTGATGCGCGCGCTGGAGCGCACCTTCCGCGGCATGCCCGAAACCGCCGGCCGCGCGGACGCCATCCGCGCCCCGATCCAGGGCGTGC
>MEQQ01000144.1:5196-5332 GCA_001770285.1 Betaproteobacteria bacterium RBG_16_66_20
CGAGGAGAGCTACGTCATCGGCACCGGCTACGGCCGCGCGCGCCTGCCCTTCTCCAAGGAGCACATCCGCTCCGAAATCCTGTGCCACGGCCTGGGCGCGCATGTGATGTACCCGGGCACGGCCACCGTGCTCGAC
>MEQQ01000145.1:0-209 GCA_001770285.1 Betaproteobacteria bacterium RBG_16_66_20
ATGTTCATGGACATCCGCGATTTCACGCCGCTGGTCGAGAACAAGTCGCCGGAGGAGATCGTCGCATTCCAGAACGTCATCTTCGCGGAGGCGGTTGAAATCGTGAACCGCAACCACGGCATCATCAACCAGTTCCTCGGCGACGGCTTCATGGCCACATTCGGCGCGCCTCTTGCCAGCGACCGCGACTGTGCCAACGCGCTTGCCGC
>MEQQ01000145.1:239-15142 GCA_001770285.1 Betaproteobacteria bacterium RBG_16_66_20
GGCGCAAGCCGGCCGGATTCCGCCGATTGCGATCGGGATCGGCCTGCACGCGGGCGAGGCGGTCTCGGGAAACATCGGCTCGGCGCTGCGCAAGCAGTATTCGATCACCGGCAATGTCGTGATCCTCGCCTCGCGCATCGAGCAGCTCAACAAGGACTATGGATCGCAGATCCTGGCCTCGGGCGAGGTGCTCGCCGCCGCCGGCGAGCCGGCGCGCGGCCACCAGGCGCTCGGCCCGGTACAGGTCAAAGGCCGGGAGCAGCCGATCGAGATCTACCGGCTGGCGTGAGCGGGCATCGCGACTGCGAAGTATAGTAAACGGAAGGAATCCCCATGTCCGTGGAACACATATTCCTGTTCAGGGAAGGCCTCTGGCGCTGCGAGGGCGAATTCCTCGACGCCACGGGCAAGCTCACCAGGGTCGCGGGCGAGGCGCAGATCCGCCACTATCCGGACAAATGGGTCTACGAGGGCGCGCTGCGCACGGCCACGACGCCGCCCGTAGAGCACCGTACCGTCTACGAGATCCAGCCGATGGCGCCCGGCAATTTCGCCACGCCCTGGACTTCCAAGAGCGCTTCCTTCGGCACGATGCACGGCCGCTTCATGATCGTCGGTGACGCCATCCTCTCGGCCTACGAGTCGGCGACCGGCCGCTACCGCGGCCAGGACACGATCATGCGGCGGGACGAGAAGCACTACAGCGCGCGCGGCGCGCTGTTCGACGGCGGCAAGCTGCTGTCGGCCTGGAGCATCGAGTTGACCCTGTGAGCGGCAAAACGGCGGCGCTCCCCGGGAGCGCGTTCGTTCCTGCGGGCGATGGCACCTGGCGCTCGACTGAGCTGACGCGCGGGCCATGGCACCCCGAGCACCAGCACGCGGGTCCGCCGATCGCGCTCGTCGCGCGCCAGATCGAGCGCGCCGCGGCGCCGCTCGGGTTGACGCACGTGGCGCGGCTTACCGCCAACCTGCTGCGCCCGATCCCGATCGCGGAGCTGCTGGTCGCGGTTCAGACCGACTACGCCGGCCGCAACGTCGCGCACTTCTCGGCGACGCTGTTCTCCGGCGGCAAGGATCTGGCGCGCTTCACCGCGATCGTGCAGCGCGAGGCGGAACTCGCCATGCCGGAGGGCCTGCCGGGCCATCCGTTGCCGCGCGCGCCGCGGCCGCCGGAGTCGTCTCCGGCCGCGGCGTTTCCGTTCGGTGCGAAATTCACGGGCTACCCGGACCTGATGGAGTGCCGGGTGGCCGAAGGCGTCTTCTTCCGCGGTCCGTGCGCCATCTGGTTCCGCCTGCGGCACTCGCTCGTCGAGGGCGAGGCCCCCAGCCCGATCGAGCGCGTTGCGGTGGCGGCGGATTCCGGCAACGGCATCAGCGCGATTCTCGACTTCAACAGCTACCTCTTCGTGAACTCGGACCTCACCATTAACCTGCTGCGCCGTCCCGAGGGGGAATGGATCTGCATCGAGGCGCGCACCCTTGTCGGCCCGGCTTCGGGCGGCCTTGCCGAGGCGCGCATCTACGACGCCGCGGGCCTCGTCGGCCGCTCGACGCAGAGCCTCGCGCTGCGGCTGCGTTGATTCTCATAGCGGAAGTCCAAGTCCTTGTCGGGTCCCGAACAGCCAGGCGCCCCCGAGGGCATCGGGGAGCGATACCGCGTACAGACCTTCCCTGATCCGCCGCAGGGGCAGTCCGAGCAGCTTGCAGCGCGAAACCAGGATCGTGGGATCGCGGCACTCGAGCGCGCAACCCGCCAGCGCGGGCGCCGCGGGCGCATCGCCCAGGAGCTCGACCCAGCTCTCCCGCCGGCCGATGAGCACGTGGCCGCGCGCGGTGCGCAGGTGCACGAAGGCGCCCGCCGGCCGCGGCAGCAGCGCGGCGAAATGCCCCCAGCGCGCGCCGGCCGCGAGCGGGTCGTCGGCGACTGCGAACACGCAGGCGAGTTTCACGACGTTGTTCGTGTGGCCAAGGTGTTGCGGCCGCCAGAGCGCTTCCGGGGTGAGGTGCTGGACGAACTGAATGCGGCCTTCCGGCATTCTGTCGGCTGCCGCGTAGACGACGTGAAATCTCGCGATCTGCTTTTCCGCGGTTTCACGCTGCAAATTCACCATAGGCAAAGGGCCGAACCCATGATCAGTCAGTCGGCGGTGCTCGCCCTCGGCGTCCGGCGTGCCGAAGCAGCACAGGTGGACACCGGGATAGCGCCGCATCGTGGCGCGCAGGCGCTGCGCGTTCGGCGTGTCGGCGCCTGGTGTTGCCGAGACTGGGGCGAGGAATTCGAGGTAGCCGCGCTCCAGCATCACGCAGACGTTCGAGGTCCCGGCCGGGCCGTCCGGGGTCTGATGGGCCGATTCCGGCGTCACGGCGAAGCCGAGGGCCTCCAGCGCACGCGCCGCCGCGCCCAGCTGCGGCACGTAATGCGCAACATGGTCGAGTATCAGGCTGCCCGGGGGCGGCAGCTGCGCTGCGGCGATGCCCATGCGTTTAGTCCCTCTATCGCGCTAATATAACCGCCGTGATCGAACGCGGCCATCACGACATGGGCGGCCTGCCCGCGGGCAGGGTAGAGCCCGCCGAGCACGACAATGCCGAATGGGAGTGGCGCGTTGATGCGCTGATGACGCTGCTCACCGGCGTCAAGGGCGGCAAAAAGCTCATGACCGTGGACGAGCTGCGCAAGAATATCGAGGCCCTCGGCCCCGACGCCTATGACCGCATGAGCTATTACGAACGCTGGGTGAGCTCGATCACCCAGACCATGATCCAGCGCGGCGTCGTCACCACGGAAGAACTCGGCCGCAAGATGGAACAGATCGAAAAGCGTGGCCGCGAGTGAATTGAGCGCCAGATTCAGGCCCGGCGAGCGCGTCCGGGTGCGCAAGGTGTATCCGCTCGGCCACATCCGCACGCCGTTCTACATCCGCGGCCGCAGCGGCGTGGTGGAGCGGCTGTGCGGCGCGTTCGGCAATCCGGAGGAATTGGCGCAGATGCGCAGCGGCGAACCGAAGCAGCCGCTCTACCGCGTGCGCTTCCTGCAAACGGAAGTCTGGCCCGGTTACCGGGGCAACCCGGAGGATGCGCTGGAGGTGGAAATATTTCAGCATTGGCTCGAATGAAAGAAACGGGAAAATACCAGCCCTACAACTACTTCCAGTTGATGGAGGTGAGCCTGCGCGAGCTGCTGGTGGAGAAGGGCATCGTCACCGAGGCGCAGGTGGCGGCCACGGTCGAGGACATGCGCAACCGGACACCCGAGCGCGGCGCGCGCGTGGTTGCCCATGCCTGGAGCGATCCGGAGTTCAAGAGAAAGCTGCTCGCCGATGGCACCAGGGCCTGCGAGGAACTGGGTCTGGACGTGCCGGCGCTCAGGCTGGTGGCGGTGGAGAACACGCCGGCGGTGCACAACATGATCGTCTGCACGCTGTGTTCCTGCTATCCGCGCATGCTGCTCGGCATTCCGCCCGACTGGTACAAGTCGCGCAACTACCGCTCGCGCGCGGTGCGCGAGCCGAGGGCCGTGCTGGCCGAGTTCGGACTCGATCTTCCTGATGAAATGAAAATCAGGGTCCACGATTCCACTGCGGACATGAGGTACCTGGTGCTGCCGATGCGGCCCGCGGGCACCGAGGGCTGGAGCGAACAGCAGCTCGCCGCGATCGTGAGCCGCGATTGCATGATCGGCGTCGCGGTGCCAAGAATCGCCTGAAAAAACTTCTCAAGACCCTGCGCCTGTCGCCGCTGGGCGATGGGGCGGTGTACGCCGAGTTCGGCGATACGCTCGATCTCGAACTCAACCGCTCGCTGCAGGCCCTGGCGGTCGCGCTGCGCGCGCGCGCGCTGCCCTGGATCCGGGACGTGGTGCCCGCGCTGTGCGGCATCGCGCTGCATTTCGACCCGTTCCATCCTGAACTGCCCGCGCCGGTGCTGGAATATTGCAGGGCCTTGCTCGAGGACTGCTTCGACTCGGCCGCGAAATTCGAGGATTCCGGGCGGACTGTCGAGGTTCCGGTCTGCTACGACGTGGAATTCGGGCTGGATTTGACCGAGGTTTCCGAAAGAACTTCTTTTTCCATTGATGAAATAATAAAACGACACGTCAAGACCCAGCACTGGGTGCTGATGGTGGGCTTTTCGCCGGGGCAGCCGTACATCGGCGGCCTCGATCCCGGGCTCGCGGTGCCGCGCCGCGCCGCGCCGCGCGTACGCATGCCGACGGGCTCGGTGGCGATCGCCAACGCGCAGACCGCGGTCTATCCCTACGAGACGCCCGGCGGCTGGAGCATCATCGGCCGCACCCCGCTCACCGTGTTCGATCCCGCGCGCGACCCGGCGAGCCTGTTCGCGCCGGGCGACCGCGTCCGATTCATTCCTGTTTCGAGAATTGAATTCGAAAAACTGAAGTGAGCCTGCGGATCATCCGGCCGGGATTGCTCACCACGGTGCAGGACCGCGGCCGCTATGGCCTGCAACACCTCGGCGTCGTGCCCTGCGGTCCGATGGACCCGGTCGCGCTCGAGCTTGCCAATGCACTGGTCGGGAACCGCAGCGGCGAAGCTGCGCTCGAGCTCACCGTGCTCGGTCCCGAGATCGAATTCGAGAGCGCTGCGCTGGTGGCGCTATGCGGCGCGCATTTCGACGCAACGCTTGCCGGCCGGGCGCTGCCGCTGAACAGGCCCGTGTTGGTGGAGAAAAGCAGCAGTTTGAGATCCGGGCGGGCGCTCGTCGGCAGCCGCGCCTACCTCGCGGTGGCGGGCGGCATCCAGACCCCGCCGGTGCTCGGCAGCCGCAGCACCTACCTGCCGGCGAAATTCGGCGGCCTGGAGGGGCGGCAGATCCGGGCAGGCGATAGATTGCCGCTGGTACCGGATGCGGAGGGTTTGGCGCAACAACGTTTTTCAAATCTGAATGTCACGAGAAAGAACCCGTCAGGTGTCAAGACGGTTGCTTGGTCCGCGCCGGCGCTGACGCTGCCCGAGCGGGAGCCGATCGTGATCCACGCCATGGAAGGCCGCCATCACGCGCATTTCGACGCCGCGGCGCAGCGCGCGTTCTTCGAGGCGACCTGGAAGGTGTCGCCGGATTCGAACCGCATGGGATTCCGCCTGCTGGGACCGGCGCTGGCGCGCATCGAACCGGTCGAGATACTATCGGAGCCGGCTTGCCTCGGCACGGTGCAGGTGCCGGCCAACGGATTGCCGATCGCGCTGATGGCCGACCACCAGACCACCGGCGGCTATCCGAAAATCGCCGAGATCGCGGCCGCGGACGTGCCGCGGCTGGCGCAGCTCGCGCCCGGCGGCGCGGTGCGGTTCGCGCGCTGCTCGCTGGAGCAGGCGGGGGAGCTGCGCCGGGTACTGCGGCAGCGGCTCGATTCGGCGCTGCGCGCGCTGGCATGGGAATACACGACATGAAAACCATCGATCTCAATTGCGACATGGGCGAGAGCTACGGCGCCTGGAAAATGGGCGCCGACGCCGAGGTGATGCCGTTGATCACCTCGGCCAACATCGCGTGCGGCTTTCATGCCGGGGATCCGGCGACGATCCGCAAGACGGTGCGGCTCGCGGTGGACCGCGGCGTTGCGGTGGGCGCGCATCCCTCGCTTCCGGACCTGATGGGATTCGGGCGGCGCGTGATGCGCATCTCGCCGCAGGACATGTACGACCTCGTAATTTATCAGGCGGGAGCCGTCGAGGCGTTCGCGCGCGCAGCCGGCGCGAAGCTGCACCACGTGAAATGCCACGGCGCGCTCTACAACATGGCCGCTACCGACGAGGGGCTTTCGGAGGCGATGGCCCGGGCGGTACGCGATCTGGGCGGAAACGTGATGCTGTACGCGCTTTCCAATTCCCTGATGATGAATACTGCAAGGAACAAGAACATTCCGGTCGCCGGAGAGGTGTTCGCGGACCGCGGCTACTCCGATGACGGCACGCTCGCGCCGCGCGACCGGCCGGGCGGCATGATCGAGGAACCGATGGCAGCCGCCAAACAGGCGCTGGCGATGATCGAGGAAGGCTACGTCATGAGCCTGTCCGGAAAGCGTGTCGCGGTTGCTGCCGATACCATGTGCCTGCATGGCGACCAACCCGGCGCCGTGGCCTTCGCGCAGACCCTCCGCAAAGCCTTCTCCGAAAGAGGAATCACCGTTGCAGCTCCCTGAGCTTTTCACGCCGATCCAGGTCGGCGGCGTCACCCTGCCCAACCGGATCGCGGTATCGCCGATGTGCCAGTACTCGGCGGACGACGGCAGCATGACGGACTGGCACCTGATGCACCTGGGCAACCTCGCCTGCTCGGGGGCCGGTCTGGTGATGGTCGAGGCGACCGGCGTCACGCGCGAAGGCCGCATCTCGCACGGCTGCACCGGCCTGTACAACGAGCACAACGAGGCGGCGATGAAGCGCGTGGTGGATGCCTGCCGCCGCATCACCCGCTCGCCGATCGGCGTCCAACTCGCGCACTCGGGCCGCAAGGGCTCGGTGCAGGCACCCTGGGAGGGCGGCAAATCGCTCGCCGCCGGCGCATCGCCCTGGCGGACCGTAGCGCCGTCTGCAATTCCCTATGGTGAAGGTTGGCCCGCACCGCATGAGCTTTCAGTTTCCGAGCTGATTTCGCTGACGGACTCTTTTTCAAGAGCAGCTCAACGTGCGCTCGCCATCGGCTTCGATCTGATCGAGCTGCATGCGGCGCACGGCTACCTGCTGCACGAATTCCTGTCGCCGCTCTCGAACCGGCGCGCGGACGCCTATCGGGCCGAGCGGATGAAATTTCCCCTCGCAGTCGCGCGCGCGCTGCGCGACAGCTGGCCGAAGGAGCGCGCGCTCGCCGCGCGCATCAGCGGCAGCGACTGGGCCGAAGGCGGCATCGGGCCCGAGGCCGCGGTCGCGTTCGCGACGGAACTGAAGGCGATCGGCTTCGATTTCGTCTGCATCTCGAGCGCGGGGCTGGTGCCGCAGCAGAAGATGAAGGTGGAGCCGGCCTACAATGTGCCGTTCGCGGCGGCCGTCCGCAAGCAAGCCGGGATCGCGACGCGCGTGGGCGGCATGATCGTCGATCCGCTGCAAGCCGAGAAGATCCTTCAATCCGGCGCCGCCGACATGATCTGCCTCGCGCGCGCGCTGCTCGACAATCCGCGCTGGGTCTGGCACGCGGCCGAACGCTTCGGGGTCAGGCTCGATTACCCGCCGCAATACGCCCGCAGCCACCCCGCCGTCTGGCCGGGCAGCAGGCTCGCGCGGCCGCAGGGAGCCGCCGCGTGATCTTCTTCGAACCGGGCAACCGCGACCGCAAGCTGTTGCCGCACGATCCGTTCAAGGGCGTGATCGTGCCGCGCCCGATCGGCTGGATCTCCACCATGAGCGAGGGTGGGGCGCTGAACCTCGCGCCCTACAGCTTTTTCAACGGATTCTCCAGCTGGCCGCAGATCGTCGGCTTCGCCAGCGAGAGCGAGAAGGATTCGGCGGCCTTCGCCATCGAAACCGGCGAGTTCGTCTGGAGCATGGCGACCTGGGCGCTGCGCGACAAGATGAACGCCACCTCGGCAGGGCTGCCGCGCGGCGAGAGCGAATTCGCCTACGCCGGCCTCGCCACCGCGCCCTCGAAGCTGGTGCGCGCGCCGCGCGTCGCCGACTCGCCCGCGGCGCTCGAGTGCAGGGTCACGCAGGTGGTGCGCCTGCTCAACATCGAAGGGCGCGAGACCCCCGGCACGCTGGTGCTCGGCCAGGTGATCGGCATGCACATCGACGAGCGCTTGATGAAGAACGGGCGCTTCGACCTGGTCGCGGCGCGGCCGATCGCGCGCTGCGGCTACGACGAGTACACGGTGATCGAGCGCGTGTTCTCGCTCAAGCGCCCCGACAGCGGCGGCAATTCCTTTGGGGGCGAAAAGGCTTCCTGAAGCCGTCGTCCCCGCGCAAGCGGGGACCCACATGGATTCCCGCCTTCGCGGGAATGACATTCTTTAGTGCCAGACCAGTCTCAGTCCGTCACGCAAACAGCGTCTCGACCGCGCCGCGGTCGAAGCGGTATTCGTGGTTGCACATTTCGTTCCGGATCACGACTTCGCCCTGCTCGGCGAGGATGGCTTCCACTTCATCGCGCCCCAGGCCGCGCAGCACGCGCTCCACGTTCTGGACGTCGAACGGACAGTGGTACTCGACCGGGTCGATGCGGAAGACGCGCAGCAGTTCCTCGGGGAACAGTTTCACCAGCAGGTCATAGGGCTGCGCGTTGACGGTTTCGTGAAGTTCCAGGGTGGCGGCGAGCTGCGTGACGCGGTTCCAGCCGTCGGCATCGCGCGCGTCCGCGCCGGGCAGCTTTTCCAGCAGCAGCCCGCAGACCGCGTCGGCGCTCGCATGCAGGCGCAGGAACGAGGTGAGCTGCTCCGATTGCGAGAGATAGTGCTCGAAGATTGCCGCCAGCGTCTCGCCTTCGAGCGGCACGATGCTCTGGTAGACCTGGCCGCTCGCGCCGTCCTCCAGCGTCACCGCGAGCCTGCCACTGCCGATCAGGCCGCCGACGCGGGTCTCGCGCGGCGCGTCCGGCGCGTACTGCGCCATGCCGCGGATCTTCATGGCCGAAGCGCAGTCGGCGACCAGCAGCTTCACCGGGCCCGAGCCCTGGACCTGGAGCGTCACGCGCCCGGAGCCGCGCCCCGATGACTTCTGGTTGGCGCCGAGCAGCGCCGTCAGCGCGGTCGAATGGCCGAGCAGCTCGGCGATGGGCGCGGGGTAGCCGCGGCCCTCGGTCATGCGGCGCCACGCCCCCGTGAGGCACACCAGGCGCCCCCGGATATCGAGATTCTCGAACAGGAAGCGCTGAACGTAGTCCGTATTCACCAGTGTATTTTCGCACCCGGCGCGCGGCTCCGGGCGCGAATGGATAAAATCGCAAGCTGAAGCCATCCGGGAGTGCGTTCCATGCGAAGCCTTCTTCTTTCATTGCTGCTTGCCGTTCCGTTCGCGGCCGTTGCCGTACCGATGACCAACGACGACGTCATCAAAATGGTCAAGGGCGGCCTCGGCGAGGCGACCGTAATCCAGGCGATCGATGCCGCCGAGGCCGGATTCGACACCAGCCCGGACGGCCTGGTGAAGTTGAAGCAGGGCGGGGTGAGCGATTCCGTGATCCAGCGCATCATCGGGCGCAAGGGCGCCGCACCCGCTGCCGCAGCCTGCAAGGACTGCGGCACGGTCACCGCGATCCGGG
Organism: Betaproteobacteria bacterium RBG_16_66_20; assembly: GCA_001770285.1. Lineage (GTDB taxonomy): Bacteria > Pseudomonadota > Gammaproteobacteria > Burkholderiales > SG8-39 > RBG-16-66-20. Next base: position 9,450 of record MEQQ01000145.1, read on the forward strand.
AGATCGACAAGCCCGGCCAGGCGACCGGTGTCGGCGCAGTCGCGGGCGGCGTGCTCGGCGGGGTGCTCGGGCGCCAGCTCGGCGGCAGCAGCCACCGCACTGCGGGCACCGTGGTCGGCGCCGCGGGCGGCGCGGTCGCGGGCCACATGATCGAAAAGAAAGCCCGCTCCGGCAAGACCTTCGAGATCGGCGTGCGCTTCGACGACGGCAGCTCCCGCGTCTTCACCCAGGACACGCATCCGTCCTTGAACACGGGCGCCCGCGTGAAGCTGGTCAACGGCGCGCTTACGCCGCTGTAGCGATGGGTCCCCGCTTTCGCGGGGACGACATCAGCCGTCATTCCCGCGAAAGCGGGAATCCACGCGTTCAGAGACCGAGGTAAGCCTGCCGCACGCGGTCGTCGTGCAGCAGCTCCCCGCCGGGGCCGCTCATCACGATGCTGCCGTTTTCCAGCACGTAAGCGTGGTTCGAGATCTTCAGCGACACCGCGACGTTCTGCTCCACCAGCAGCACCGTGATGCCGTTCCGGTTCAGCGTGCGGATGGTGTGCAGCACCTCCTGCACCACCAGCGGCGCCAGGCCGAGCGAGGGCTCGTCGAACATGATCAGTTCCGGGTTGCCCATCAGGCAGCGGCCGATGGAGAGCATCTGCTGCTCGCCGCCCGAGAGCGTGCCGGCGAGCTGGTCTTTGCGCTCGGCGATCTGCGGGAACATGGCGTAGATCTCGCCGATTTTCTGCTTCGATCCGGCGCGCGCGCGCGGCAGCATGCCGCCCATCTCGAGGTTTTCCTCCACGCTCAGCGTGGGAAATACCTGCCGGCCCTCGGCGACCTGGCCGATGCCGAGATTGCAGATGTCGTGGGGTTCAAGCCCTGAAATGCCTTTGTCCTTGAATTGAATTTTTCCGGAACGAGACTTTTCGATTCCCGCGATCGCCCGGATCAGCGACGACTTGCCGGCGCCGTTGGCGCCGACGATGGCGACGATTTCGCCCCTGGGCACCTCGAGGCTGACGCCGGCGAGCGCCTGCGCGTCGCCGTAGAAAAGATCCAGGTTCTCGACCTTGAGGAACGCGCTCACGGGTTCACACTTCGGTTTCTTCGCCGAGATAGCATTCCAGCACCGCCGCGTCGCGCACGATCTGCTCGGGGCTGCCGCGCGCGATGACTTCGCCGTGGTGCAGGACGCCGATGTGCTGCGCGAGGGCCATCACGGCGCGCATGACATGCTCGATCAGCAGGATGGTGAGGCCGTCGGCGCGGTTGAGTTCGCGGAACACTTCCACCATCTGGTCGCACTCGGTCGGGCGCAGTCCCGCCATGGCTTCGTCGAGGAGCAGGAGCCGCGGGCGGGTGGCGAGGGCGCGCGCGACCTCGAGCCGCTTGCGGTCGGGCAGGGTGAGCGACGACGCGGGCACGTCGCGCTTTGCGGCGAGGTGAAGTTTCTCGAGCACCGAAAGGGACATCTTGCGCGCGCCGGCGGCCGTCTTTTCCCTGAGGAAAGCGCCGACCATGACATTGTCCAGGACCGAGAGGCCGGCGAAGGGCTTGACGACCTGGAACGTGCGGCCGATCCCGGCGGCGCAGATCTGGTCCGGCCGCAATCCATGGATCGGCTTCCGGTCGAACGCGATGGAGCCGGAATCCGGCCGGTAGACGCCCGCCACCATGTTGAAGATGGTGGTCTTGCCGGCGCCGTTCGGGCCGATCAGCGCGTTGACGCTGCCCTCGGCAATATCAAACGAGGCATCGTGCACGGCGCGCAGGCCGCGGAAGTTCTTCGAAATCCCGGCCACCTCGAGCAGCGCCGGCATCTCAGCGCTCGCCCCGGTCCGTGGACCTGCGCTCGAACCCGAATGCCTTGGCCAGCGGCGGCCAGACGCCGTTCGGCAGGAACATCACGACGAGTAGGAGGCAGACGCCGTAAAACACCTGCTTCACACCCGGCACGTCGATGCCCAGCTGCAGCATCGCCTCGCGCATGCCTTCCGCGAGTCCGGTGAGCAGCAGGGCGCCGACCAGCGGGCCGACCAGCGTGCCGATGCCGCCGATGATGGGGCCCAGGATCAGTTCGATCGAGCGCGAGATGTGGAAGATCTGCTCGGGGAACAGGTTGTTGTAGTAGAACGCGAACACGATGCCGGCGAGCGAGGTCATCGCCGCCGAGATCATGACGGCGTACATCTTGTAGCGGAACACGTTGACACCGAGCGCCTGCGCGGCCTCCTGGCTTTCGCGGATCGCCAGCCAGTAGTAGCCCATGCGGCTGCGCAGCAGCGCGTGGCACAGCACGAACGCTCCCGCGGTCATGCCGAGCATCAGGTAGTAGAACATGGTCGGGCTGCCGCGCAGGTTCCAGAGGTCGTTCGCGGCGTAGTTGGTGACCGGCAGGAAGAAGCCGGAGGAGCCCTGCACCCAGGTGAAGTGGTCGAAGCCGATGCGCGCGAATTCGGAGAAGGCGATCGTCAGGATGGCGAAGTACACGCCGGCGACACCGAAGCGGAAGGCGAGAAATCCGATCACGGCGCCCGCGAGCACGGCGGTGGCGATCGATGCTCCGAGTCCGATCCAGGGGCTGACGCCGAAGTGCACATAGAGTGCGGCGGCGGCATAGGCGCCCAGGCCGACGTAGAGCGAATGCCCCAGCGAGAGCTGGCCGGCGAAGCCCATCATGATGTTCCAGGCCTGGCCGACGAACGCGAAGTACAGGATCAGGAAGCCGACGGCGAGCAGGTAGCCGCTGGCAAAGGCCGGAAACACGAGCAGCCCGAGGAGCAGCGCGGCGAGGGCGACCAGGCCGCGGCGCGGCACGCCTTCCAGCAGGCGCGCGATCACGCCGCCTTCCTGCCGAGGATGCCCTGCGGGCGGAACAGCAGCACCAGCACCAGCAGCGCGAAGGCGAACATGCTCTTCGCCGAGGGCGTGAACAGCACGCCGCCCAGCGCCTCGGTAAGACCGATCAGCAGGCCCCCCAGCAGGGCTCCCGGCATCGAGCCCAGGCCCCCGGTGATGACGATGACGAACGCGAGCAGCGTGTACGCCGGGCCGATCGCCGGCGTGACGTCGCTCACCACCATCAGCATGGCGCCGGCAGCGCCGACGCACGCCGAGCCGATGCCGAAGGTAAGCGCGTAAAGCCGCTTCACGTTCAACCCGACCACCCGTGCGCCGTCGTAATTGTCGGCGCAGGCGCGGATCGCCTTGCCGAGCAGCGTGAAGCGGAAGAACGCGAACAGCGCGGCGGCGACCAGCAGGGCCGCCCCGGCGGCATACACCTTCGAGGCGTCCACGATCAGCGTGCCGAGCTGGAAGCTGTCGAACGAGTAGCGCGTGCGGATGCCCTGGGCGTCGGGGCCGAAGACGATGAGCTGGACGTTGACGAGAACCAGCGCGACGGCGACCAGCAGCATGAACTGGCTGTGCTCGGGGCGGTTGATGAACGGGTTGATCAGCCCGATCTGCAGCAGGTAGCCGAACGCGAACATCGCGGCGGCGACCGGCACCAGCAGCACCAGCGGGTCAAGGCCGAGCGCGTTGAACAGGACGAGCGTCAGGAACATCGCCAGGGTCATCATCTCGCCGTGGGCGAAGTTGACCACGCGCACCACGCCGAAGATCACCGACAGGCCGAGCGCCATCAGCCCGTAGACCAGTCCGGTCAACAGGCCGCTGGCGGCGACGTTGAGGTAAACCTCTATCGGCACGGGCGGACCAGGCGCCGCCCGCGGTCAGCGCTTGTCGTAGGGCCGCATCGGCAACTCGGGCTTGGCGTTCGCCGCTTCCTTCGGCGCTACCGTCACCAGCTTGCCGCCGCGATTCTGGATCGCGGAGTTCTTCAGCTTGTCGTTCTGGCCCTTGGCGTTGAACTGGATGCCGGGGCCCGGGCTGACGTTGTCCTTGATGCTGGTGGCGCGGATGGCGTCGGCGAGCGCCTTGGGATCGGCCGAGCCCGCGCGCTTGAAGGCATCGGCGGCGACGAGCAGAGCCTCGAAGGTGTAGACGTGGTTGGTGTTCAGGTTGATGTCCGGGAAGGCCTTCTTGTGCGCGGCCTCGAGCTGCTTGGTGAGCTTCTTGTTCGGGTCGTACCACGGCACGAAGCTCAAGGGGCCGTCGGCGAGCTTGCCGAGCGTCTTCAGGTACTGGTCCTCGTACCAGCCCGGGCCCATGCTGAGCACCGCCATCGGGTTCCAGCGCTGCTTGACGAGCTCGCGCGTGATGAGGATGGCGTCGTTCAGGCGGCTCGTCATGATGAGCGCCTCGGCGCCGCTCGCCTTGGCCTTCGCCACCTCGACGGAAAGGTCGCGCGCCGTCGGGTCGTAGGCGATCGTGTCGACGACCTTGTAGGGCATCGTGAACTTGGACATCACGCCGGTGAAGCCCTTCTGCATGGCGACGCCGAAGGTGTCGTTCACGTGCATGTACACGGAGGTCTTGGGCGCCTTGCCGGTGAGCGAAAAGATCTCCAGCTGGTTGGCGAACGCGTCGCCGAGGATCATCGGCGCGGTGGGGAAGTTGCGGAACACGAACTTGTAGCCCTGCTCGGTGATCGGCGGCGCGGCGGCGATGTTGATGACGAACGGGATGCCGCGCTGCTCGGCGACCTGCGCGATGGCGGTGGACTGGCCGGAGTCGAAGGCGCCGACGAGGAGCTGCGCCCCTTCGCTGATCAGCCGCTCGGCGCGCGAGCGGGCGACGTCGACGTTCGTCTCGGTGTCGCCGCTCATGATCTCCAGCTCGGGCAGCCCCAGGTCGCGGAGGATCCCGGGGAGGACCTGGACGACTCGATAGCAGTCCTGGCCGATGCCGGCCTGCGCCCCGGAACGGGGCAGCAGCAAGCCGACTTTCAGCTTCTGCGCCTGGGCGCGGACGATGCCGAACGGGGAAAGGGCGGTGGCGACGCCTGCGGCGGCCACGGTCTTGCTGAATTGCCGGCGATCCATGATTCCTCCTGTTTGTCGGGTCTCCGCGAATGTTATATAGCACTACAATCTGACGGTCAATTATGAAAGCCCTTCGAAAGCAGCGCGGGCCGAGGCCGGGCAGCATCGCCCGGGTCCCGGGCATCGATTATGGCGGCCTGGACGACCTTCTTGGCTACGCACTGCGCCGCGCGCAGCTCGCCGGCTTCGAGGCCTTCCACCGCGCCACTGCCGGAGTGGACATCACGCCGCCGCGCTATACCGCGCTCATCTTTGTGGGCGCGAACCCGGGGCTTTCCCAGACCGACCTGGGAGCCGCGCTCGGCACCGCGCGCTCGGGCGCGATGCTGCTCACCAACTGGTTCGAGGCGCATGGCTTGGCCGAGCGCCGGCGGCGCAATGGCGATGGCCGCGCCTGGGGGCTTTATCTCACCGCGCGTGGCAGGGTGCTGATCGCGAAACTGGCGCGGCGCGTGCGTGCGCACGATGCCGCGTTCGCCGGTCGCCTCGCGGCTCGCGAGCTCGTGCAACTGAAGAAACTGCTGGGTAAGCTGGCGGGATAGCGCCATGGCGGTGCGGCAGGAGATTCGTGAAGTCGGGGTACCGGTTATTCAGGCGCCCTGGCGCCAGCCCACCACATGAGACTCACCGCCGACTATCGCGCTCTGTAACGCGCTTCGCGGAACGGTGATGCCGTCCAGCTTGGCGAGCGCCTCGATGGCCTCGTCGGCTGCTGCGCCGCGGATCGGCCGACGAGTCGACTAGATGCGCAAGA
>MEQQ01000145.1:15269-18589 GCA_001770285.1 Betaproteobacteria bacterium RBG_16_66_20
GCGTCCCGACCGATCGAGATTGCCGTATTCGATGTCCTCGTCTTCCCCCTCGAAATCATGTGCCCGGGCGCGCGAGGCAAACAACGCGAAGAAGGCTGCGAAGGCGGCGAGAAGTCCATGAATGAACCGGCGCCGGGATTCGCGCCGCTCGTCCTGCGGTTTCGCGTCCATTTTCACTCTCCTCAATGTTACTGCGGCCAGCCATGCACAATCGAACGCAGTGTACTCCAAGCCCATTCGCCCCGGAATAGAATGCCCGGATGCCGGTCCTCCAGGAAATCCGCGAAGGCGGGGTCCCGGTGAAGGTCTACACCGGGGACATCGAGGCCGCCGCGCGCCAGCAGCTGGTCAATGTTTCGCGGCTGCCGATCGTGCACCACCACGTCGCGGCGATGCCCGACGTGCACCTGGGCATAGGCGCGACCGTGGGTGCGGTGATTCCGACGCTGCGCGCGATCATTCCGGCCGCGGTGGGCGTGGACATCGGCTGCGGAATGATCGCGACACGCCTTTCTTTGACTGCGAATGAAGTTGATGAAGCCGCTTTGAAAAAGGTCTTCAATCAAATCTCGCGCGACGTTCCGGTCGGCTTCGACCAGCATGACGAGAGGGAATCCAGGGACGCCGCAGCCAGGCCTTTCGCAAGAAAACTCAAACAGATTAGAGAAAAACACCCCGGGATCGAAAAGCGCATCGGCAAGCATTCGAATTGGGTGCGCCAGCTGGGCACGCTGGGCGGCGGCAACCATTTCATCGAAGTGTGTCTTGATGAATGCGATCGGCTGTGGGTGATGCTGCACTCGGGCAGCCGCGGCATCGGCAACGCCATTGGCACGTATTTCATCGAATTGGCCAAGAAAGATTGCGAAAAAAATCTGATTCAGCTGCCGGATCGCGATCTCGCATACCTCCCGGAGGGCGCGGCGCATTTCGACGACTACGTAGAGGCGGTGGGCTGGGCGCAGGACTACGCGCGCGCCAACCGCGCCGAGATGCTGGACCTGGTGCTGGAGGCGCTGCGGCGCCACCTGCCGGCGTTCGAGGTGACCAGCGAGGCGGTCAACTGCCACCACAACTACGTGGCGCGGGAAACGCATTTCGGCAAGGAGGTGTGGCTCACGCGCAAGGGCGCGATCCGCGCGCGCGCGGGCGACCTCGGCATCATCCCGGGCAGCATGGGGGCGCGCAGCTATATCGTGCGCGGCAAGGGCTCGGCGGACAGTTTCGACTCCTGCGCCCATGGCGCCGGGCGCCGGATGAGCCGGACCCAGGCTGAGAAGCGGTTTTCCGTCGGCGATCTCGCAAGACAGACCGAAGGCGTCGTCTGCCGCAAGGACAAGGGTGTGCTGGACGAAATCCCCGCCGCCTACAAGGACCTCGACGAAGTGATGGCGAATCAGTCCGACCTGGTCGAGGTCGTTCATACCCTGAAGCAGATCGTCTGCGTGAAAGGCTGATCAAAGGATGATGAGAACGCACCGGACTGCCGCCGCCGTACATGGGCCGGCCGCGCCGCGGCGTTCGACTTCGTCCTGCCCTGACCTCTCATCTGCAGGATAAATCATGCCGGCCGGGGCCGGGAACCCATTCGGCCCGCAGGGTCGAGCATTCCTCACCCGCTCGGGCGATGCGATAATCGCGGGCTTGCGACCGGACCAGCGAAAAATAGGAACAACGCAATGACCTACGTCGTCACCGAAGCCTGCATCAAGTGCAAGTACATGGACTGCATCGAAGTCTGCCCGGTGGACTGCTTCTACGAGGGCGAGAACATGCTCGTCATCCACCCGGACGAGTGCATCGACTGCGGGGTCTGCGAACCGGAATGCCCGCCCAAGGCAATCGTGCCCGATTCCGATCCGCAGGCCGCCAATTGGCTCCAGCTCAATACCGAGTACTCGGTCAAATGGCCCAACATCACGCGCAAGGGCACGCCGCCGCCGGATGCCGAGGAGTGGAAAGACGCCCAGGACAAGTACTCCCAGTTTTTCTCCCCGAAACCCGGCAAGGGCGAATAGGGGCGCCGGCATGCAGTTGACCCCCGAGGAGCAGGCCATCCTCGGCGGCGGGCGCGGCGAGGCGGCCAAACGCGCGCTCGAATACCAGATCGAAGTCGGCAGGTTCTGGGGCGCGCAGCGCTTCGTGCCGGTCACCAACGTCCACATGATGGGCGATATCGAGGTGATGGGAGACGGCGGTCTGGAATACCTGCGCGGCGAGGCGGCGCGCGGCGCGCGCTGCGTGGTGGGCACCACCACCAACGCGCGCTGCATGGATTTCGCGCATTGCGAGCGCATGGGGCAGGACGCCGGAGAGGCGAAGAAGGAGCGCGAGCTCATCGCCATCCTGCGGCGCATGGACGTCGTCACCACCGACACCTGCATCAACTACCAGACCGTCTACCAGCCGCATCTTGGCGAGCACGTCGCCTGGGGCGATACCGGCACGGTGATCTACGCCAACTCGGTGTTCGGCGCGCGCTCCAACTTCGAGGCCGGCCCCGCGGCGCTCGCCGCCGGGCTGACCGGGCGCACGCCTGAATACGGCTTTCACCTCGATGAGCACCGCGAGGGCAGCTTCACCGTAGAGCTGAAAGCAAAGCTGGACGACCTCGCCGACTGGGGCGCGGTCGGCAAGCTGGTCGGCGAATCGCACCAGAACTATTACGCGGTCCCGGTGTTCCACGGCTACCGCCGCACACCCACCGCGGACGAACTCAAGCACCTCGGCGCCGCGCTCGCGAGCTATGGCTCGATGGGAATGTTCCACTTTGTCGGAGTTACGCCTGAAGCTCCTTCCATTGAAGCTGCTCTCGGGGGCCGGGTTTCTCCTGAGAACCTTTCAATCACAGACGAACAAATAGAAAAAGCACTCTCCAGTTTCAGTCTCGGCGACGGAAACGCGCGCTTGGTCGTGTTCTCCGGGCCGCAACAGTCTCTGTTCGAAATGAAACATCTTGCGGATCTGTTCGCCGGACGCAAGATCAAGGCAGGATCCACCTGCATCGTCACCACCAATTCCGCGATCCTCGCCCAGTCGCGGGACCTCGGCTACGCAAAGACGCTCGAGGACGCGGGCGTCACGATCCTCGAAGGGGTGTGCTTCTACATCCTGCAGAATCTCTCGGCGATGCGGGTCGCGAACCGCTGGACCAACATGGTCTCGAACTCGGCCAAGATCGTGAACATCATCGGCGCGCACCGCTTCAACACCATTCTCCGGCGCACCGCCGAGTGCGTTGATATCGCTTGCACCGGGATTCTCAAGTGAATTCCATGAAAGTGATGCGCGCCTATGGCCCTGTCGTCGAAGGCGAGGTT
>MEQQ01000146.1 GCA_001770285.1 Betaproteobacteria bacterium RBG_16_66_20
ATGTAGAGGGGAATTACGCGCTGGTGCACGCGGGCCTACTGCCGCAATGGACGATTCAGTCTGCCTTGTCGTTGGGAAAAGAAGTGGAAACAGCGCTGCGTGCGCCCAACTACCGCGACTTCTTCGCCAACATGTACGGCAGCAAGCCGGAGCGCTGGGACGATGCGTTGGCGGGCTGGGACCGGCTGCGCGTGATCGTGAACGCGATGACCCGCATGCGCTTTTGCACGGCCGAGGGCGCGATGGAGTTTCGCGCCACTGGCAAGACGGCGCCGGCGGGCTATGTTCCCTGGTATGAAGCAAGAACCGGTTCGGAGCCGGCGATCGTGTTCGGCCACTGGTCGGCGCTTGGTCTCAGGTTGACTGAGAGGATCGCCGCGCTCGATACCGGCTGCGTCTGGGGCGGCACCTTGACCGCGCTGAGGCTGGAGGATCGCTGGCTGGTGCAGGTGCCCTGCCCCGGCTATCAACCGATCGGAGAATGAGAAATGCACAGGGAATGAAACGGACAAGGAGAGGAAGATGAGCGACTGCGTTTTCTGCAAGATCGTGACCGGGCAGATGCCATCCACGCGCGTGTTTGAGGACGAGCACAGCCTCGCGTTCATGGACATCGGCCAGGTCAACCCCGGCCATGTGCTGGTCGCGGTGAAAAAGCACGCCGATAACCTTTACGCGCTCGACGGGGCGCAGGCCGCGGCGGTGGCGCGAGCGAGCGTGCGTGTCGCGCGCGCGATCCGCGATGCCTTCAAGCCCGAGGGGCTGTCGGTGTACCAGGCGAATGGCAAGGCGGCCGGACAGACGGTGTTCCATTACCACGTCCATCTCCTGCCGCGGCACGCCGGCGACGGCATGGAACTCACCTGGCCGGTGAAGAATCCGCCGCGCGAGATGCTCGAGGACTACGCCGCAAAGATCCGGGCGGGGCTTGGCAAACCCATCGGCTAGCTAGAACGGCGAGGCGCCGAAGGCTTTCCTGTAGCGCGCCGCGATCTCTTCGCGCGAGGGCTTGTGGTTCTGCGGGCCACGGTGGGCGATCTTGACCGCGCCCATGACCGAGGCCAGGCGGCCGGTGGTCGGCCAGTGCCAGCCGCGCGCGATGCCGTAGAGCAGGCCCGCGCGGTAAGCGTCGCCGCAACCGGTCGGGTCGAGCAGCGCATCGGGCGCGACGCACGGAATTTCGTGGCGCGCGCCGTCCGCGAAAATCACTGAACCCTGCGCGCCGAGCGTGTGGACCAGCGCCTTGAGTTCGCGCGCGAGCTCTTCGAGCTTGCGCCCGGTCTTTTCTTCCAGCAGCTTGCCCTCGTAGTCGTTGACCGCGAGGTAGCTGCCGAGCTTCACCATCTCGAGCAGCTCCTCGCGGGAGAACATCGGCAGGCCCTGCCCGGGATCGAACAGGAAAGGGATGCCGTGTGCCGCGCATTCGCGCGCGTGCTGCAACATCCCCTCCTTGCCGTCGGGTCCGACGATCGCCAGCCCGGCCCCGAGTTCCCTGCCGATGTGGTTCTCGTGGGAATGATTCATGGCGCCGGGGTGGAACGCGGTGATCTGGTTGTCATCCAGGTCCGTGGTGATGAACGCCTGCGCGGTGAACTGCCCGGGAATCCGCTTGAGGTGGGTGGCGCTGATGTGGAGCCGCTCGAGCCGGTACAGGTAAGGCTGGATGTCTTCGCCGACCGTGGCCATCAACAGCGGGTCTTCGCCCAGCAGTTTCAGGTTGTAGGCGATGTTTCCCGCCGTGCCGCCGAATTCGCGCCGCATCTCCGGCGCGAGAAAGCAGACGTTCAGGATGTGCAGCTGGTCGGCGAGCAGGTGGTTCTTGAAGCGGTCCGGAAACACCATGATCGTGTCGTATGCCATCGAGCCAGTAACCAGCGTCTTCAAGCGCAGCACTCCCTTGTCATGGAAAGAAAAGGTACATCCGGTAGCCGACGGCGCGCAGGCCGCCGGTGTCGAAATACACGCGCAGCGCCGCATCGGCACCCGCGCCGATGCCCTGTGCGATCTGCGCCGGGGAGGCGCCGGCGAGATAGTCGGCCGGCAGGAGCACGCGCCGCGCCACCGCTTCGTCGCGCTCGTCGGTCAAGGTGAGCTCGAGCGCCGGGTATTCCTGCGCGAACGGCGCCTGGTTGCGCAGCGCCGCGTTCAGCACGATCAGGTTGTCGCGCCGGCCATCGGCTTGCAGGTCCGAGGACTCGATCGCCATCAACTTGGGCCTGCGCGGCAGCTTCAGGTCGCAGTCGAGCGCGGCGCAAGCCGCGGCAAGATGCACGCGCGTCTCGGGAACCAGCACCGCGATCTCGGTGCGAAAGTACAGCACGCCCTGGGCCGCAAGCACGACCAGCGCAAGCAGCGCGCCGAGCGCCGAAGCCAGCCGGCGCCCCGGCTTGGGTTCCTCGTCCAGGAAATCGGCGACTGGCACGTCCTCATTCGCGGCGTCACCCGCGCCCGCGAGCGGCGTGCTGCGCGAAGCCTCGAACAGCGCGAGCTGCGGCGAGGGTTCCGCCTCCGTGCCCGCATTCTGCGCAGCCGGGCCTTCCGCGACCAGCGCAGCGACGCCATCGAACACATGGGTGCACTTGCCGCAGCGCACCTTGCCGCCGCGCGCCGAGAGTTGAACCGGTTGCACGCGAAAGGCCGTGCCGCAGTCCGGACAGCGCGTCGTAAGGATCACCGGCGCATGCCCCCCACCAATGCCCATCCCTCCTCGGCCGCGATTACGCCGGCGTCGAAATCCTGCGCGTAGGCGGCTGCGACCTCGGCCGCCTGCGACTCGAGGATGCCCGAGAGCACGATGCGGCCGCCCTCGCGCGTGCGCGCGGCGAGCAGCGGTGCCAGGGCGATGAGCGGACCGGCGAGGATGTTGGCTACGACCAAGTCGAAGGTTCCTGGGGGAAGAGACTCCGGAGCCGCCACGCGCAGGATCACGCCATTGTCGCTCGCGTTCGCGGTTGTGGTCGCAAGCGCCTGCGGATCGATATCCACGGCGGCGATTTCGCCCGCGCCGAGTTTGGCGGCGACGATGGCCAATATACCTGAGCCGCACCCGTAGTCCAGCACGCGGTCTGCCTTGCGAATATTCTTCTCGAGGTACTTCAGCACCAGGCGGGTGCTGACGTGGCTGCCGGAGCCGAATGCCAGCCCCGGATCGAGCCGCACGACGATCGCGGCGGGATCGGGCGGCGTATGCCAGCTCGGCACGATCCACAGGCGATCGGCGAGCCGAATCGGGCCGAACTGCGATTGCGATCGCCGCACCCAGTCCTCGTCCTCCAGCCGCGTGATGGCAAATGCGGGCGGCAGCAGCCCGGCCGTGGAAGCCGCGCGTGCGACCAGCGCCGCGGGGTCGGCGTCGGTGCCGGTGAGCACGGTGATGCGCATCTGCGATCCTGCCGGATCGAGCGCGACCGAGTCGGCGCCCGCTTCCAGCAGCGCCTCGGAAAGCGTTTCGGCCTGCAGCGGGTCCAGCTCGAGGGCGATCGAGAGCCAGGCCACCGGCCTACTTCTTTTTCTTCGTCTCCTCGGCGAGCTTCTGCTCGAGGTAGTGAATCGAGGTGCCGCCGCGCATGAAGCGCAGGTCGTGCAGCAGTTCCAGGTGCAGCGGGATGTTGGTCTGGATGCCTTCGACCACCATCTCGGACAGTGCGATGCGCATGCGCCGGATCGCCTGCTCGCGCGAGCCGCCGTACGCGATCACCTTGCCGATCATCGAGTCGTAGTTCGGCGGCACGCTGTAGCCCGCGTACACGTGCGTATCGACGCGGATGCCGGGCCCGCCCGGCGGGTGGTACGACGTGATCCGCCCCGGCGAGGGCGTGAAGCGGTAGGGGTCCTCGGCATTGATGCGGCATTCGATGGCATGGCCGCGCAGTTCGACCTCCTTCTGCCGGAACGGCAGCTTTTCCCCGTTCGCGATGCGGATCTGCAGCTGCACCAGGTCCAGGCCCGTGATCATCTCGGTCACCGGGTGCTCCACCTGCAAGCGCGTGTTCATTTCGATGAAATAGAACTCGCCGTTCTCGTACAGGAACTCGAAAGTGCCGGCGCCGCGGTAGCCGATCTTGCGGCAGGCCTCGGCGCAGCGCTCGCCGATCCGTTCGCGCTGCCTCGCCGAGAGCTCGGGCGCGGGCGCTTCCTCGATGATTTTCTGGTGGCGCCGCTGCATCGAGCAGTCGCGTTCGCCGAGGAACACCGCGTTCTTGTGCTCATCGGCCAGCACCTGGATCTCGATGTGGCGCGGATTCTCGAGGAATTTCTCCATGTACACGGTGCCGTTGCCGAACGCCGCGAGCGCCTCCTGGCGCGTGAGATTGACCGCGTTCAGCAGCGCCGCTTCGGTGTGCACCACGCGCATGCCGCGCCCGCCGCCGCCGCCCGAAGCCTTGATGATCACCGGGTAGCCGATCTTGCGCGCGATCTTGACGGTTTCGGCCCCCTGCTCCGGCAGCGCACCCTCTGACCCGGGTACCACCGGCACGCCGGCCTTGATCATCGCCTGCTTGGCGCTGACCTTGTCGCCCATGAGGCGGATGTTCTCGGGGTGCGGGCCGATGAAGACGAATCCGCTCGCCTCGACTTTCTCGGCGAAATCGGCGTTCTCCGAAAGGAAGCCGTAGCCCGGATGGATCGCCTCGGCGTCGGTCACTTCCGCCGCGCTGATGATCGCCGGGATGTTCAGATAGCTCGCCGCGGCCGGGGCGGGACCAATGCATACCGACTCGTCGGCGAGCTTGACGTACTTCGCCTCGGTGTCGGCCTCGGAATGCACCACCACGGTACGGATGCCGAGTTCGCGGCAGGCGCGCTGGATGCGCAGCGCGATCTCGCCGCGGTTGGCGATCAGGATCTTCTCGAACATCCTTCAGCCAATAATAAACAGGGCCTGGCCGTATTCGACCGGCTGGCCGTTCTCGACCAGGATTGCCTTGACCACGCCCGAGGCGTCGCACTCGATCTCGTTCATCAGCTTCATTGCCTCGATGACGCAGACCGTCTGCCCCTCCTTCACCGAATCGCCGGCCGCGACGAATGGCTTCGCCTCCGGGGAGGGCGCACGGTAGAACGTGCCCACCATCGGCGATTTCACCGTATGGCCCTGCCGGCCAGGCGGGGGCTCCGCGGCGGCGGGCGCCGGCGCGGCAGCGCTCGATGCGGCGGCGGGAACCGCGGCTGCGACGGACGCGAGAAGGGGGGCGGCCGCGCCCGGCGGGGTGACGCTGACCGCCCCGCCGCGCGCGATGCGCACTCTTTCCTCGCCCTCGGTAATCTCGAGCTCGGCGATGCCCGATTCCTGTACCAGGTCGATCAGCTTCTTGAGTTTGCGCAGGTCCACTCAGTTCCCTCCCGCCGCGTGTTCCACTTCGGGAAGCCTTCCGGCGTCCGGGCTATCGGGCTGTGAGCCGCGCGATGGCGTATTCGAGCGCAAGGTCGTAGCCCCGGCTGCCAAGGCCAAGGACGCTGCCAACCGCTACGGCCGTGAAATGCGAATGCGCCCGCCACGGTTCGCGGGCATGAATGTTCGACAGGTGGACCTCGATGAACGGGATCTGCACCGCGGTCAGGGCATCGCGCAGGGCGATGCTCGAGTAGGTGAAAGCGGCCGGATTGAGCACAATGAAGCCGACCCCATCGGCCTTCGCCTGCTGGACACGGTCGACCAGCACGCCCTCATGATTGCTCTGAAAGGCGTCGAGCTTGACCCCCGCTGCCCTGGCGGTCGCAACCAGGCGCAGGTTGATAGCCTCCAACGTCTCCCGCCCGTAGATGTCCGGCTCACGGATTCCGAGCAGGTTCAGGTTGGGGCCGTGCAATACCAGCACAGACCTGGATTTTGGTTTTTTCGTCATTTTTCGCAGCAGATACCGGCATTTTAGCCGAAATTGCTATCCCCTTCCCTGCCTGGGTCGAGCTCCGGTCGCGCCGGCAACCGTTAACTCCGGGCCAGCGGCCCAAGGATGGCGTCCAGATCCGCCTGCTTGAGCGCCCCCAGCTTGCGGTGCACCAGGTTGCCCTGTCGATCGATGACGACAGTATAGGGCAGCCCGCCAGAGCTGTTACCCAGTTTACGCATGAGGTCGAGGCCATCGGCTTCGGCCAGGAGTATCGGATAGGGGATACTGAAAGATAACGAAAATTCTCGTACATTGGCAGCATTATCGACGGCGATACCTACAATTTCGATGCCCGAAGGGCCGTACTTTTCCCTCGCCGCGATCAACAGAGGGATTTCTTCCCGGCAGGGCGCGCACCAGGTTGCCCAGAAGTTCCATACGAGGACCCGGCCCTCCCATTCGGCCAACTGACGGGGCTTGCCCGCGAGATCGACCAAGGTCGCCGAACGCAGGATGCTGTCCCCCCGCCCCTTATCCCGAAGCAGGAGCGGCCCGACAAGAAACCCGGCCGCGGCGGCCGCAACGCCGGCGGCGCCGAGGATCAGCGCCTCACGCCTGCTTGGCGCCATGCTTCGCTGCGCTGGAGTCGATTCCGACCAGGGCGCCGACTTCCGCGATGCCGGCGCGCGCCATCACCCGGCCGGCCTGGGAGGATTTCATCGCCAGGCGCTCGTCGCGCGGGTCGAACACCGAAAGCCGCAGCGGCGCTCCCTCCCAATCCAGCGACAGCACCGCAACGGCGTGCGCCCGGTCGCCGGCGAAACGCCGCGCCTCGCTCGCCGTGTATTCGATATTGCGATCGAGCAGAAAAAGTTCGACCTCCTTCGTGCTCTCCGGGAAAAGCTGCAGGTCGATATCCGCGTAGGGTCCGGCAAGACCGGTGAGGACCGGTCCGGTGAGATACGGGTGGAAGCGCTCCAGCGCGCGCATCGCCTGCAGCGCGATGCGCCGCAGCCCGCCGATCCGTTCCGGATGCTCGTCGGCCTGATAGAGCGCCCGGTAGGCGCGCAGTTCGGCCTCGATCTCGCCGTTCGCCGGCAGCGCTTCGGTGTCGCTGGCGCCCAGCCTGCGCGCGGCTTTGCGCTTGGCACGCGCGAAGTCGTCCACGCCCTCCTCGGCCATGATGCGGGCGGCTGCTGAGGCGATCTGCGCCCGCATGCCGTTTTGTCGCGCGCTGTTGCGGCCCATCAGCGATTTTCCATTGGAGCGGTACGTGGGATCGGTGAAGCGGAGGCGTGATTTCGCTGCGCGATGATAGCGCAGCGCTCGCGTACAATCGCCCGCTTCCGTCGTCCGGCTGCGTTCGCAGTGCATCTCCACATCCTCGGCATCTGCGGCACCTTCATGGGCGGAATCGCGGCGATCGCGAAGCAGGCCGGATTCCGGGTCTCCGGCTGCGACGCCGAGGTCTATCCGCCGATGAGCGAACAGCTCGCCGCGCTCGGGATCGAATTGATCGGAGGCTACGGCGCGGACCAGCTGCGCCTGGCGCCCGACCTGTGGGTCGTAGGTAATGTGGTGGCCCGTGGCAACCCGCTCATGGAAGCGATCCTCGACCGGGGTGACCGGTATCAGTCGGGCCCGCAATGGCTTGCCGAGCAGATTCTCATAAGTAAGTGGGTACTGGCTGTTGCCGGAACCCACGGCAAGACGTCTACTTCAGCCATGCTCACCTGGATCCTGGAGTGCGCAGGCCGAAGGCCCGGTTTCCTGATCGGGGGCATCGCGCCGGACCTCAAGATGTCGGCCCGGTCCTCCCCATCGGACTGTTTCGTGATCGAGGCCGACGAGTACGACACAGCCTTCTTCGACAAGCGCTCCAAATTCGTGCATTACCGTCCAAGAACTGCGATTCTGAACAATTTGGAGTTCGATCATGCAGACATCTTCGCTGATCTTGCAGCGATTGAGCGGCAATTCCACCATCTCGTTCGAACGATCCCGGCAACGGGTCGGATCGTGGTGAATGGCCGGGATACGGCTCTGAAGCGAGTGCTTGCTCAAGGTTGCTGGACGCCCTTGGAGCTGTTCGGTGTCCCGAGCGGCTGGGAGGCAGGCGAACCCGACGGCGAGGGCGGTTTTGAGGTCGCATGGCAGGGAAGGGCGGTCGGGCGTCTTGGATGGACGCTGGCGGGGCAGTACAACCGTATGAACGCGCTAGCGGCGATCGCCGCGGCGCGCCATGCGGGTGTCGCGCCGGATGCCGCAACCGTGGCGCTTTCCGGATTCCAGGGCGTGCGGCGGCGCCTGGAGCTGAAGGGCGCCGTTCGGGGTGTGCGCGTGTACGACGATTTCGCGCACCATCCGACCGCGATCCGCGAAACCATCGCGGGATTGCGCCAGCGCAACCGCGATGGCCGCATCCTCGCCGTGTTCGAGCCGCGCTCGAACACCCTGAAGCGGGGCGTCCTGAAAGAGGCGCTGCCGGGGAGCTTTGCGGGGGCGGACCGGGTCTATGTCTACAGTGCCGGCCTCGCCTGGGATGCCGGGTCGGTGTTCGCACCGCTCGGGCCGCGCGCCCGATGCGAGGCGGATCTCGACGCGCTGGTCGCCGCGATCGCCGCCGAGGCGCACGAGGCCGACCATGTACTGGTGATGTCCAACGGCGGCTTCGGCGGCATCCACCAGAAACTCCTTACGGCGCTGGCCAAAGCTTGAGCCGCCGGAAGCGCGCAATGCTCATCTATCTGCACGGCTTCAACAGTTCGCCGGCCTCGCACAAGGCGCAGGTCATGAAAGCCCATCTGGAGGGGAGGGGGTTCGCGCATCTGTACGCCTGTCCGGCGCTGCCGGACACGCCCAGGGAGGCGATCGGCGCGATCGAGGCGGTGCTCGCGCAACATCCGGCGGCTCGCGACCCGCAGACCGTCACGTTTCTCGGCAGTTCGCTCGGCGGCTTTTACGCTACCTATCTGGCCGAAAGGCTGCGCTGCCGCGCCGTCCTGATCAATCCCGCGATCACGCCGCACATCGGCCTGGCGGCCTATCTGGGCACGCAGAAGAATCTGCATACGGGAGAACCGTACGAACTGACGAGGGCGCATCTTGAAGGCTGGCGCGAGCTGCTGGTCGAGCGCATCGACCCGGAGCGCTACCTGTTGCTGCTGGAAACGGGCGACGAAGTGCTCGACTGGCGCGAAGCGGCCCGCAAGTACGAGGGGGCGCGGATGATTATCCGCCAGGGCGGCGACCACACTCTGCAGAGTTTTCCCGAACACATCGGCCGCGTCCTCGCATTTGCCGGTATCCCGGCGGGCAACTGAGCCGAACATGAACGTCCTGTACGAGGAGGAGGGCGAGTTCAAGGCCGGCGCGGTGCTGTCGCAAAGCCCGGCGTCCTACCGGATCGAGAGCCCGCATGGCCGGCGTTCCAAGATCAAGGCCGCCAATGTGGTCCTCAGCTTCGAGCGGCCGTCGGCCGCGGAACTGCTCGCCGAGGCGCGCAAGTTCGCCGACGGCCTGGACACCGGTTTCCTCTGGGAGTGCCGCAAGGGCGCCGAGTTCGGCTTCCAGGATCTCGCCCGCGACTACGTCGGTCGCGATCCGGCGCCCTTCGAATGCGCCGGCGTGCTGTTGAAGCTTCACTCGGCGCCGATGTATTTCTACCGCCGCGGACGCGGGCGTTACCAGGCGGCGCCCGAGGACACGCTCAAGCTCGCGCTTGCCGGCGCCGAGAAAAAGAAGCGCTTGCAGGAGAGCATCGCGCAGTGGGCCGCGCAGCTGTCGCGCCTGGAATGCCCGCCCGAGATCGCAGCGCTGCATGATGAGCTGCTTTACGCGCCGGATCGCGCCAAGCCCGAGACCAAGGCGCTGGAGCAGGCCTGCGCACAGCTGGGCCTTTCGGCGCCGCGCCTGTTCGAGCGCTGCGGCCTGCTGGGGGACAGCCACGCGTATCACCTCGGGCGTTTCGTGCACGAGTTCTATCCGAAGGGCACCGACTTTCCGGCGCACGAGGCCCCGGTCCCGCCCGCCGAGCTACCGCTGGCCGCATGCGCGGCCTTCAGCCTCGACGACATCGGCACCACGGAAATCGACGATGCATTCTCGGTCACGCGCGTGTCCGAAGACGAGTTGCGCATCGGCATCCACATCGCCGCGCCCGGCCTCGCCTTTGCGCCGGGATCATCGCTGGATGCGATCGCGCGCGAACGCCTCTCGACCGCCTACATGCCGGGCCGGAAATTCACCATGCTTCCCGAGGATGCGATCGATTGCCTGTCGCTAGACGAGGGGAACGAGCGCCCGGTGGTGTCGCTCTATCTCGTCGTCGGGGCGAGCGACTTCGCCTTGCGCGGCCGGCATACGAAGCTGGAACGCGTGCGCATCAGCGCCAACCTGCGCCACGCGGAACACGACGCGCTGAACGCCGCGTTCGAGAAGGGCGAGCGCATCGGTCTGCCGCTGGAGCAAGAGCTGCTTACGCTCTGGCAGCTCGCGCTGGCGCTGGAAAAGCGCCGCGGCAGGCCGAGCGTCGGCGCCGCGCAGCTCGACTATGTATTTCAGGTCGAGGGCGGCCGGGTGGCGATCGAGGCGAGAAAGCGCGGCGCGCCGCTCGAAAAGACCGTCTCGGAACTCATGATTTTCGCCAACAGCGCGTGGGGCGAGCTGCTCGCCGAAAAAGACCTCGCCGGCATCTACCGCGTCCAGTCCTCGGGGAAGGTACGGCTGAGCGTGCATCCGGAGCCCCATGAAGGCCTGGGCGTCGCGTCCTATGCCTGGATGAGCTCGCCGCTGCGCCGCTACGTGGACCTCGTCAATCAGTGGCAGCTCATCGCCGGCCTGCGCGGCCAACGGCCGCCCTTTTCCCGCAATTCCGAGGCGCTGCTTACGGCGCTGCGCGCCTTCGAGGTGACCAGTGCGCGCTTTGACGAGCACCAGCGCGCAATGGAACAGTACTGGTGCCTGCGCTGGCTCGAGCAGGAACGCATTGCCGAGACCGAAGCCACGGTGCTGCGCGACAACCTGGTGCGCTTCGAGGGGCTGCCGCTCGCGGTGCGCGTGCCCTCGCTGCCGGAACTGGAGCCCGGCACGCGCGTGCGGCTGGCGCTGGAGGCACCCGACCTGATCGAGCGTACGGTGGCATGCACTTGGCGGGCGACGCTGGGCCGGGAAGCAAGCGATACGGCGGCGGCCGGGGACGGGCAGGCGGCCCTCGAGCACGAGGCGCGCGAGCAGAAGCCGCGCTAAGGGCCTAAAATGCCTGCGGAACTTCGCCTTCAGAGGTGATTTTGCAGGGCAACACCGCGAACTTATTGCTGGATCCGCGCGAATACTGGAGCGGGCTTGATCGCCAATCCCGCCTGCTGGCGGTATCGGTCGGGGCGTCGCTTCTGCTGCACGCGATCCTTCTGACGGTCCATTTCCGCTTTCCCGAAGCGCTGCGCTGGAAGCCGGCCAGTCAGCCCCTCGAAGTGATCCTGGTCAACGCAAAAGCGCGCGACAAACCCTCGCGCGCGAAGGCGCTCGCCCAGGCAAACCTGGATGGCGGCGGCAATACCGACGCCAGGCAGCGCGCGACCAGCCCGTTGCCGGTGACCAATCCGCGCGATCCCGGCCGCGATCTGGCCGAGACGCAGCGCCGGCAGCGCGAACTGGAAGCGCAGCAACAACGGTTGCTGGCGCTCAACCGCGAACTGGGCGCCAAAGTCCCGGCCGAAGCGCAACGCCAGGCGCCGTCGGAAGACGCCTCGTCGCAGGTTACCGGGCGCGACATGGCGGACCGTTCGCTTGCAATGCTCAACCTGCAGGCGCAGATCGCGCGCCAGACCCAGGCGTACCAGGAACGGCCGCGCAAGCGCTTCATCGGCGCCAACACGAGGGAGTACCGTTTCGCACAGTACGAAGAGGACTGGCGCGCCAAGATCGAGCGCGTCGGTACCCTCAATTACCCGGCCGAAGCGCGCGGCAAGCTCTACGGCACGCTGCGCCTCACCGTGACGGTCCGGCCCGATGGCACGGTGGAGTCGATCGATCTGGACCGCTCTTCGGGGCTCAAGGTGCTCGACCAGGCAGCGTTCCGCATCGTGCAGATGGCGGCGCCATTCGCGGTTTTTCCGCCCGATATCCGCAAGGACACCGACCTGCTGGTCATCACGCGCACCTGGTTTTTCGCCCAGGGCGACAAGATCTGGACCGAGTCCAAGTAGCGCATGACCGATCGCTACGCGGTGATCGGCCATCCGGTCGCGCATTCGAAATCGCCCTGGATCCACGCCGAATTCGCGCGCGCCACCGGACAGGACATCGAGTATCAGCGGATTGAAGCGCCGCTGGACGGTTTTGCGCGCGTCGCGGGCGAATTCCGGGCCGCGGGAGGTCGCGGTGCCAACGTTACCTTGCCGTTCAAGCACCAGGCATTTCTCTATTGCCGGGGGGAAGTGGGCGCGCGGGCGCGCGCGGCACAAGTGGTGAATACCCTGATCTTCGAGGATCGCGGCGTGCGCGGCGAAAATACGGATGGGGTCGGCTTGCTGCGCGACATCACAGTGAACCTCGGGCGCGCCATCGCGGGCAAGCGCGTCCTGCTGATGGGGGCGGGCGGCGCAGCGCAGGGCGTGCTCGGTCCATTGCTCGGCGCGGGCCCGCAGCGTCTGGTGATTGCGAATCGCATCGCGGGCAAAGCGCGCGCGCTCGCGCAGCGCGGCGGCGCGGCGGCGGGCCTGGGATACGACGAACTCGGCGGCGCGCAGTTCGATCTTCTGATCAACGCGACCTCGGCCGGCCTCGCGGGCGAGGCACCGCCATTGACCGCGGCTGCGTTCGCGCCGGGCGCGCTCGGCTACGAAATGGTTTACGGGCGCGATACGCCGTTTCTCGCCATGGCGCGCGCCGCGGGCGCCGACGCCTGCGATGGCACCGGCATGCTGGTCGAGCAGGCGGCGGAATCGTTCCTGCTCTGGCGCGGCCTGCGACCGGATACGGCGCCGGTAATCGCGGCGCTGCGCGCGCGCTGATGGCGGCCGCGAGGGGCCGCGCGCTGCGCGTTGCGCGCACCGCCTGGAAAGTCTTTTGCTACGGCCTCGGCACGCTGGTGGCCGTCGTGCTGGCGGTGCAGTGCTGGTTCTATGCGCACGTGCTGTGGTGGCGCCTGTATGAGCCTGCCAGCACCGCCTTCATGCAAGCGCGGATCGAGCGGCTGCGCGAGAAGGACCCCAAGGCGAAGCTCGCGCACCAGTGGGTCGGGTACGAGCGCATCTCGGCGCAGTTGAAGCGCGCGGTGGTCGCCGCCGAAGACGCCAAGTTCGTCGGCCATGAGGGCTTCGACTGGGAGGCGATCTCGAAGGCGATCGAAAAGAACGAGAAGAAGGGCAGGGTGGTGGCCGGGGCCTCGACCATCAGCCAGCAACTGGCCAAAAACCTGTTCCTCTCGGGCGAGCGCTCCTGGGTGCGCAAGGGCCAGGAGGCCGCAATCACCTGGATGCTCGAAGCCACGCTCGGCAAGCGCCGCATCCTCGAGCTCTATCTGAATTTCGCGGAGTGGGGCGAGGGGGTGTTCGGCGCCGAAGCCGCGGCCCGATACCACTTCGGGGTCGGCGCGGCGGCCCTGAGCGCCCCGCAGGCGGCGTTCCTCGCGGCGATTCTGCCGAGCCCGCGGCGCTATGCGCCGGGGCGCATCACACCCTACGTCGCGAGCCGGATCGAGACGATCCTCGCGCGCATGCCGGCAGCACAGATTCCCTAGCGGCACGGCGGGCGCCTAACGCGCGGAACCCCGGATCGCGGCATACTCGCGCCGGTATGAGCGAGCTACCGACCCGCCTCGAAGTCGAAGACCTGCAGCAGAACCTGCGCGCGGTGCAGGACAGGCTCGCGCGCAAGCACGAACCTGCGGCGCTGCGCGCCGAACTGGATCCGCTCCATCCGGCCGATGTCGCTTACATCCTCGAGGCGCTGCCGCTGGAGGAGAGGCTGCTGGTCTGGAACCTGGTCAAGACCGAGCGCGAAGGCGAGATCCTGCTCGAGCTCTCGGAGGCGGTGCGCGAGTCGCTCATCGCCACCATGGATTCGAAGGAACTGGTCGCCGCGGCCGAGACCCTCGAGGCCGACGAGATCGCCGACCTGGCGCCGGACCTGCCCGAGGAGGTGGTGCAGGACGTCATCCGGGCGCTGCCGCAGGAGGAGCGCGTGCTGCTGCGCGCGGCGCTTTCCTATGCCGAGGGTACCGTGGGCGCGCTGATGGACTTCGACCAGATCACGGTACGCGAGGACGTGACGCTCGAGGCCGCGACGCGCTATCTGCGGGCGCTGGACGAGCTGCCGGCGCACACCGATCAGCTGTTCGTGGTCGATCGCGAGCAGCGCCTGAAGGGAACGCTGCCGCTCGCCCGGCTCATCGTCTCGGATCTCGACCGCGAAGTGGGTCAGGTCATGGTGCCCGAGAGCATGAAGTTCCATCCCGAAGATCCGGCGGAGGACGCGGCGCAGGCCTTCGAGCGCTATGACCTGGTGTCGGCGCCGGTCGCCGACGAATTCGGCCGCCTGATCGGGCGGCTGACCGTAAATGCGGTGATGGACCATATCCGGGAGAAAAGCGCCGAGACCCAGCTCGCCGAGGCGGGCCTGTCGAAGGAAGAAGACGTGTTTGCCCCGGTGTGGAACAGTTTCAAGAACCGCTGGGCCTGGCTGGCAGTGAACCTGGTGACCGCGTTCATCGCCTCGCGCGTGATCGGCGCCTTCGAAGGCTCGATCGAGCGGCTGGTGGCGCTCGCCGCGCTGATGCCGATCGTCGCCGGGATCGGCGGCAATTCGGGCAACCAGACCATTACGATGATCGTGCGCGCGCTGGCGCTCGGCCAGATCCAGTCCTCCTACTGGACCAAACTCGTCGCCAAGGAACTCGGCTTGGCGACGCTGAACGGCGTGCTCTGGGGCGGACTGCTCGGCGTGGTGACCTACATCCTTTACGGCAGCGTGGCGCTGGGCGGGGTGATGGCGCTCGCGATGCTGCTGACGCTGCTGCTTGCGTCGGGAATGGGGGTGGCGATTCCCTACTTGCGCGCCCGGCTCGGCCAGGATCCGGCGGTCGGCTCCTCGGTGCTGATCACCGCCTGCACCGACTCGGGCGGCTTTTTCATCTTCCTCGGCCTGGCGACCCTGTTTCTCCTATAGGGAGCGGAAGGCCTCGCGCGCGGCCGCCAGCGTCGCGTCGATTTCCGCGGCGCCGTGCGCCGCCGACACGAAGCCGGCTTCGTAGGCGGATGGCGCGAGGTATACGCCGCGCATCAACATCTGGTGGAAAAACTTGTTGAAGCGGTCTTTGTCGCATTGCATGACTTCGGCAAAGCTCGCCGGCGGCGAGGCACGGAAATACAGCCCGAACATGCTGCCTACCGATTGCGCCGAGAACACGACTTTGGCTTTTTGCGCTTCTGCGACCAGACCGTCTACGAGTAATTGCGTGGTTTTTTCGATCTTCGACTGAAAATCTTTTTCTTGTACCAGCTTCAAGGTCGCCAGACCCGCCGCGACCGCTACAGGATTGCCCGATAGCGTCCCGGCCTGGTAGACGGGACCGAGCGGCGCGATTTTCTCCATGATCTCGCGCCTGCCGCCGAACGCGCCTACCGGCAGCCCGCCGCCGATCACTTTGCCCAGCGTCGTGAGGTCCGGCCGAATGCCGTAGCGCGCCTGCGCGCCGCCGAGCGCGACGCGGAATCCGGTCATTACTTCGTCGAATATGAGGACCGCGCCATGCCGGCTGCAGTTTTTTTGCAGTGATTCGAGGAAACCGGGTTTGGGCAGGACAAGATTCATGTTGCCCGCGACCGGTTCCACGATCACGCCGGCGATATCTGCGCCGCGAGCGGCGAAGATTTTTTCGATCTGTTCGATATTATTGAAATCAAGAACGAGAGTATGCGCAGCGGTCTCCGGCGGCACGCCGGCGGAGCTCGGATTGCCGAAGGTGAGGGCGCCGGAGCCCGCCTTCACCAGCAGGCTGTCGGCGTGGCCGTGATAGCAGCCTTCGAACTTGACGATCAGGCTGCGACCGGTGTGGCCGCGCGCGAGGCGGATGGCGGTCATGGTTGCCTCGGTGCCCGAGGACACGAGGCGCACCATCTCGATCGAGGGCAGCAGCCGGCAGATCGCCTCAGCCAGTTCGATCTCGGCCTCGGTCGGCGCGCCGAAGGACAGGGCCTTCGACGCCGCCGCCTGCACGGCCTCCACCACCTGCGGATGCGCATGGCCGAGGACCATCGGTCCCCAGGAACCGACATAGTCGATGTAACGCTTGCCGTCGGCGTCCCAGAGGTACGCGCCCGAGGCGCGCTCCAAAAACGGCGGCGTGCCGCCGACGGCGCGGAACGCGCGCACCGGCGAATTCACCCCTGCGGGGATGTGCTCCCGCGCGCGCTCGAACAGGATCTCATTGCGCGATTTCATGCGCCCAGAGCTTACCGTAGCTGCGTGCCCGCTCGGCAATATCGGGCGCATCGAACAGGTCCGAGATCACCGCCAGGCAGTCGGCCCCGGCGACGAGCAGCTGCGGCGCGTTATCCAGCGTGATGCCGCCGATCGCGACCAGCGGCACGCGGAGCGATCGCGCTTCGCCAAACAGCGCGAGCGGGGCGCGCACCGCCGCAGGTTTGGTCGGGGACGGGAACACGCTCCCGAAGGCGATGTAGTCGGCACCGGCGGCGACCGAGGCACGCGCCGCGGCGAGCGAGTTGTAGCAGGAGACGCCAAGCAGCTTGCCGCGCAACTTGGCGCGCGCGGCGGCAAGGTCGCCGTCGTCGCGGCCGAGATGCACGCCGTCGGCGCCGGATTCGAGCGCGAGCGCCACGCGCACCGCCGCAGGTTTGGTCGGGGACGGGAACACGCTCCCGAAGGCGATGTAGTCGGCACCGGCGGCGACCGCGGCACGCGCCGCGGCGAGCGAGTTGTAGCAGGAGACGCCAAGCAGCTTGCCGCGCAACTTGGCGCGCGCGGCGGCAAGGTCGCCGTCGTCGCGGCCGAGATGCACGCCGTCGGCGCCGGATTCGAGCGCGAGCGCCACGTCATCGTTGACGATGAACGGGACGCGGCGCTCGCGGCACTTCGTTGCGAGGGCCGTTGCCTCAAGGACGCGCTGTTCTTGCCCTGCAAGCTTGTTGCGATACTGCAATGCCGCGATCCCGCCCGAAAGCGCCTGGCCGGCTCTGCCGATGAGCAATGCGCTGTCGGCGCAGTCGGGCGTGATCGCGTAGAGTCCGCGCAGTTTCACCGCCTGCTCCGCGTCTCGAAGAACCGGTCCGGAAGAAGCTGGCCCCGGCCGGGCTGAAATCCGGCCGCGAGCGCCTGCCAGGTGTAGTGCTGCGCCGCCTGCACGGCGTTCTCGACGCCCAGCCCCTTAGCGATCAGGGCCGCGAGCGCGGAGGCGAGGGTGCAGCCCGAGCCGTGGTAATTCCCCGGCAGGCGGCGCCAGTGATCCTGGCGCACTGCGCCGCGCGAATCGTAAAGCGTGTTGCTGACCTGCGCGCCGGGTTCATGCGTGCCGGTGACGAGAACGAATTTGCAGCCGAGTTTCGTGAGTTCGCGCGCGCACTCGGACAGGCTGGCGTCGGGTCCGGCAAGTGCGAGGCGGCGCGCTTCGACGCTGTTCGGCGTCAGCACGGTCGTGCGCGGAAGCAGCGCAGCGCGCAGCACCTGCACCGTTTCGGCATCGGCGAGCGGATCGCCGCGGCCCGAGGCAAGCACCGGATCGAGCACCACCGCGGCGCCGGGGTGCTCGGCAAGGATCGTCGCGATGATCCGGGCATTGGCGGCTGAGCCGAGAACGCCGAGCTTGAACGCCGCGACCGGGACATCTTCGAGCAATCGGCGCGCCTGGCCGGCGACCCACGCCGGCTCGATCGCGAGCAGGCTTTCGACGCCGCGCGTGTCCTGCACGGTGAGCCCGGTCAGCACCGACAGCGGATGGCAGCCGAGGCTCGCGAGCGTGAGCAGGTCCGCCTGCAAACCTGCGCCGCCGGTAGGATCGGAAGCCGCGAAGGCGAGAACGATCGGAGGGGAGGACGGCATGCGCTAGAATCCGCTGCAATTTTACTGTGCCGCCGCCAATGACCGAACAGCAAGTTCAATTCAAGACATGGATGTGCCTGATTTGCGGCTGGGTCTACGACGAGGCCGCCGGTATTCCCGGTGAAGGCATTGCACCGGGCACGCGCTGGGAAGACGTGCCGATGAACTGGACCTGTCCCGAATGCGGCGCGCGCAAGGAAGACTTCGAATTGGTGGAGCTCTGAGCTAGCTTTTGAAGGCGGCGGCGGTCGTGAGGACGCTGCGTGCGCCTTGCGGTAAAATAACGCCAAGCGTGTCCTCGATCGATCTGACGAATCACTTCCTGATCGCCATGCCCAACATGGCCGATCCGTACTTTGCGAGGACACTGACTTACGTCTGCGAGCACAACGATCAGGGTGCGCTCGGGATCGTCGTCAACCGCCCCATCGACATGACACTGCAGGCGCTGTTCGAGCGCCTGTCGCTCACCCTCAAGGACCGCGCCTTCGCCGACGCGCCGGTCTATTTCGGCGGCCCGGTTCAGACCGATCGCGGCTTTGTGCTGCACCTGCCCGCAGGCGAGTGGCAATCGACGCTGAAAGTGCGCGACGCCATCGGCCTTACCACTTCCAAGGACATCCTGGAGGCCGTAGGCCGCGGCGAGGGGCCCTCGAAAATGCTGGTGTCGCTCGGCTACTCGGGCTGGTCGGCCGGGCAGATCGAGCATGAGCTGACGCAGAACGCGTGGCTGACGGTCGAGGCGAAGAACGCGATCATCTTCGACCTGCCGGCCGACGAGCGGCTGCCCGCGGCGATGGAACTGCTGGGCCTGGATTACGCACGGCTGGCCGACCAGGCTGGACATGCCTGAGAAGGCCAGCCGTACAACTGCCGGCACCGTCCTCGCGTTCGATTTCGGTTTGCAGCGCATCGGCGTCGCCGTCGGTGAGCCGGAACTCGGCACGGCGCATCCGTTGCCGGGCATCGCCGCGCGAACCCAGCCGGGCCGCCTCACCGCGGTCGAGCGCCTGGTGAATGAGTGGCAGCCTTCGATGCTGGTGGTGGGGCGTCCGCTCGGCGAAGACGGCGCGCCGCACGAGATGACACGCCGCGCCGAGCGTTTTGCGCGCCAGCTGAACGGCCGCTTCCGGCTGCCGGTGACGCTGGTGGATGAGCGCTACAGTTCGGCGGAAGTCGAAAGCCGCATGCGCGCGGCGTACGGCAGCCGCAAGGCGGCCAGCCTTGCCCGCGGCAAAACCCTGGACTCCCATGCCGCGCACGTGATCCTGGAACAGTACCTTTCCCATCCTTCCGAGGGCCGGGCGGCGTGACCAAGCTGCCTGAGGCGGAAGCGCTGCTGCCCAAACTTGCCGCGCAACTGAAAGCCCGCGTCACACCGGCCACCGCGATGATCGGCCTGCATACCGGCGGCGCCTGGCTCGCCGAGCGGCTGCACCCGCTGCTCGGGCTGAAGGAACCGCTGGGGTTCATGGACATCGCGTTCTACCGCGACGACTACGCCAAAGAGGGCCTCAAGCACGACCCCAAGCGCACCCGGATTCCGTTCGAGGTCGAAGGCCGCGACCTGCTGCTCGTGGACGACGTTCTTTACACCGGACGCACGGTGCGGGCGGCGATGAACGAACTCTTCGACTACGGCCGGCCGAGGAGCATATCGCTGGTGGTGCTCGTCGACCGCGGCGGACGGCAGCTGCCGATCGCCGCGCAGTACTGCGGCGCGCAGCTGGAGGTGCCCGCCGGCATGCGGCTGCGTCTGAAGCGCGCCGCGGACGGCAAGCTGTCGCTGGAGCTCGAACGTGCCGGGTAACCCGCAGCTCAACGCCAACGGCGAGCTGCAGCACCTGCTCTCGACCGAGGGCCTGCCGCGCGAGATCCTGGTGCAGATCCTCGATACCGCCGAGTCCTTCGCGGGGGTCACCGAACGCGAAGTGAAGAAGGTGCCGCTGATGCGGGGCAAGAGCGTGTTCAATCTGTTCTTCGAACCCTCGACCCGCACCCGCACCACCTTCGAGATTGCCGCCAAGCGGCTGTCGGCCGACGTCATCAACCTCAACGTCGCGGCGAGTTCGCAGTCCAAGGGCGAGTCGCTGCTCGACACGGTGGCCAACCTGTCGGCGATGCAGGCCGACGTGTTCGTGGTGCGGCACGGTTCCTCGGGCGCGCCCTACCTGATCGCGCGCCACGTCAAGCCGCACGAGCACGTGATCAACGCGGGCGATGGCCGGCACGCGCACCCGACCCAGGGCCTGCTCGATCTCTACACCATCCGCCACTACAAGAAGGATTTCGCGCAACTCACGGTGGCGATCGTCGGCGACGTGCTGCATTCGCGCGTCGCGCGCTCGCTGATCCACGGCCTCACCTCGCTCGGCGTGCCGGAGGTGCGCGTGATCGGGCCGCAGACGCTGCTGCCCGCAGGCGTCGAGGCGCTCGGCGTGCGCGTGTTCCACGACATGCGCGCGGGCCTGAAGGACTGCGATGTGGTGGTCATGCTGCGGCTGCAGAACGAGCGCATGGACGGGGCACTGCTGCCCTCGGCGCAGGAGTTCTTCAAGCACTACGGCCTTACCGCGGACAAGCTCGCGCTCGCCAGGCCGGACGCGATCGTGATGCATCCGGGGCCGATGAACCGCGGCGTCGAAATCGATTCCCCGGTCGCCGACGGCCCGCACTCGGTGATCCTGCCGCAGGTCACTTTCGGCATAGCGGTGCGCATGGCGGTCATGTCCATCGTGGCGGGGAACTGATGAAAATCCTGATCCGCGGCGGGCGCGTGATCGATCCGGCCAGCGGGCGGGATGAAATTGGGGACGTTTTTATTTCCGATGGAAGAATTTCCAGTGCGAAAGAGAAAGCAGAAAGAACAATTGATGCCAAAGGTCTCGTTGTCGCGCCAGGCCTGATCGACCTGTCGGCGCGGTTGCGCGAACCGGGCTACGAGTACAAGGCGACGCTCGAATCGGAGATGGACGCGGCGGTGGCGGGGGGCGTGACCAGCCTTGCCTGCCCGCCGGACACCGATCCGCCGCTGGACGAACCGGGCCTCGTCGACATGCTGCGCCGGCGCGCCAAAGTGCTGGCGCGGGCGCGCGTCTACCCGGTCGGCGCACTCACCGTGAAGCTCGCCGGCGAGCGGCTCACCGAGATGGCCGAGCTTGCCGAGGCGGGCTGCGTCGCCTTCTCGCAGGCGAACGCGCCGCTCGCCGACACGCAGCTGCTCTGGCGCGCGATGCAGTATGCCGGCACCTTCGGCTTTCCGGTGTGGCTGCGCGCGGAAGACCGCTGGCTCGCGCACGGCGGCGTCGCGCACGACGGCGAAGTCGCGACGCGGCTGGGTCTTCCCGGAATTCCGTCGTTCGCCGAGACCATCGCGCTCGGTACCGTGCTGCAGCTGGTGCGCGCCACCGGCACGCGCGTGCATATCTGCCGGCTTTCCACCGCGGTCGGCGCCGAAATGGTCCGTGCCGCGAAGAAGGAGGGCCTGCCGGTCAGCTGTGACGTAGGCATCCATCACGTGCACCTGTCGGAGCTTGACCTGGGCTACTACGATGCGCATTGCCGGCTCGAGCCGCCGCTGCGCTCGCAACGCGACCGCGAGGCGCTTGCCGCGGGCCTCGCCGACGGTACCATCGACTGCGCGGTGTCCGACCACACGCCGGTGGACGAAGACCAAAAGCAGATGCCGTTTGCCGAAGCCGAGCCGGGTGCCACCGGCCTCGAACTGCTGCTGCCGCTCGTGCTCAAGTGGGGCGCGGAGAGGAAGCTGCCGCTGGCAAAGACGCTGGCGCGCGTTACCAGCGATCCGGCGCGCATCCTCGGCGTGCAAACGGGGCGCATCGAACCCGGCGCGCCCGCGGACCTGGCAGTGTTCGACCCCGGACAGCACTGGCGCATCGTGCCCGAAGCGCTCAAGAGCCAGGGCAAGAACACGCCGTTCCTCGGCTACGAACTCACCGGGCGCGTGCGCACGACGATCGTCGCCGGCAACGTGGTCTACGAGCAGGCGTGAGACGAGTAGTGATTGTGGCATTCCTTGCGGTTTCGGGCTGCGGAACAATCTCTCGAAATGAAGCGCCGCCAGCAGCGGTGGAACGGCCATCGCCGGAAAAATCTGCCGCGGCACCTCCCGCTGCATCGGGAAAGGGCGCTTATTACAAGGACGACGGGCCGGGCGCCAATCCGCCGCCGAACCTGGGGGCAATTCCAGATGCAGTTCCGAAGCCCGAACCGCTGCACCGTTTCGCCAACCGCCCCTACCAGGTGTTCGGCCGGGATTACGCGCCGGTTGCGGGCGCGGCGCCGTTCAAGCAGATCGGGATCGGGAGCTGGTACGGCCGGCGCTTTCACGGCGCGCCGACCTCGAGCGGCGAACCCTACGACATGTACGCCATGACCGCGGCGCATCCGACGCTGCCGATCCCGAGCTACGTTCGCGTCACCAACATCGCCAACGGCCGCAGCGTGGTGGTGCGGATCAATGATCGGGGCCCGTTCCACTCCGACCGGATCATCGACCTTTCGTACACCGCCGCCTGGAAGTTGGGTTACGTGGAAGTCGGCAGTGCTCGCGTTGAAGTGGAATCCCTTTTGCCGGGAAAAACAGCACCGGTTCAGGAAGCGAAAACCGAAACCAATGGCGTGTTCCTGCAGTTGGGAGTCTTTTCCGCTCGCGAAGCGGCCGAGAACTTCCGTGTTCGCGTCTACCGCGAGCTCGCCTGGCTGTCGGAAACGATCCAGGTGATCGCCGGCGGCGCCCTGTTCCGCCTGCACCTGGGCCCCTACCGCTCGCAGGACGAGGCGCGCACGATCGCCGATCGCATTCAGTCGGAATTCAACCTCAGGCCGCTGCTGGTCGTCAGGTAACGGCCGGCAGCAGCTATAATCCGCGGCCTTTCGTTTCACGCTGGCCGCGAATTCCCGATGCTGCGCCGTCTGCTTTGCGCGTTTCTCCTTTTCCCGGCGCTTGCCGTTGCGCAAGCGCCGCCCCAGGTCGTCGGCCGGGCCTGGGTGGTCGCGGACGTTTCCAGCGGGCAGATCCTCGCCGCCGAGAGGCCCGATGAGCGCTTCGAGCCCGCTTCGCTGACCAAGCTGATGACGGCGTATCTGGTGTTCGCCGCCCTGAAAGAAAAAAAACTCGCGCTCGATCAGCAGGTTAAGGTTTCGGAGCGCGCCTGGCGCGCGCCGGGCTCGCGCATGTTCATCGAACCGAGGAAGCCGGTGACGGTGGACGAACTGCTCCGCGGCATGATCGTGCAATCGGGCAACGACGCCTGCATCGCGCTCGCCGAGCAGGTCGCCGGCTCGGAGGAGGCGTTCGCGGCAATGATGAACCGCGAGGCAGAGCGGCTCGGCATGAAGAACACCAGATACATGAATGCGTCGGGCCTGCCCGATCCGCTGCACTACTCGACGGCGCGCGATCTGTACCTGCTGGCCTCCGCCCTGATCGGCGATTTTCCCGAGCAGTATGCGCAGTACTACTCGCAGCGCGAGTACCGCTACAACGGCATCACCCAGCCGAACCGCAACCGCCTGCTCTGGCTCGACAACACGGTGGACGGAATCAAGACCGGTTTCACCGAAGCGGCGGGCTACTGCCTGGTCGCGTCATCGAAGCGCGGCCCGCGGCGCCTGCTTTCGGTGCTGCTCGGCTCGACCTCCGAATCCACGCGCGCGCAGGAGTCGCAGAAGCTGCTCAACTGGGGCTTCCAGTTCTTCGACGCGGTGCGGCTGTACGCGGGCGGCGCGGCGGTGAAGGAGATCGAGGTCTGGAAGGGTGCGAAGGCGACGCTCAAGGCAGGCTTCCGCGGCGACCTGGTGGTGACCGTGCCCAAGGGTCTGGGCGGCAAGTTGAAGGCGGAACTGCTGTCCCAATCGCCGCTGGTCGCGCCGGTGGCCGAAGGCGGCCGCGTCGGCAATCTGCGCGTCACGCTCGATGGCAAACCGCTGGGCGAGTACCCGGTGATCGCGCTCGAGCCGGTGGCGGCGGCGGGGTTTTTCGGCCGCGCCTGGGATACACTGAGACTCTGGTTACAGTAACGGGGCGATCATGGTCTTCCTGAATGGAAAGTTCATGCCGATCGAGGAGGCGCGCGTTCCGGTGCTCGACCGCGGCTTCATCTTCGGCGACGGTGTTTATGAGCTGGTGCCGGTGTATTCGCGCGTGCCGTTCCGGATGGACGAGCACCTGGCGCGCCTGGAGCGCAGCCTCGCCGCGGTCCGGATCCGCAATCCCTACAACCGCGCCGAATGGCGCGACATCATCCTGCAGCTGGTCGCAAAGCAGTCCTTCGAGGACCAGGGCGTATATTTCCAGGTGACGCGCGGCGTTGCCAAACGCGACCACGCATTCCCGAAAGACGCCGCGCCCACGGTGTTCATCATGTCCAGTCCGCTCGTCAATCCGCCGCGAGAGCTGGTAGAACGCGGTGCGGCGGCTGTCACCGCCGTTGACGACCGCTGGCTGCATTGCGACATCAAGTCGATTTCGCTGATCGGCAACTGCCTGCTGCGCCAGGCCTCGGCCGACGTGGGCGCAATCGAGACCATCCTTTTCCGCGACCACAAGCTCACCGAAGCCTCGGCCTCGAACGTGTTCGTGGTCAGGGCTGGCGTGATCCTGTCGCCGCCCAAGTCGAACCTGATCCTGCCCGGCATCACCTACGACGTGATTGCCGAGATCGCGCAGGCCGCGGGCTTGCCGCTCGAGTTCCGCGACATCAGCGAGTCCGAAGTGCGTACCGCGGATGAGATTTGGGTGACATCTTCCTCCAAGGAAGTGCTCGCGATCGTGCTGCTCGACGGCAAGCCGGTCGCGGGCGGCAAGCCCGGCCCGGTATTTCACCGCGTCTACGCGCTCTACCAGGAATTCAAGCAAAAGGTGATGCGTGCAGGAAAGGAACGGCAAGCCGCCTGAAGCGCCGGTGACGGCGCCGCCAGAGACGGCGTTAATGCTCGCCTTTCCGACCGCGTTCCCGATCAAGATCATGGGGCGCAGGGAAGGCGGCTTCGCGAAGGACGTGATCGAGATCGTGCTGCGGCACGCGCCCGATTTCATGCCGGGGACCATCGAAACGCGCCCGAGCCGCGAGGGCAAGTACATCAGTCTCACCGTCACCGTGAACGCCACCTCCCGCGAGCAGCTCGATGCGCTCTACCAGGATCTGTGCGACTACCCCGCCGTGGTGATGGTGCTTTGATGGCTGCGGTGATCGAACGGGTTCGCGTCGTTCATCTGGGGTTGAGCCCCTATGAATCCACTTTGAAGGCGATGCGCGAGTTCACGTCGAATCGCAACGCGGACAGCGCCGACGAACTCTGGCTGCTGGAGCACCCGCCGGTCTATACGCGCGGCCTGGCCGCCGCTGCCGGCTTCGGGCCCAAAGCGGACAACGGCATTCCGGTCATACAGGTCGAGCGCGGCGGCGAAATCACCTATCACGGTCCGGGCCAGGTGGTGCTCTATACGCTGGTGGATCTCGCGCGCCGCGGCATCAAGGTGAAGCAGTTCGTCGCCATGCTCGAGCAGTCGGTGATCGACCTCCTCGGAAGTCGCGCTGAAAGGAAGCCCGGGGCACCGGGCGTCTATGTGGCGGGCGCCAAGGTCGCGGCGCTCGGCATCCGCGTGACCAGGGGTTGCGCTTTCCACGGACTCGCCCTGAACGTGGACATGGATCTCGCGCCCTTCGAGGCAATTGATCCCTGCGGCCAACCCGGCCTGCGCGTGACGCAGACGCGCGATCTGGGGTTCGAGTTCTCGGTCGATGCCGCCGGAGCGCAGCTCGCCGCGCTGCTCATCGAGAGAATCGAACATGCGTGAAGCCGGCGTCAAGGAAAAGGGCGCGCTGAAGACGTCGCGCCT
The DNA here is from genome assembly GCA_001770285.1 of Betaproteobacteria bacterium RBG_16_66_20. Taxonomy (GTDB): domain Bacteria; phylum Pseudomonadota; class Gammaproteobacteria; order Burkholderiales; family SG8-39; genus RBG-16-66-20. The sequence continues at coordinate 25,756 of MEQQ01000146.1, forward strand.
GCAATTTTTCCGCAGGGAAAGGCTCCCCAAGCCGGATTGGATTCGCGTCCGTGCGGCCAGCGCCGGCTCGCAGTTCCACGCCGTCAAGCGGATTCTCAGGGAGCAGAAACTGCACACGGTCTGCGAGGAAGCGTCCTGCCCGAACATCGCCGAGTGCTTCGGCAAGGGCACCGCGACCTTCATGATCCTGGGCGA
>MEQQ01000147.1:0-338 GCA_001770285.1 Betaproteobacteria bacterium RBG_16_66_20
ACACCGTCGCCCGGCTGGGTGGCGATGAGTTCGTCGTCGTGCTCGCCGACATGGGGCGCGCGGACGACGTTGCGCTGGTGTCGGGAAAAATCCTGCTGGCGATCGCCGAGCCGATGCTGATCGAGGGACGCGAACTGAGCATTACCGCCAGCGTGGGCGCGGCGATCTATCCGGCGGACGGCGCCGACTACGATACGCTGCTCAGAAACGCCGACGCCGCGATGTATCAGGCGAAGGCGGCGGGCCGCAACGCGTACCGCTTCTACACGGCGGACATGAACGCGCGGGCGCTCGAAATGCTGACCATGGAAGCGCAGTTGCGCCGCGCGCTGGAGCAT
>MEQQ01000147.1:344-702 GCA_001770285.1 Betaproteobacteria bacterium RBG_16_66_20
CTGCTGCTGCACTTCCAGCCGCTGGTGAGCTTCGAGGACGGCAGCATTACCGACGTGGAGGCGCTGGTGCGCTGCCGCAGGGACGACGGCGGACTGATCCCGCCCGCGGAGTTCATTCCGCTTGCGGAGGAGACCGGGTTGATCGTTCCGATCGGGGAGTGGGTGCTGCGCGACGCCTGCCGCCAGCTCGGCGAGTGGCGTACCGCCGGGATGCCCGAGATCGGAATCTCTGTCAATCTTTCGGCGCGCCAGTTCCGCGAGAAGGGTCTCGCCCAGATGGTCGGGGAGGTACTGCGCGAAAGCGAACTGCCGCCGCGCCTGCTCAAGCTCGAGATCACCGAGACCGCCATCATGCAGG
>MEQQ01000147.1:817-10152 GCA_001770285.1 Betaproteobacteria bacterium RBG_16_66_20
CCAGCTGAAGATCGACCGCTCGTTCGTGCGGGATATGGTGACCGATGCGGACAGCGCGGCCATCACGCAGGGCATCATCGGACTCGCGCGCAGCCTGCGCCTGCAGACCGTCGCGGAGGGCGTCGAGACCGCGGAACAGCGGGATGTATTGAAGGCATCCGGCTGCGACAAGATGCAGGGCTACCTCTTCAGCCGGCCGCTGCCGGCGGACCAGTTTGGCGAGCTGATGCGCCGGCACCGCGGCGGGCGCGTGGTATGATTTCCGCACCCTGAAGGTGCGACCAGGAGTGCGGCTCGACCGCACTTTTTTTTGCCCCCGATGGATTCCTGGAACCATGCTCAACATCCGCCTGCCCGATGGCTCGGTGAAAGACTTCCCGGGGCCGGTCACCGTCGCCGAAGTGGCGCAATCCATCGGCGCCGGTCTGGCGCGCGCCGCGCTTGCCGGCAAGGTGAACGGCAAGCTCGTCGACACGGGCTTCCGGATCGAATCCGACGCCGATCTCGCGATCATCACCGACAAGAGCGCGCAAGGGGTGGAGATCCTGCGCCATTCCACGGCGCACCTGCTGGCGCATGCGGTGAAGGAGCTGTTTCCCGAGGCGCAGGTGACGATCGGGCCGGTGATCGAGAACGGCTTTTACTACGACTTCGCCTACAAGCGGCCCTTCACGCCCGAGGACCTCGTGGCGATCGAGAAGCGCATGGGCGAGCTGGCCAGGAAAGATTTTGCAGTCACGCGAAAAGCCCTCCCGCGCGACGAGGCGGCCGCGTTTTTCGAGTCTCTGGGTGAAAAATACAAAGCGGAAATCATTCGTTCGATCCCGGTGGCGGACGAAATCTCGCTCTACTCGCAGGGCGATTTCATCGATCTGTGCCGCGGACCGCACGTGCCCTCGACCGGCAAGTGCAAGGTCTTCAAGCTGATGCGCGTGGCCGGCGCCTACTGGCGCGGCGATTCGAAGAACGAGATGCTGCAGCGCATTTACGGCACCGCGTGGGCCAGCAAGGAGGCGCAGGACGCCTACTTGAAGATGCTCGAGGAGGCCGAAAAGCGCGACCACCGGCGCCTGGGCACGCAGCTCGATCTTTTCCACATGCAGGAGGAGGCGCCGGGACTCGTCTTCTGGCATCCGAAGGGCTGGATCCTGTGGCAGCAGGTGGAGCAGTACATGCGCCGCGTCTACCGCGACAACGGCTATCACGAGGTGCGCGGCCCGCAGATCCTCGACGTCAGCCTGTGGAAGCGCACCGGCCACTGGGACAACTTCCGCGAGAACATGTTCTTCACCGAGTCGGAAAAGCGCCACTACGCGGTCAAGCCGATGAACTGCCCGGGCCACATCCTGATCTACAACAAGGGTATCCGCAGCTATCGCGATCTGCCGCTGCGTTACGGCGAGTTCGGCTCCTGCCACCGCAACGAGCCCTCGGGCGCGTTGCATGGCCTGATGCGGGTGCGCGGATTCGTGCAGGACGACGGCCACATTTTCTGCACCGAGGACCAGATCCTGGGCGAATGCGTCGCCTACACGGCGCTGCTGCAGAAGGTTTACCGCGACTTCGGCTTCGGCGAGATCGTCTACAAGGTCTCGACGCGGCCGGAAAGGCGTATCGGCGCCGACGAGGTCTGGGACAAGGCCGAGGCGGCGCTCAGCGAGGCGCTGAAGCGCTCGGGGGTCGAATACATCGTCTCGCCGGGCGAGGGCGCCTTCTACGGTCCGAAGATCGAGTATTCGCTGAAGGATGCGATCGGCCGCCTCTGGCAGTGCGGCACCATGCAGGTGGACTTCAGCATGCCCGGGCTGCTGGGCGCCGAGTATGTCGGCGAGGACAACGCCCGGCATACGCCGGTGATGCTGCACCGGGCGATCGTCGGCTCGATGGAGCGCTTCCTGGGGATCCTGATCGAGAACTTCGGCGGCGCCTTCCCGCTCTGGCTCGCCCCCGAGCAGGTGGTGGTGCTGAGCATCACCGAGCACCAGGCGGCCTACGCCGAACAGGTCGCCGGGCGCCTGCGCGAGGCCGGTTTCCGCGCCAAATCGGATTTGCGGAACGAGAAAATTTCCTATAAAATTCGGGAACATAGCCTGCAAAAGTTGCCCTACCAACTGGTGGTCGGCGACAAGGAAAAGCAGGCTGGAAGCGTGGCTGTGCGCACGCGCAGCGGTGAGGACCTGGGGGCAATGGCCCTCGATGCCTTCATCGAGCGCCTCGGCAACGAGGCGCGCGCGTAGCGGCACAGCCGCTTTTTTTGACGAGAAGAGGAGTTGTCACCCATCGCACTCGAGAGATCGCAACGCATCAACGGAGAGATCACCGCGCCGCAGCTGCGCCTGGTCGGAGACGACGGAGAGCAGTTCGGCATCGTGGCAATCGCGGACGCGCTGCGAATGGCGGAAGAGCGCAACGTGGACCTGGTAGAGATCGCGCCGCTCGCGGTGCCGCCGGTCTGCAAGCTGATGGATTACGGCAAGTTCCGCTACCGGGAGCAGAAGAAGGCCCACGAGGCGAAGCTCAAGCAGAAGCAGATCCAGGTCAAGGAAATCAAGTTCCGCCCCAGCACGGACGAAGGCGACTACAAGATCAAGGTCGGCAAGCTGATCCAGTTCCTCGATGAGGGCGACAAGGCGAAAGTGACCCTGCGGTTCCGGGGCCGCGAGATGGCGCACCAGGAGTTCGGGGTGCGGCTGCTCGAGCGGGTGCGCAAGGACCTCGAGGCGCACGCGATCATCGAGCAGTTTCCCCGGCTCGAGGGCCGGCAGATGGTGATGGTGCTGGCGCCGAAGAAAAAGGCGCTGCCGGTAAAGGCGAAAAAGCCCTCGGCGCCCAAGGCGCCCAAGGCGCCGAAGGAAGCGAAGGAAGCAAAGGAAGCAACACAAGCAACAGAAGCGAAGGATCCGGTAGCCGAGGCGAAGCCCGCCACGGCGCAATAGCAGACAGGAGCTAATGCTGTGCCCAAGATGAAGTCGAAGAAGTCGGCCGCGAAACGGTTCAAGGTCCGTTCGGGCGGTTCGATCAAGCGCTCGCAGGCTTTCATGCGCCACATCCTCACCAAGAAGTCCACCAAGAGGAAGCGCCACCTGCGCGGCACCACCAACGTCCACGACAGCAACAAGCGCGCGGTGCGCGCGATGCTGCCGTACTCCGGCTGAGGAGCGCGCCATGCCCAGAGTCAAACGCGGCGTAACGGCGCGCGCGCGCCACAAGAAGGTCCTGAAGAAGGCCAAGGGTTTCCGCGGCCGCCGCGGCAATGTTTTCCGCGTCGCCAAGGAAGCGGTGATGAAGGCGGGGCAGTACGCCTACCGCGACCGCCGCAACCGCAAGCGCGAGATCAGGGCGCTCTGGATCGCGCGCATCAATGCCGCGGTGAGGGAGCTCGGCATGAGCTACAGCGCGTTCATGGCCGGTCTGAAGAAGGCCAACATCGAGATCGACCGCAAGGTGCTGGCCGACCTCGCGGTGCTCGACAAGCCCGCATTCGCCAAGATCGCGGGCCAGGTCAAGTCCAACCTCGCTCACTGACCCCGGCCCCCGGGGCATGGGGATGCAAGACCGTGTCGGCATGAAGGACCTTGACGCCATCGTCGGGCGCGCGGCGGCGGAATTCGCGGCCGCAGCCGATCCGGCTGCGCTTGAGAACGCCAAGGCGCGCTTTCTCGGGAAAAGCGGCGCGCTTTCGGCATTCCGCGCGTCCCTGGGATCCTTGTCGATTGAAGAAAAAAAATCTGCCGGCAAATCCTATAACTCAGCAGTAGAAAAAATAGAGGCTGCGCTCGAAGCGCGCCGCGCCGAACTCGCGCTGGCGAAGATGGATGCACGCCTCGCCGAGGAGGCGCTGGATGTGACGCTCCCCGGCCGCGGCCGCGGCCGCGGCGGGCTGCACCCGATCAGCCGCAGCTGGCGGCGCATCGAGGAGATCTTCGCTTCCATCGGCTTCGAGATCGCCGATGGCCCGGAGATCGAGACCGACTGGTACAACTTCACCGCGCTCAACAATCCGGAAAACCATCCGGCGCGTTCGATGCAGGACACGTTCTACGTCGACCTGAAGGACGAATCGAGGGAAGGTGCGGGCCTGCCGCTGCTGCTGCGCACCCACACCAGTCCGATGCAGGTGCGCTACGCCAGGGCCTGGGTGGAGCGGTTCCGGGGCGCGCCGAAGGTGCCGCCGATCAAGGTGATCGCGACCGGGCGCACCTACCGCGTGGATTCGGATGCGACCCACTCGCCGATGTTCCACCAGGTCGAGGGGCTGTGGATCGGCGAGGACGTGAGCTTCGCGGACCTGAAGGGCGTGTACACCGATTTCCTGCAGCGCTTCTTCGAGTCCGAGGAACTCGAGGTCCGCTTCCGGCCCTCCTACTTCCCGTTCACCGAACCCTCCGCGGAGATCGATCTGCAGTTCGGCTCGGGGCCCCTCAAGGGGCACTGGCTGGAGCTTTCGGGCGCGGGCCAGGTGCACCCGCAGGTGGTGCGCAACTTCGGCCTCGATCCGGAGCGCTATATGGGCTTTGCGTTCGGCTCGGGCCTCGAGCGCCTGACGATGCTGCGCTATGGCATCGATGATCTGCGGCTGTTCTTCGACGGCGATCTGAGATTCCTGAGGCAATTCTCGTGAATATTCCCGAGAATTGGCTGCGCGGTTTTGTCGATCCGAAACTGGCGATCAACAAGCTGGCCCATCTGCTCACCATGTCCGGGCTCGAGGTCGAGTCCTGCAGGCCGGTGGCGCCGCCCTTCGCCGGCGTCGTGGTCGGCGAGATTCTCGCGGTCGAGCAGCATCCGAACGCCGACAAGCTCACGGTCTGCACGGTGAATGACGGCCGCGAAGCGCTCAGAGTGGTTTGCGGCGCGCCCAATGTTCGAGCAGGAATGAAAGCTCCGCTTGCGACGGTGGGTACTGTTCTGGGTTCGTTGGAGATAAAACACACCAAGCTAAGAGGCGTAGACAGCCAGGGCATGCTTTGTTCCGCAAGAGAGCTGGGGCTCTCTGACGATCATTCGGGCTTGCTGGAGCTTGCGGCTGATGCGAAGCCAGGTTCAGATGTCCGCAAACTGCTCCAGCTCGACGAGCATGTGCTCACCTTCAAGCTGACGCCGAACCGCGCGGATTGTCTTTCGGTACTGGGCGTGGCGAGAGAGGTTGCCGCGCTCACCGGAGCCAGACTGAAAAACCCCGAAGTAAAGAAGATAAAACCTGGAGATAAATCAAGGCACCCGGTCCGCATCAGCTCGCCCGAGGGCTGCGGCCGCTTCGCCGGACGCGTGATCCGCAACGTGAACGCCGCCGCGGCGACGCCGGCCTGGATGCGGCAGCGCCTGGAGCGCGCCGGCCAGCGCTCGATCTCGGCGCTGGTGGACGTCACGAACTATGTGATGCTCGAGCTCGGCCGTCCGCTGCACGTCTACGACCTGGACAAGCTGAAGGGCGCGATCGACGTGCGCTGGGGCCGCGACGGGGAGAAGCTGCTGCTGCTGAATGGCCAGGAAGTCGGCGTCGATGCCGCGGTTCTGTGCATCACCGATGATTCGGGCCCGATCGGCCTCGCCGGCATCATGGGCGGCGAATCCACCAAGGCCGAGACCGGCACGCAGAACCTGTTCCTCGAATCGGCGTTCTTCTTCCCGGAGGCGGTCGCCGGGCGCGCGCGCCGCTACAACTTCGCGAGCGACGCCGCGCACCGCTTCGAGCGCGGCGTGGACTTCGAAAACAACGCCCCCGGCATCGAGCGCGCGACGCAGCTGATCCTGGAGATCTGCGGCGGCGAGCCCGGCCCTACGGTGGACCTGGTCAAGCGCCTGCCGAAGAGAAAGCCGGTGCGCATGCGCGTGGCGCGCGCGCAGAAGGTTCTGGGAATCGATGTCGATGCGAAGCAAATTGAATCGATTTTCCGCCGCCTGGCTTTTTCGTTCCGCCGCAAGAAAAGCGAATTCATCGTAGACCCGCCCTCCTATCGCTTCGACATCGGCATCGAGGAAGACCTGATCGAGGAAGTGGCGCGGCTGTACGGCTTCGACAACATCCCGGCGCATCCGCCGCGCGCGCAGGCGAAGATGAGCGCGCCGTCCGAGACACGGCGCTCGCTGCACGCGGTGCGGGAACGGATCGCGGCCTGCGATTACCGCGAGACGATCAACTTCGCGTTCGTCGAGCCGGCCTGGGAAGCCGACTTTGCGGGCGCATCGAACCCGCTGCGGCTGCTCAATCCGATCGCCAGCCAGGCTTCCGTCATGCGCAGCACACTGCTCGGATCGCTCATCGCCAACGTGCGCTACAACCATGCCCGCAAACTCCCGCGCATCCGCGTGTTCGAGGTCGGCCGCGTCTACCTGCGCGATCCCGCGGCCGCCGATGGACCGCTCACGGTGGCAGGCCTGCGGCAGCCGGTCCGCGTTGCGGGGGCCGCGTTCGGCCCGGCGCTCGAGGAGCAATGGGCGAGCCCCGCGCGTGGCGTCGATTTCTACGACGTGAGAGCGGACCTCGAGGCGGTATACGCGCCGTGTGCGCTGCGCCTCGAGGCGGCAACGCATCCGGCGCTGCATCCGGGCCGCTCTGCGCGTGTCCTGATCGAAGGCAGCGCAGGTTCCGGGCACGTGGGCTGGATCGGCGAGCTGCATCCGCGCTGGCAGCAGAAGTACGAACTGCCGCGACCGGTGGTGCTGTTCGAACTGGAGGCCGAGAGCCTCGTCCAGGCGCCCCTGCCGCGGCCCTCGCAGCCTTCGAAGTTTCCGCCGGTGGTCCGGGACATCGCCCTGCTGGTCGATGGCGGGGTGCCCGCCCAGGCGCTTCTGGACGCTGCGCAGGCCGAAAAACCCCCCATCGTCCAGGAGGTGGGGCTGTTCGACCTTTACCAGGGGCAGAGTCTGCCGCCGGGGAAGAAAAGCCTTGCGTTCCGGGTAGTTATGCAAGATACTGAACGAACCCTCACGGATGCGGAGGCCGACGCGGCGCGCGATGCGCTGGTTGAGCTGTGGGGACGGCGTTTCGGCGCCAGGCTGCGCGCATAAATAAGAAAATACATAGATACATCAGGGAGTTGTAATGACTTTGACCAAGGCCGAACTGGCCGATCTTTTGTTCGAAAAGGTCGGGCTGAACAAGCGCGAGGCAAAGGACATGGTGGAGGCGTTCTTCGAAGAGATCCGGGGAGCGCTGGAGCGGGGCGAGAGCGTCAAGCTCTCGGGCTTCGGCAACTTCCAGCTGCGCGACAAGCCGCAGCGCCCGGGTCGCAACCCCAAGACCGGCGAGGAGATCCCGATCAGCGCCCGCCGCGTCGTCACCTTCCACGCCAGTCAGAAACTGAAAGCCATGGTCGAGAACTCGCGCCATGGAGCCAAGCCGCAGGAAAGTTGATCTCCCGCCGATCCCGGCCAAGCGCTACTTCACCATCGGTGAGGTGAGCGATCTTTGCGGGGTGAAGCCGCACGTGCTGCGCTATTGGGAGCAGGAGTTCACGCAGCTCAAACCGGTCAAGCGCCGCGGCAACCGCCGCTACTACCAGCACCACGAGGTGCTGCTGATCCGCCGCATCCGCGAGCTGCTCTACGAGGAAGGCTTCACCATCAGCGGCGCGCGCAACCGCCTGGATAACGCGTTCACCGGCGATGACCGGAGCGAGGCCGGCGCGCGGCTTGCACGTGCGGGGGCCCCGTCTTCCGGCGCCGATTCCGCGCCCGGGACCGCATCCGACACCGCCGCGCTCAAGCGCGAGCTGCGCGAAGTCCTCGACGCGCTGCGCACTTCGCAGTAGGCCTGAGTTAGAATCCACCGCTCGGGGCGTAGCGCAGCCTGGTAGCGTACCTGCATGGGGTGCAGGTGGTCGGAGGTTCAAATCCTCTCGCCCCGACCAATACCAGCAATCACTCAGGTGATGCGACAAAGCCGGCGCGAGCCGGCTTTTTCATTTCTGCAGGAACTCGGTCACCAGTTCGGCGAAGCGCGCGGGCATCTGGTCGGGCAGCGGCACCATGCCGCCTTCGATTTCGACGTAGCGGCTGCCGGCGATGCGCTCGGCCAGCGGCCGCCCGGCGGGGTAGGCGTGCGGGTCGGCGGTCGGGGCGATGACCAGCACCGGGCAGCGGATCAGCGGCAGGCGGGTTTCCATCACGTAGCGCGCCACTACCGCGTGGCCCTCGGCCGCACGCGGCCCGGCCTTGAGCGCATCGACGACGAAGCGCTCGAGCAGGTCGATGTCGCCTTCGGGATACCAGGGCTGGCGGATCCGCCACAGCTCTGTGAGGTGAGATCCGTCGCGCGCGCGCACCACGTTATCGACCCGCGACGGCTTGGCATGGCGCGCGCGAAAGCCGGCGTCCACCAGCGCCGAGGCCGACAGCACGGCAGCCTCGATGCGCTCCGGATACGCGGCGGCGATCTCGGTGGCGATCACCGCACCCGTGTGGTGGCCGACCACCGACAGCCGCCCGATGCCGAGCGCGTCGGCGACGCTCATCGCGACTTCAGCCCAGTGCTCGATCGAGTCGCCCCCGAGCGGCGGCTTGGACGAGTCGCCGAAGCCGATCGTATCCATCGCGATGGCCTGGAAGCGCCGGCCGAGCAGCGGCAGCACGTCGCGGTATTCGTCCCACGAGCGCGGGGTCTGGTGCAGCAGCAGCACCGGCCGCCCGGCGCCGGCGATCGCGCAGTGGATCGTGCCGGCGGGCACGTCTACGAAACGGCGGGTGATCATCGCAATAACCTCCCTCGTGCGGGCCGCTCAGGCGAAAATCTTGCCCGGGTTCATGATGCCGAGCGGGTCGAGCGCGTGCTTGATCGCGCGCATCACGCCGACCGCCTCGCTGCCGTGCTCGGCGAGCAGGAACTCCATCTTGCCAAGGCCGATGCCGTGCTCGCCGGTGCAGGTGCCGTCCATCGCCAGCGCGCGCCGCACGACCTGGTCGTTCAGCCGCCGCGCCGCCGCGACCTCGGAGGGCTCGCCGCCGTCGACCAGCATCGGCAGGTGGAAGTTGCCGTCGCCGACATGGCCCACGACCATGGTCGGAAACGGCGCCCGCGCCGCATCCTCGCGCGCCCCGGCGATGCACTCGGCCAGGCGCGAGATCGGCACGCAGGCGTCGGTGGCCCAGTTGCGCGCGCCAGGGCGCAGCGCCATCGCCGCGTAGGCGGCCTTGTGGCGCGCCTCCCAGAGCCGGGCGCGTTCGGCGGCGTCGCTGGCCCACTGGAAGTCGGCGCCGCCGTGCTCGGCGCAGATGCCGCGCACCGCCGCCACCTGCTCGGCGACCGCGGCCGGCATGCCGCCGAACTCGAGAAACAGCGTCGGGCGGCGCGGAAAGTCGCGCTTGCCGTAGCGGTTGATGGCCTCCATCATCAG
>MEQQ01000147.1:10160-24347 GCA_001770285.1 Betaproteobacteria bacterium RBG_16_66_20
GGAACTCGATGCGCGACACCGGGATGCCGAGCTGCATCACCTCGATCACCGCCTGCACCGCGCCGGGGACGTCGGCGAACGGCACCACGGCCGCCGCGATCGTTTCCGGCACGCCGTACAGCCGGACGGTCAGTTCGGTGATCACGCCCAGCGTCCCTTCGGCGCCGACGAACAGGCGCGTGAGATCGTAGCCCGAGGACGACTTGCGCGCCCGCGTGCCGGTGCGGATCACGCTGCCCGAGGCGAGCACGACGGTCAGCGCAAGCACGTTCTCGCGCATCGTGCCGTAGCGCACCGCGTTGGTGCCCGAGGCGCGGGTCGCGGCCATGCCGCCGAGCGTGGCGTTGGCGCCGGGATCGATCGGGAAGAACAGCCCGGTGTCGCGCAGCTGCCGGTTCAGCGCCTCGCGGCTGACACCGGGCTGCACGCTCGCGTCGAGGTCCGGCGCGCGGATCTGCAGCACCCGGTCCATCGCCGAGAGGTCGATGCAGACGCCGCCATGCACCGCCGCGATATGGCCCTCGAGCGAGGTACCGGCGCCGTAGGGCACCACCGGGATTCGATGCTGCGAGCACAGCCGCAGCAGCGCCGCGATTTCTTCGGTCGACGCGACGCGGACCACCGCGTCGGGCGCATGCGCGGGATGGTAGGACTCGTCGCGGCCGTGCTGCTCGCGTACCGCCGGCGCGGTAAGCACGCGATCGCCGGCGATCGCCCGCAGGCCGGTGATGAACCCGGCATCGACCGCGCCGTAGCGCGGCGGATCAGTGGCGGTGGCGAGGGTCATGTCCAGGCTCCTCACGCCGCGTCGAGCGCGGCAGCGATCTCGGCGGAGCGGCGCTGTGCCGCGGCGATGTTGGCGACCTTCACCGGGCCGAAGCCGCGCATCCGCCCGGGCAGCGCGGCGAGCTCGACCACCAGCGCATGGCGCCGCGGCGTGAGTCTGGCCAGCGCTTCGTCGAGCGAACGCTCGTAGTCGACGATCAGGCGCCGCTCGAAGCGCCGTTCGGCGGCGTGGCCGAACGGGTCGAGCCAGCCGCCGCGCAAGCGGCGGCAGCGCGCCAGCAACGCGAGCAGCGGGCCGAGCCAGGGGCCGAAGCGGCGCTTGCGTGGCCGACCGCTACGCGGGTCGGCGCGCGCCAGCAGCGGCGGCGCGAGGTGATAGTGCACGCGCAACGGTCCCTCGAAGCGCTGCTCGAGCTCGCGCCGGAATTCGCCATCGGTGAACAGGCGCGCTACCTCGTATTCGTCCTTGATCGCGAGCAGCCGGAAGTGGCCGTCGGCGACCGCACGCGCGAGCGCGTCGCCGGGGACGCCGCAGCCGGCCTCGGCCGCGCGCGCCTTGGCGACGCTCGCCGCATAGCGCTGCGCATAGGCGGCATCGTGGTAGGCGGTGAGCCAGGCCACGCGCTGCGCGATCAGTTCGTCCAGGCCTGCCGCCGGTGCGCTGCTCCGCGCGGGCGATGGCGTGAATGCGGCATCGACGCGCGCCGGATCGTGCGCCGCCAGCCGCCCGAGGGCGAACGCGCGCCGGTTGGCGGTCGCCGCGTTGCCGTTCAGATCGATCGCGCGCTCGATCGATTCGCGCTGCAGCGGCAGCGTGCCGCGCTGCCAGGCCGCGCCGAGCAGCACCAGGTTGGCGAAGATCGCATCGCCGAGCAGCCGCTCGGCGATCCTGGTCGCGCTCACCTCGTGCACCATCCCGTCGCCCGCCGCTCGCGCAAGCGCCAGCTGCAGCGGCGCCGGATCGAACGGCGCCGACGGATCCAGGCGCTGGTTCAGCGTCGGCACCGCGTCGGCGTTCAGCACCACCCGCGTGCGGCCGCGCGCGAGCAAGGACAGCGTCGCCGATTCGGCGCTGACCACCAGGTCGCCGCCGATCAGCAGCGTGGCCTGCGCATCGGCGATGCGGCTGCCGTGGATCCGGCCGGGGAGTTCGGCGAGGCGGACATGGGTAGAAACCGCGCCGCCCTTGCGCGCAATGCCGGTGTTGTCGAGCACGCTGCAGCCGCGTCCCTCGAGATGTGCGGCCATGCCGAGGATCGCGCCGACCGTTATCACGCCGGCGCCGCCGATGCCGGTGACGACGATCTCGCCGGCCTGGTGCAGCGGCGGCAGCACCGGATCGGGCACATTCGAGAGGTCGAGGTCGGGTGCGGGGAGGGCGCGCAGCCGTGCGCCCTCGAGCGTGACGAAGCTCGGGCAGAAACCGTCCAGGCACGACAGGTCGGCGTTGCAGGCAGACTGGTCGATGCGCCGCTTGCGGCCGAGCGCGGTGTCCACCGGCAGCAGCGCCGCGCATTGCGACTGCTCGACGCAGTCACCGCAGCCTTCGCAGACGCGCTCGTTGATGAATACCCGCGCCGCGATTGGCGGCAGGCTGCCGCGCTTGCGCAGGCGCCGCTTTTCGATCGCGCACCGCTGGTCGTAGACGAGCGCAGTCACCGCGGGGACTTCGCGCAATTCGCGCTGCAGCCGCTCCAGCGCATCGCGGCCGAAGAGCTCGGCGCCCGGTGCGAGGCCGCTCGCGTGGCGCTGCGGCTCCTCGCTGACGACGACGATCCGCGCCACGCCTTCGGCGCGCAGCTGGTGCGTGATCTGGCTCACCGTCAGCGCACCCTCGGCGGGCTGGCCGCCGGTCATCGCGACGGCGCCGTTGTAGAGGATGCGGAACGTCATGCGCGCGCCGGCGGCGACCGCGGCGCGCACTGCGAGCGATCCGGAATGCGTGTAGGTGCCATCGCCCAGGTTCTGGAACACGTGCTCGCGCGCGACGAACGGGGCGGCACCGAGCCAGTTGCAGCCTTCGCCGCCCATCTGCACCATGAACATCGTCTTCGGATCGGGCATGCCCAGGCGAAGCGAATGGCAGCCGATGCCGGCCATCGCAATGCTGCCCTCGGGCACGCGGGTCGAGCGCGCATGCGGGCAGCCGGCGCAGAAGTGCGGCGTGCGGATGAGCTCGGGCATCTGCGGCGTGGAACTTGAAGTTTTGGACAAAAATTCAAGACCGAGACGCGTCGCGATCGCGCGCGCCACCATTGTCGGCGTCAGCACCCCGCCTTCGGGCAGCAGCGGGGCGCCGGCCTCGTCGATCTTGCCGACCACCCGCGGCCGGCGCGCGGCCGGCCAGTGATAAGCCTGCTCCTTTAGCTGCGTCTCGAGGAGCGCGCGCCGTTCCTCGACGACGAGGACTTCGTCGAGCCCTTCGGCAAATTCGCGCAATCCGACTTGCTCGAGCGGCCACACCATGCCGACCTTGTAGAGCGCGACACCGAGCGCTTCGGCCTTGCTTTCGTCGATGCCGAGCAGGACCAGGGCCTCACGCACGTCGTTGGCCGCCTTGCCGGCGCTGACGATGCCGTAGCGCGGCCGCGCCGCGCCGAACACCACCCGGTCGAGCCGGTTGGCGCGCGCATACGCCCGCGCCGCGGGCAGCCGTTGCCCGAGCAGCCGCGCGTCCTGCTCCCAACGGCTGTCGGGCCAGCGCAGCCCCCAGCCGCCGGCGGGCCGTTCAATATCCTGGGGCAGCACGAGCGGCGGCCGCGCCGCGCGGACGACAACCGAGGCGCTGCTCTCGACCACGTCGGCCACCGTCTTCAGCCCGACCCAGACCCCGGCGTAGCGCGACAGGCCGTAGCCGAGCAGGCCGTAGTCGAGAATCTCGGCGATGCTGGCCGGCGCGAGCACCGGGATCGATGCCGAGATGAACGCGTGGTCGCACTGGTTCGCGATCGACGACGAGACCGCGCCGGGGTCGTCACCGGAAACCGCGAGCACGCCGCCGAGCGCCGCGGTGCCGGCTGCATTGGCGTGCTTGAGCGCGTCACTGGCGCGGTCCACGCCCGGGTTCTTCGCGTACCACAGGCCGAACACGCCGTCGACGCGCGCGCCGCCGATCGCGCCGACCTGCTGGCTGCCATGGACCATGGTCGCCGCGAGTTCCTCGTTCAACCCCGGCTCGAAGCGGATCGGCGCCGCCTTCAGCAGCGCTTCGGCCCGCCACAGGGCGAAGTCCACGCCGCCCAGCGGCGAGCCGCGGTAACCCGAGACGTAACCCGCGGTGTTGCAGCCGGCGCGCGCATCGCTCCGGCGCTGCTCGAGCAGCATCCGCACCAGCGCCTGCATGCCCGAGAGGTAGACCACCCCCTCCTCGAGGCGGTACTTGTCGTCGAGGTCGACCGTGCGCACTACATCAGCCTCGGCAGCCACAGCGCAAGCGGCGGAAAGACGACGATCAGCACCACCAGGCCGATCGTGCACAGGATGTAGGGTATCGCGGCGCGCGCCACCGTACCGAGCCTGGTGCCCTCGGGTGCCACGCCGAGCATCACGAACAGCAGCAGGCCGAACGGCGGCGTCGTGAACCCGATCTCGTAGGACAGCAACAGGATCAGCCCGAACCAGACCAGGTCGAAGCCGAGCGAATTCGCGATCGGGATGAAAATCGGCAGCGTGATCAGCATCATCGACAGCTGGTCCATGAACATGCCGAGCAGCAGGATCACGCCGACCATCACCGCGAGCATCGCGTACGGCGTCCAGTCGAACGCGACGAACCACTGGATCATGCCGTTCGACGCGCCCGAGAAGGCGAGCACCTGGGCGAAGGTGGTCGAGGCGGCGATGATCAGGAACGTCATCCCGGTGACCTTCATCGCGTCGTCGAGCGATTTCCAGACCACGCTCCACGAAAAGCGCCGGTAGGCCAGCAGCAGCGCGATCACGCCCAGGCAGCCGAGCGCGGCCGATTCGGTGGGCGAGGCGATGCCGAGGATGATGGTGCCGACGACGAGAAATACGATGACCCCCATCGGCACCACGTTGGCGAGAATCGCGCCCGCCTTCTCGCGCAGGCTCGCGCGCGGCGCGTCGTATTGCGGCGCGGCGCCTTGATCGATCGCTGCCTGCACGGTGATCAGCACGATGTACAGCGCGGTCAGCACCAGCCCCGGCAGGAAGCCGGCGACCAGCAGCGCGCCGACGTCGATCTGCGCCAGCGACCCGAGCAGGACCGCGAGCGCCGACGGCGGGATGATCACCGCGAGCCCGCCGGCGCCGAGCACCGGGCCGTAGACCATGTGCGGCCGGTAACCGCGCCGCAGCATCTCGGGCACCATCGTCGTGCCCATCATCCCGGTGTTTGCGAGGCTCGAGCCCGATAGCGACGCGAACACCGCGCCGGCCAGCACCACCAGGTACGACAGGCGCGCACGCAGGTTGCCGATGCACAGGTCGATCGCGCGGAACACGCCGTCGCCCAGCCCGGAGCGGAAGAACAGGCTGCCCATGATCAGGAATAACGGCATCGGGGTCAGTGCGTAGATCGAGACCGCATCGCCGAAGTTGGTGACCATCTGCGTCACGCCGACTGGCCCGCCCATGTACAGGTACAGGCAGACGATGTTGGTGGCGAAGAACGCGAACGCGACCGGCACCCCCACGCCCATCAGCGCGAGGATCAACCCGATCATCACCGAGAGCGCAAGCGCCCAGTCCATGCGGTCAAAAGCCTTCCATTTCGCGCGTTTCGACGGCGTAGATCGAATCGCGCCCGAGCAGGTAGCGCAGGAACTCCAGCGCCGACAGCCACAACCCGACTACCATCGGCGCGAAGATCAGCCAGCGCGGCATGTCGAAGGTGCGCACCTCGTAGGCGCCGCTCATCAGGCTGGCGAGCCCGCTGCCGACCGCGACCCAGCCCAGGTACAGGCAGATCGCGATGCACAGCAGGTACACGCCGCGCTCGATGCCGCGACGCAGGCCTTGCGGCAGCGCGCTGCGGATGAAATCGGCGCAGACATGGCCTTTGCCGCGCACCAGCGCCGGCATCGGAAGGAAGGTGATGTAGACCAGCAGGTACTCGGTCAGCGACACGCTCCAGACGAGCGGGCGCGCCAGGTTGCGCGAGGCGACGTCGGCACTGACCAGCAGCACGATCGCCGCCAGCAGCAGCTTGGTGAGCACCGCCAGCGCCTGCGCGATGCGACCGCTGGCGTCGAACAGGCGGTCCAGCGGAGGCTCGCGGGGTAGTGCGGATCAGCCGCCGAACTTCTGGCGCAGCGCGGCGACCGAACTCGGGTCGCGCTTTTGCATCCGCTCCCAACTCACGCGGGACGCCTTCTCGAGGAAGGCCGCGCGCGCCGCGCCGGTGAGTTCGACCACTTTCATGCCGCCGGAAAGCATCTGCCTGCCTTCTTCATCCGTGCCCTTCAGGTTCAGCTCGATGCTCTCGCGCTCGTGCTCCAGCGCCGCCTCCTGCAGGATGCGCTTGGCGGCTTCGGGCAGGCCGTCCCACCTGGTCTTGTTCATGCTGATCAGCACGTCGGTCTGGAAGAAGCTGGGGTCGATGCGGTACTTGGTGAACTTGTGCCAGCCGAAACCCTGGTAGCCGAGCACCGTATAAGCGTTGGCGTTGACCAGGCCGCGCTCGAGCGAGGTATAGACCTCGCCCGGCCCCTGCACCACGACCCCGGCGCCGAGGCTTTCGAGGAAGTCGCGGTACAGCGCCGCGCTGCGGATCTTCAGCTTGCTGAAATCGATCCCTCCGTCGGCGGTACGCGCCGGCTCCTCGGAGGTGAAGATGTGGAATCCTGCGCCGCCGTCGACATGCGCGAGCACGATCGCGTTGCCCTTCTTCGCGTAGATCTCGTTGATCAGCGCGAAGCCGCCGTTGGCGCGCAACTCCCACGGCTTCTTGGTCGTCGCGGAGAATACCTCGCCCTCGGGCACCAGGTTCAGGTACGGGCCGGCGGGGTGGTTGATCATGTCGATCAGGCCGTTCTTCTGCGCCTCGCCGAGCTGTGCGAACGGGATGATCTCGGGTCCGCCGCGCACTCTGATCTGGATGATGCCCTTGCCGCGCTGGTTGACCTTGTCGACGTACCTCAGGAAGCTCTTCGCATAGCTGACCTGCGCCGGCGTGAAGTGCACGGCATTGATCGTCGCCTCCTGCGCCAGGGCCCACCGCGGCAGGCCGGAAACGGCCAAGGCGGCGCTGCCGCCGATCATCGCGCGTCGTGTCAGATGCATCATTGTCCTCCCCGCAAGATCGCTACCCGCACTGGCGCCGGACTTCGAATCCTTCAGGCGGACCTCGATTCCGGCCAGCGTTTCAAATACTGTATAGGATTCGCTCTTGGCTCACAAGCCGCGTGCGGCGACGTCCGCGCGCCGCGCGGTTACTTCTGCTTCTTGCCCGGGTCGGCCTTCTTGGCGGCGGCTTTGGCCGCCGGCTTGGCGGGCGCGGGTTTGCGCGGCGTGAAGTCATAGTTCGCCGCGAACGCGCCGTCGCGCATGAAAGAGAAGGTTGCGCCGGTCCAGCGCCGCTGGCCCTCGGGCAGGTAGGCGTCCAGCGCGCCGACCCCTTCGACCACGCGCTGCGCGCCGCAGGGCGTGAGCGGTTTGCCCTTCGCATCCTTGACGTCCGTCGCGAAGAAAAAATTCGCCTCGAATTTGCGCGCGCCGCTGGCTTCGTCGCGTCCAACCTCGTTGATCACGAACCAGGTTTTCTTCCAGTCCTGCGGCAGGCCTTCGGCGAGGCAGGCGAAAATGCGGTTCAAAATCGCGGCGTCGGGCTCCTGCCCGGGGCCGGGCTTGGGCTTGTCGGCCTCCTGGGCAGGCGCGCTGCCCGACTGGGGCTGCGCTTCGGGTTTCTGCGCGTCCTGCGCATTGACCGGGCAGGCGAACAGTGCGGCGATGAACAACGCGAACAATGGCCGGTTTGAGCGTTTCATGGGCGCATTTTACGTCCAGCATCGTCCGGCAGTTTAATATCCGTTGATGGGCAAGCGCTTCGAGGAGGCGATCGCGCGTTTCGACGCCGTGCATGCCGAGGATCCCGCGAGGGATGCCTCCGGTCAGCCGAAGGAACTGGTTTACGCGCGCAGGATGAGCGCGTGGCTGGAAAAGCTCGCGCCCGGTGCGTCCGAGCCGCTGCGTCTTGCGGCGCGCTGCCAGCACATCCGGCGCTGGGAGATCCGGCGCAGCGACTACGCCGAGGGGGCGACCGGATACCGGAAGTGGCGGGTGGACGAGGCGAATTCGCACGCGCTGCTTGCGAAAGAAATCCTGGAAAGCGCCGGCTTCGGCGCCGCAGAGGTGCAGCGGGTGCAGGCGCTGGTGCGCAAGGAAAAGCTCAAGCAGGACCCCGACACCCAGCTGCTGGAGGACGTCGGCTGCCTGGTTTTTCTCGAGCACTATTTCGGCGCTTTCGCGCGCAAGCACGACGAGCCGACGCTGCTGCGGATCCTGCGCAAGACCTGGGCAAAGATGTCTCCCAGGGGGCAGCAAGCGGCGCTGGGACTCGAGCTGCCGCAGGCGCTGCGCGCGATCGTGGAAAAAGCGCTGGAACCGGGTAAGTTCGAAGGCGAGCGTCCGGTGGCCGGCACCGCGAAGGATTGTTCCTGGGGCAGCGACGCGCTCGCCGCGATGCTGCGCGCGCTCGACCTTCCCTACGTCGCGCTCAATCCCGGCTCGAGCTTCCGCGGCCTGCACGACAGCCTGGTCAACTATCTCGGCAACGAGCGGCCGCAGATGCTGCTTTGCCTGCACGAGGAATCGGCGGTGGCGATCGCGCATGGCTACGCCAAGGCCTCGGGCCGGATGATGGGCGTGGCGCTGCACGCGAACGTCGGCCTGATGCACGCTACGATGGCGATTTTCAACGCCTGGTGCGACCGGGTGCCGATGCTGATCCTCGGGGCCACCGGCCCGTGGGACGCGGCGAAAAGAAGGCCGTGGATCGACTGGCTCCACACCGCTGCCGACCAGGGCGCGCTGGTGCGCGATTTCACCAAATGGGACAACCAGCCCGCTTCGGTCGCCGCCGCTTACGAAGCGTTGCTGCGCGCGGCGCAGATTGCCGGCACCGCGCCGCGCGGCCCGGCCTATGTCAACCTCGACGCCGCGCTGCAGGAAGCGAAGGTCGATCCGATGCCGGCATTGCCGGAGGTCTCCCGCTACCGTTCGCCGGCGTCGCTCGTGCCGTCGCCTGAACTGCTCGAAAAGGCGGCGCAGCTGCTTGCGCGGTCGAAACGCCCCGCCATCCTGGCGGGCCGGATCCGTCGCAACGACGAGAGCTGGCAGGCGCAGATCGCTCTCGCCGAGAAGCTGCAGGCAAGGGTGTTCACCGATCTAAAGGCCGGCGCGGCGTTTCCGACCGATCACCCGCTGCACGCCGTGCCGCCGGCGATCTTTCTTTCCGCCGAGGGCGCAGGCGCGCTGCGCGAGTCCGACGTGGTGCTGGCGCTCGACTGGATCGACGTCGCCGGCACGCTGAAGCAGGCCTGGGGCGACACCCCGGTCGGCGCCAAGGTGATCCTGGTCTCGCCCGACGCGTATTCGCATCGCGGCTGGAGCATGGACCATCAGGGGCTGCCGCCGGCCGACGTCTACCTGATGTGCGAACCCGAGGCTGCGGTGCCGTTGCTGCTGGATTCGGTTGCGCCCAGGGCGGTGATTGCAGCGGACAGGAAAAGCGCCAGCCCCCCGGGCGCGGACGCCGTGGTTTCGCTCCGGGCGCTCGCGGCAGCGTTCAACCAGGCGACCGCGGGTCTGGAGGTCTGCATCGCCCGCCTGCCGCTGGGCTGGAACGGCGCCTATCGCCATTTTCGCCATCCGCTCGACCATCTCGGCGCCGACGGCGGCGCCGGCGTGGGCGCCGGGCCCGGGCTCACCGTGGGCGCGGCATTGGCGCTGAAGGGAAGCAGCCGGCTGGCCGCGGGGATCCTCGGCGACGGCGATTTCCTGATGGGGGTGACCGCGCTGTGGACCGCAGTGCACTACCGACTTGCCTGCCTGTTCGTGATCGCGAACAACCGTTCCTTCTACAACGACGAATTGCACCAGGAGCGCGTCGCGCGCGAGCGCGGCCGGCCGCTCGAAAACAAGTGGATCGGGCAGCGCATCGACGCACCCGGGATCGACCTGGCGGCGATGGCGCGGGCGCAGGGCGCGCTCGGATTCGGTCCCGTGACCGCGATCGAAGAACTGAAACCGGCGCTGCAGGCCGCGATCAAGGCGGTGCGCGAGGGCGCGACCTGCGTCGTGGACGTGCGCGTGATTCCGGGCTATGAGGGAGCAACCAAATGAAAAAGCGCAACAGCAGGTTCCCGGCCAGCCGCATGCTGATCGACGATCTGGTCGCGGCCAGCCGGATTCTCGCCCGGCACGAGGTGCTGGATGCCTACGGCCACATCAGCGCGCGCAGCGACCGCCGGCCCGGGTGCTTCGTGATGTCGCGCTCGCTCGCGCCCGCGCTGGTGACCGCGGCCGACCTGATGGCGCTGGATGCCGACAGCGAGCCGCTGCCGGGCGATGCGCGCAAGGCGTTCATCGAGCGCTACATTCACGGCGAGATCTACCGCTCGCGGCCGGAGGTGATGGCGATCGTGCACAGCCATTCGGCCTCCGTCATTCCGTTCGGCGTCACGCGCTCCAGGCTCAGGCCGATCTACCATATGGGCGCTTTTCTCTGGTCGGGAACCCCGGTGTTCGAGATCCGCAAGCACAAGCTGGACAACGATCTGCTGGTGCGCGACCGCGGCCTGGGCAAGGCGCTCGCCGGGTCGCTGGGCGCCTGCAACTGCGTGCTGATGCGCGGCCACGGCATGACGGTGGTCGGCGACGGCGTGCCGGAGGCGGTATATCGCGCGATCTACACCGAGATGAACGCGCGCCTGCAGCTGCAAGCGAACCTGCTCGAGGGACCGATCGAGTTCCTGTCCGACGAGGAGGGGCGGCGCTCGACCGCAGCCAACCGCGGCACGCTCGAGCGGCCCTGGGAATTGTGGAAAAAACAGGTTTTAGGCCGGAAGTAGCGTTCGATTCGCGAGGCTGCGGCGCAGCAGGAACAACGCGATCGCGAGGTTGAGCAGGTTCCAGCCGATGCCGTTCAGGAACGCGGCGCGGTACGAGCCGGTGAGGTCGAAGATGACGCCGGTCAGCCAGCCCCCCAGCGCCATGCCCAGCAAAGTGCACATCAGCACCGTGCCGACGCGGGCGCCCGCCTCGCGCGGCGGGAAATACTCGCGCACGATGATGGCGTAGGAGGGCACGATGCCGCCCTGGAACAGGCCGAACAGCGCCGCCACGACATACAGCGAGACGAGGCTGTCGAAGGGCAGGAACATGAGCAGCGCCACGCCCTGCAGCCCGGAGCCGAGCAGCAGCGTCCTCAAGCCGCCGATGCGGTCGCAGATCCAGCCCGACGCGAGCCGGCTGACGATGCCGAAGCCCAGCATGAGCGAGAGCATTTCCGCGCCGCGCGCCGCCGCGTAGCCCAGGTCGCCGCAGTAGGCGACGATGTGGACCTGCGGCATCGACATCGCCACGCAGCAGGCGACCCCGGCGATGCAGAGCAGCGCGAACAGGGTGTTTGGCCGAATGTCGATTCTCTTTTGACTTTCCGCTCTGATTTCCCCGGAAACATTGAGGACCGGCGGCTTTCGCCGCAATGCGAACGCCAGCGGGATCATGGTCGCGGCGCAAAAAATGCCGACGCCCGTGAACGCCGCGCGCCAGCCGATGGTGTCGAAGTAATGCTGCAATATCGGAGGCCAGACCGCGCCGGCAAGGTAATTGCCGCTGGCGCAGATCGCCACCGCAATGCCGCGGCGGCGCGTGAACCACATCGAGGCATCGGCCACCAGCGGCGCGAACGCCGACGAGGTGCCCAGCAGGCCGATCAGCAGCCCCTGCGCGAGCGTGAACTGCCACAGGCCGCTCGAGGCGCCTGCGGCGACGAAGCCCAGGCCGAGGCACGCGGCGCCGATCAGCACCGGCACCATGACGCCAAAACGGTCCGAGAGGCGACCCATCAGGATGCCGCCGAGGCCGAAGCCGATCATGGTTGCGGCGTACGGCAGGGAGGCCTCCGAACGCGCAGTTCCGAATTCGGCCTGCACCGCGGGCAGCGCGACCGCGATCGCGTACATGCCGACGCCGCTGATGGTCATCAGCGCGAGCGAGGCCGCAAGGCGCGCCCAGGCGTAGGGCGACTCGGGCTGGGAACGCGGATCGAAGCCGGCCATCGGCCGATTCTAGCGGTCATATAGAATCCATCCCGACGATGCGCATCCTGGTTTCGAACGACGACGGCTACTTTTCTCCCGGCATCGCGCTGCTCGCGGAGCGGCTCGCCCGGCTCGGCGAGGTCACCGTGGTCGCCCCGGAGCGCGACCGTTCCGGCGCTTCCAACTCGCTCACGCTCGACCGGCCGCTGCAGGTGCGCCGCGCCGCCAACGGCTTTCGCTACGTCAACGGCACGCCGACCGACTGCGTGCACCTCGCGCTCACCGGCCTGGTCGATCCGCCGCCCGACATCGTGGTCTCGGGGATCAACTTCGGCGCCAACATGGGCGACGACACGATCTACTCGGGAACCGTGGCTGCGGCGACCGAAGGCTATCTGTTCGGCGTTCCGTCCATCGCGGTGTCGCTCGCCAGCAAGGTCGGCGCTCATTTCGAGACCGCGGCCGCGATTGCGGTGCAGATGGTCGAGCGCTTCGGCCGCGCGCCGATCCGGGAGCCGCTGCTGCTCAATATCAACGTGCCCGACATTGCGCTCGCCGCGCTCGGCGGCATCGAGGTAACGCGCCTCGGCCGGCGCCACAGGGCCGAACCGGTGGTGCAGATGCAGACACCCCGGGGAGAGACCGCCTACTGGATCGGCGCCGCCGGCGGCGAGCAGGATGCCGGCCCCGGCACCGACTTTCACACGGTCGCCGCCGGAAGGGTCTCGGTGACGCCGCTGCAGATCGACCTGACCCTGCACCCGCAGCTGGCGCTGGTCAGGGAGTGGCTCGGGAAGTGAAATGCTGGGGGATTTCGGGATGATCGCGCCGCGCCCGGGGCGCAACGTCGCGGGCATCGGCATGACCTCGCAGCGCACGCGCGCGCGCATGGTCGAGCGCCTGCGCGAGCAGGGCATCACGGAGGCGCGCGTGCTGGAGGCGATGGCCGGTGTGCCGCGGCACCTGTTTGTGGAGGAAGCGTTCGCCAGCCGCGCCTACGAGGACAGCGCGCTGCCGATCGGCTTCGGGCAGACAATTTCGCAACCTTATGTCGTGGCCCGGATGATCGAAATCCTGATCCAGAAAAAAGAGCCCGGAAAGGTGCTGGAAATCGGCACCGGCTGCGGCTACCAGGCGGCGGTGCTCGCGAGCCTCGCCGCCGAGGTGTACTCGATCGAGCGCATCCGTGGGCTGCTCGAGCGCGCGCGCGCCAACCTGCGCGAGTTGCGGTTGAAGAATCTGCGCCTGGCGCACGGCGACGGCGCCGCGGGGCTGGAAAAGGCGGCGCCCTTCGACTCGATCATCCTCGCCGCGGCCGCCCCCGAGGTGCCGCAGGCCCTCTTACGCCAGCTGGCGCGGGGTGGCAGAATGATATTGCCGCTGCGAAGCGGCGCCGCGGGCGCGCAGCAGCTCATCCTGATCGAGCGCAGCGCGCGCGGCTACACCGAGACCGCGCTCGACCCGGTGCGCTTCGTTCCGCTCCGGGCCGGAAAGGCATGATGAAGCCAGCCAAATCGAGCAGGATGCTTGCTGCAGCGGTCGGCGGCGCCGTTTTGCTGCTCGCGGCGGGCTGCGCGACGCGCTCGCCGGCGCCGGTGGACGACCGGCGGCCGGCGCCGGCAGTTCAGCCCAAGCCTCCGGTAGCGCGAGCCGCGCCCGTGCCGCAAAGCGCGCGCCCGGGCACCTACACGGTCAGGCGCGGCGACACGCTTTACTCGATCGCGCTCGAGCACGGGGTCGACTACCGCGAGCTCGCGCAATGGAACCGGCTGCAAGATCCGTCGAAGATCCGCATCGGCCAGGAACTGCGCGTCACCGCGCCCGAGGACCGCGCGGCGGTGCAGGTCGGCAGGGCGCGCGCCCCCGGCGAAATCGAGTCGCGGCCGCTCGGCTCCGCGGCGTCGCCGCCTGCGGTGGTGGAGGCCGGAACGAAAACCTCGCCGAAAGCGCTCAGGCTTCCGTATTCGGAGCAGAATCTTGCCTTGCTTTCGAAGTCTGAAATTCGACCTGAAGTAAAACCTGAAACAAGGCCTGAAGCAAAGCCGGAACCCGCCAAACCGGCAGTGGAACGCGATCCGGAGGCGATCGAATTCGCCTGGCCGGCGCGCGGCAGGGTGCTCGCGGGCTTCGCCGAGCCGAACCAGAAGGGCCTGGACATTTCCGGCAAGCCGGG
>MEQQ01000148.1 GCA_001770285.1 Betaproteobacteria bacterium RBG_16_66_20
CGCTGGGACTACATGTTCTCCTGCATCAAGAAATTCCGCTCGCACAAGGAGTTCTGCCTCGCCGACCGGGTCCACGTCAGGATGACGGCGCGTTTCATGCGCGCTTATGCACTGCTGCTGGTGAAGACCTGCCATCACCGGCATGCTCCGGCGATGGGCGGCATGGCGGCGCAGATCCCGATCAAGAACGATCCGGCCGCGAACGCGGCGGCAATGGCGAAAGTGCGCGAAGACAAACTGCGCGAAGTGACCGACGGCTGCGACGGCACCTGGGTGGCTCACCCCGGCCTGGTGCCGATTGCCAAAGAGGTGTTCGATCAGTACATGCCCGGAGCCAACCAGTACGATCGGCAGCGTCCCGAGGTGAACATCACCGCAAAGGAATTGCTCGACTTCGAACCGGAGACGCCGATCACCGAGGCAGGCTTGCGCTACAACATTTCGGTCGGCATCCAGTATCTCGGCGCATGGCTCGCCGGCAACGGCTGCGTGCCGGTATTCAACCTGATGGAGGACGCGGCGACCGCGGAAATTTCGCGCTCGCAAATCTGGCAGTGGATCCGCTCACCCAAGGGCGTGCTCGACGACGGGCGCAAGGTTACCAAGGAACTGTTCCGCAGTCTGCTCGCCGAGGAGCTGCCCAAGGTGAAAACCTATCTGGGCGAAGCGACCTGGAACGCCGGCAAATACGAACAGGGCGCCGAGTTGTTCGCCAGGATAACCACCGACGACACCTACGTCGAGTTCCTCACGCTGCCCGCGTACGAACTGATCGACTGATCCCAGGAAAACTCGGCGATCACGGGCGCATGGTCGGAGGGCCGCTCGAGCTTGCGCGGCGCCTTGTCGATGCTGCAGGCGGTACAGCGCCTGGCGAGGTCGGCCGAGACCAGGATCTGGTCGATGCGCAGGCCGGCGTTGCGACGGAAGGCCAGCATGCGGTAGTCCCACCATGAAAAAACCTTTTCCGGCTGCTCGAAAAGCCGGAACGAATCCGTGAGACCCAGCTCGAGCAGCGCGCGCCACGCGGCGCGCTCGGCTTCGGAGACATGCACCTGGCCCTCCCAGGCCTTGGGATCATGCACGTCGCGGTCTTCCGGCGCGACGTTGAAATCGCCCGCGACCGCGAGCTGCGGATGGCGCGCGAGCTCCGCGGCGAGATAGTCCCTGAGCGCGGCAAACCAGCGCAGCTTGTATGCGTATTTTTCAGAACCCACCGCCTGGCCGTTGGGGCAATAGACACAGACCACGCGTACTTGCGCGGCAGTGGCCGCGATGACGCGCCTCTGCTCGTCCGGAAAGCCGGGGATTCCCGTGCTTACCTCGAGTAGCGGCGCACGCGAAAGGATCGCGACACCGTTATAGGTTTTCTGTCCCGAGACGGCGCACTCGAAACCCGAGGCCTGCAGCTCGGCGCGCGGGAATTTCGCGTCCTCGGACTTGAGTTCCTGCAGGCAGACGACATCGGGCTGCGCCCCGGCGAGCCAGTCGGTCAGATGCGGCAGGCGGACCTTGAGCGAATTTACGTTCCACGTCGCAAGCTTCATCTTGCGACGGCGGCGTTACTTGCCCTCGCCGGGAATTCCGTACTGGCCGGGCTTGGGCGCCGGGCCGGTGAGGCCGCTCGGATCGTACTGCCCGGGCTTGGGCGGCGGGCCGGTGAGGCCGCTCGGGTCATAAGGGCCGGCTTTCGGCTGCGCCTCGGGCTTGACCGGTTCCGCGACCGGCCGGGACCCCTCGCGCTCCTCGGCCGGGACGTAGCCTTCCGGCGGCGGCGGCACATTCTGGGACAGCGCGGGCAAAATTCCCGCCTTCGGATAGCCGGCGCTGTCGAGCAAGGCGTCGAACGCACCCTGCTCGAAGCCGCGATTCGCGGAGCGGCCGACAAGCAGGGTCGGCACTTCAACCGCACCGGATACGCTCTTCAGTTCCTCGTTGGTCGCCGGATCCCAGACCTGGACTTCCTTGAACGGCACGCCGCGCTTGTTGAGCGCGCCGCGCGCAAGCTCGCAGCCTTCCTTGCAGTTGGGCGAAGTGTAGAGCGTGACCGGAAAATCCTTCTGCAGCCGCATCAGTTCGAACGGGACCTGCGCCGCGGCGGGCTTGACGGTGGCGACCGCGGTCCGGCGCACGTCCTTTGCCCAGGCCGGCGGCGGCGCGTCGGTGTACTTCACGCTCCCGTCCCGGTCGATCCAGCGGTACTGCTGCGCGTGGGCGAATCCCGCGGCAAGCAGCAGTGCGAGCAACAAGGCCGGGAAAAAAGCCCGATAAATCATGCGGGAATCATACCACTGTGCCTGAGCAGCGCATCTACGCTGGGCTCGCGCCCGCGGAAGGCGCGGAACGATTCGGCCGCCGGCCGGCTGCCGCCCACCGCGAGGATTTCGTCACGGAAGCGCCTCCCCGTATCCGGATCAAGCACGCCCTTCGACCCGCGCATTTCTTCGAACACGCTGTAGGCGTCCGCGGACAGCACCTCGGCCCATTTGTAGCTGTAGTAGCCGGCGGCGTAGCCGCCGGCGAAGACATGCGAAAAGCTGTTCGGAAAGCGGCTCCAGGCGGGCGGCACCAGCACCGCCACTTCGCGCCGCACTTCGTCCAAAAGCTGCTGCGCGGCGCGCCCCGACTCCGGATTGAAATCCGAGTGCAGCCGCATGTCGAACAGCGCGAACTCGATCTGGCGCAGCGTCGCGAGGCCCGACTGGAAATTCTTCGCCGCGAGCATCTTGTCGTAGAGCGGCCGCGGCAGCGGCTGGTCGGCATCCACGTGCCGCGTCAGGTGCTCGAGAACTTCCCATTCCCAGCAGAAATTCTCCATGAACTGGCTCGGAAGTTCGACCGCATCCCATTCCACGCCGTTGATGCCGGCAACGCCGAGATCCTCGACGCGGGTGAGCAGGTGGTGCAGCCCATGCCCGAATTCGTGGAACAGCGTGATGACGTCGTCATGCGTGAGGAGCGCCGGCTTGCCGCCGACGGGGCGCGCGAAATTGCAGTTCAGGTAGGCGACCGGGATCTGGATGCCCTGTTGCCGGCGGCGCCGCGAGATGGCACCGTCCATCCATGCGCCGCCGCGCTTGCTTTCGCGCGCGTAAAGGTCGACATAGAACTGGCCGATGCGCTCTCCAGCGGTGTTATGAATTTCGAAGAAACGCACATCCTCGTGCCAGGCTTCGGCGCTCGTTTCCGAAATCCGTATTTGATACAGATCCTGAACCAGCTGGAACATCCCGGGCAGCACCTGCGTCTCCGGGAAGTACTGCTTCACTTCCTGGTCCGAGAAGGAATAGCGTTTCGCGCGCAGCTTCTCGGAGGCATAGGCGAGATCCCAGGATTCGAGCTTCTCCAGGCCGAGTTCCTGCTCGGCGAATTGACCCAGTTCCGCGAGGTCGCGCTCCGCGAACGGGCGCGCGCGGCCGGCGAGATCGCGCAGGAAAGCGAGCACCTGCGCCGGTGTCTGCGCCATTTTCGGCACCAGCGAAACCTCGGCGAAGCTGGCGTAGCCGAGCAGCTGCGCGTCTTCCCTGCGCAGCGTGAGGATGCGCGCAATCAGCGGCGTGTTGTCCCATTCGGGCTTGCCGAACTCGGAGGCGCGCGTCGCGTTCTCGCGGTACAGCGTCTCGCGCAGCGCGCGGTCGTCGGCGTATTGCATCACCGCCAGGTACGACGGCATCTGCAGCGTGAACTTCCACCCGGGCCTGGCGCCCGCCGGGGTCCCGTCCGTCCGGGTCTCGTCCTTCTGCGCCGCCTCGCGCGCCGCGGCGAGCACGTCCGCCGGCAATCCGGATATTCTGTTTTCATCCACAAGAATGGAAAATGCATTCGTCGCGTCGAGTACGTTCTCGGAAAACTTCGCCGACAGCGAGGCGAGTTCGTCCTGGATCGCCGCGTAGCGGGGCTTCAGTTCCGCGGCCAGCTCGGCGCCGCCGAGCCGGAAATCGCGCAGCGCGTTGTCGACCATCTTGCGGCGCGCCGGGGCGAGCGCGGCGAAATCCGGAGCGGCCTTGAGCGCGCGGTATTTCTCGAACAGGCGCAGGTTCTGGCCCAGTTCGGTCCAGAACTGCGTGATCTTCGGCAGGCAGGCGTTATACGCCTCGCGCAGCGGCGGGCTGTCGAGCACCGCGTGCAGGTGCTCCGCCTGACCCCAGGCCCGCGACAGGCGCTCGCTCGCGTCTTCGAGCGGCGTCACGAACCGGTCCCAGGTCGGGGGCACCGCGTCCCGGGAAATATCCGCGATCACGGCGCGCGCTTCGCCAAGCAGGCGCTCGATCGCGGGCGCGATGTGCTCCGGCTTCAGTTCGGCGAAGCGCGGCAGGCCCGAGAAATCGAGCAGTGGATTCGATGCCAGGTCAGACAAGGGGCTTTCCAATTGAAAGTTCCGCAGCACGCACGGTATTGACGATCAGCATGGCGACGGTCATCGGCCCGACGCCGCCGGGAACCGGCGTGATCCAGCCGGCCGTTTCCTTCACCGCCGCAAAATCCACGTCGCCGGCGAGGGTTCCGTCGGCGAGCCGGTTGATCCCGACATCGACGACGCAGGCGCCCGCTTTGACCATGTCGGCGCCAATCAGTTTCGCGCTGCCGACCGCGGCAACCAGGATGTCGGCCTGCCTCGTCACCGCCGCAAGATCCGCGGTCTTGGAATGGCAGATGGTGACGGTGGCGTCTTTTTGCAAGAGCAGGAGCGCCAACGGCTTGCCGACGATGGTCGAGCGGCCGACGATCACCGCCTGCCTGCCCGCCAGCGGCACGCCGGCGTGCTCGAGCAGCCGCATCACGCCCGCCGGGGTGCCGGGAACGAAACCCGGGCGTCCCTGCAGCAGCGCGCCCAGGTTCGCGGCGTGAAAACCGTCGACGTCTTTCTCCGGCGACACCGCGGCGAGCACCCGGGCGGCGTCGAGCTGGCGCGGCAGCGGCAGCTGAACGAGGATTCCATGCACTCGCGGATCTGCGTTCAGTCGCGCTACGCATTCGAGAAGCGCGGATTCGGAAACCTGTTCCGGAAATTCATGGACCTCGGAGCGCACGCCGGTTTCATTGCAGGCGCGGGCCTTGTTTCGCACATACACGCGCGAGGCCGGGTCGTCCCCGACGAGGACCGCGGCGAGGCCGGGGCGCACGCCGCGGGCGGCGAGCGATTCGATCGCGTCTTTCTGCTCGGCGCGCACCATGGCGGCGAGCGATTTTCCGTCGATCAGCTTTGCGGGCATGGCATACTATAAATCACCTCGTTTCACATTCTCGTTCCAGCCGAGAAACCGCAGGAGGAAGCCATGTCCGCCGTTCCGCAGCAGCCCGCGGCAAACGATCCCGACAGCCTCGAGACCCAGGAGTGGCTCGATGCGCTCGAGGCGGTGCTCGAACGCGAAGGCCCCGGGCGCGCGCATTTCCTGATCGAGAAGCTGACGCAGAAAGCGCGCACCTCGGGCGCGTATCTCCCCTACTCGCCGCACACACCCTACGTCAACACCATTCCGGCGCACCTGGAAGAGCGCTCGCCGGGAGACGTCACGCTCGAGGAGCGCATTCGGTCCCTGTGCCGCTGGAATGCGATGGTGATGGTGGCGCGCGCCAACAAGAACGACGACGAACTCGGCGGCCACATCGCGAGCTTCGCCTCGGTCGGCACGCTGTTCGGCACCGGCCAGCAGCATTTCTGGAACGCGCCGCACGAGGGGCATGGCGGCGACCTGGTGTATTTCCAGGGCCACTCTTCGCCCGGCATCTACGCGCGCGGCCTGCTCGAAGGACGCTTCACCGAGGAGCAGCTGCTGAACTTCCGGCGCGAGGTCGACGGCAAGGGCGTGTCCTCATACCCGCATCCCTGGCTGATGCCGGATTACTGGCAGTTCCCGACCGTGTCGATGGGGCTCGGTCCGATCCAGGCGATCTACATGGCGCGCTACCTCAGATATCTCGAGGCGCGCGGCCTGGCGCAGACGGCGAATCGCAAAGTATGGGCGTTCTGCGGCGACGGCGAGATGGACGAGCCCGAATCCCTGGGCGCGATCGGCATGGCGGCGCGCGAGAAGCTCGACAACCTGGTCTTCGTCGTCAACTGCAACCTGCAGCGCCTCGACGGCCCGGTGCGCGGCAACGGCAAGATCATCCAGGAGCTGGAGGGCGACTTCCGCGGCGCGGGCTGGAACGTCATCAAGGTGATCTGGGGTTCGTACTGGGACCCGCTGCTCGCGCACGACAAGGAAGGACTGCTGCTGCGCATCATGGAGGAGACGGTCGACGGCGAGTACCAGAACTACAAGGCCAACGACGGCGCTTTCGTGCGCAAGAATTTCTTCGGCAAGCACCCGAAGGTGCTGGAGATGGTCTCGCGCATGAGCGACGAGGACATCTGGCGCCTGAACCGCGGCGGGCATGATCCGCACAAGATCTACGCCGCGTACGCGGCGGCGGTGAAGCACAAGGGACAGCCCACCGTGATTCTCGCCAAGACCATCAAGGGCTTCGGCATGGGCAAGCAGGGCCAGGCGAGGAACCCGACCCACCAGCTGAAGAAAGTCGACACCGCGACCATCAAGGAGATGCGCGACCGGTTCAACATCCCGGTCCCGGACGACAAGCTCGACGAACTGCCGTTCTATATTCCGCCGGCCGATTCGCCGGAGATGAAATACCTGAAGCAGCGCCGCGAGGCGCTGGGCGGCTATTTCCCGCAGCGCCGGCGGAAAGCCGACGCCGCGCCCGGCGTGCCGGCGCTCGCCGCGTTCGAGCAGGTCCTCAAGGGCTCGGGCGCAGGCCGCGAGATCTCGACCACGATGGCGTTCGTGCGGATCCTGACCGCGCTGGTTCGCGACAAGGAACTCGGCAGGCGCATCGTGCCGATCGTCCCGGACGAGGCACGCACCTTCGGCATGGAAGGCATGTTCCGCCAGCTCGGCATCTTCGCCCCCGAGGGCCAGAAGTACGAGCCGGTCGACAAGGACCAGGTGATGTACTACCGCGAGGACAAGCAGGGCCAGATCCTCGAGGAGGGCATCAACGAGGCGGGCGCTTTTTCCTCGTGGATCGCGGCGGCGACCTCGTACAGCCATTCGAACCAGGTCACGGTACCGTTCTACATCTTCTACTCGATGTTCGGCCTGCAGCGGATCGGCGACCTCGCCTGGGCCGCGGCCGACCAGCGCGCGCGCGGCTTCCTGCTCGGCGCGACCGCGGGACGCACCACGCTGAACGGCGAAGGTCTGCAGCACGAGGACGGACACTCGCACGTGCTCTCCTCGGTCATCCCGAACTGCGTTTCCTACGATCCGACCTACGGCTACGAACTCGCGGTGATCATCCACGACGGCCTGCGGCGCATGGTCGCGAACCAGGAGGATGTGTACTACTACATCACCCTGATGAACGAGAACTACGAGCATCCCGCGCTGCCCGCGGGCGTCGAGCAAGGAATATTGAAAGGCCTTTATTTATTCAAGGACTCCAAACTCAAAGTGAAATCGCGGGTCCAGATGCTTGGTTCCGGAACGATCCTGCGCGAGGTGATCGCTGCGGCCGAACTGCTGGAGAAGGACTGGGGCGTGGCGGCCGATGTGTGGAGCGCGACCAGCTTCACCGAACTGCGGCGCGAAGGGCTTGCAGCCGAGCGCTGGAACCTGCTGCACCCCGAGGACCAGCCGCGCGTGCCGTACGTGACGCAGTGCCTGGAGAAGCGCGCCGGCCCGGTGGTCGCTGCGAGCGACTACATCAAGACCTTCGCCGATCAGCTGCGGCCTTTCATGCCGAAAAACCGCGCCTACAGAGTGCTCGGCACCGACGGCTTCGGCCGCTCGGACTCGCGCGCCAAGCTGCGCTATTTCTTCGAGGTCAACCGGCATTTCATCGTGGTCGCGGCGTTGCAGGCGCTGGCCGAGGCGGGCGAAGGAAAAGCGAAAGCGGCCACGGACGCCATCAGGAAGTACGGCATCGACCCGAACAAGCCGGATCCGACCACCGTATGAGGGAAGTCCTGGTTCCGGACATCGGCGACTTCAAGGACGTCGAAGTCATCGAAATCCTGGTCAAACCCGGCGATTCCGTGACCAAGGAGCAATCGCTCGTCTCGCTCGAATCGGACAAGGCGACGATGGAAATTCCGTCGCCCGAGGCGGGCGTGGTGAAGGAATTGAAGTTGAAGGTCGGTGACAAGGTGTCGGAGGGTTCGGCCATTCTCGTGCTCGAACCCGGCACCGCTGTGGAAGAAACCGCAACAGAGATTCCTAAGGAAAACTCAAGGGATACCCCAAGGCCCGCCGCCACCGCCGCGCCGGTCATCCCGCGGGCCGAGCCGGTGCCGCTGGAGCCCAAGGAAGCGGTGCAATCGGTGCCGCATGCGAGCCCGT
Source organism: Betaproteobacteria bacterium RBG_16_66_20 (assembly GCA_001770285.1). Lineage (GTDB taxonomy): Bacteria > Pseudomonadota > Gammaproteobacteria > Burkholderiales > SG8-39 > RBG-16-66-20. Next base: position 8,346 of record MEQQ01000148.1, read on the forward strand.
CGATCCGCAAATTTGCGCGCGAGCTTGGCGTGAACCTCGGCCGCGTGCACGGCAGCGGCCCGAAGGGCCGGATCGTCAAGGAAGACGTGCAGGCTTACGTCAAAGGGGTGATCTCGGCAAGTGCGGCCGGCCAGCCCGCGCCCGCATCGGCCTCCAGGGGCGGCGGGCTCGAGGTGCTGCCGTGGCCCGATGTCGACTTCGGCAAGTTCGGTCCTGTCGAGCTGAAGGCGCGCTCGCGCATCAAGAAGCTCTCGGCGGCGAACCTGCACCGCAACTGGGTGATGATCCCGCACGTCACGCAGTTCGACGAAGCCGACATCACCGACCTGGAGGCGTTCCGCAAGTCGAACACCGCCGAGACGGAGAAGCGCGGCTTCAAGCTCACCATGCTCGCCTTCCTCATCAAGGCGAGCGTCAACGCGCTGCGGCAGTTTCCGGAGTTCAACGCCTCGCTCGACAAGACGGGCGAGAACCTGGTGCTGAAGAAATATTTCCACATCGGGGTCGCGGTCGACACCCCCGATGGGCTGGTGGTGCCGGTGGTGCGCGATGCGGACCGCAAGGGCGTGTTCGACCTGGCGCGCGAGCTGGCGGAGATTTCGAAGCTCGCGCGCGACAAGAAACTGAAGCCCGGCGACATGCAGGGCGGCACCTTCTCGATCTCGAGCCTGGGCGGCATCGGCGGCTCCGCGTTCACGCCGATCATCAACGCACCGGAGGTGGCGATCCTGGGTGTCTCGCGTTCCGTTCTTCGACCCGTTTATTCCGGAAAAGATGACAAAGGCAAAGACCTATTTGGTGCCCGCCTGATGCTGCCGTTGTCGCTGTCCTATGACCACCGCGTGATCGACGGCGCGCTCGCGGCGCGCTTCACCGCCTACCTCGCCAACGTGCTCTCCGACATCCGCCGGACGCTTCTCTAGATGGCCAAGCTCGTCGAAGTAAAGGTCCCCGACATCGGCGACTTCAAGGATGTCGAGGTGATCGAAATCCTGGTGCAGCCCGGCGATTCCGTTGCGCAGGAGCAATCGCTCATTTCGCTGGAATCGGACAAGGCGACGATGGAGATCCCGGCGCCCGTAGCCGGCGTGATCAGAGAACTGGTGGTCAAGCTCGGCGACAAGGTTTCGCAAGGTTCCCTGATTCTCAGGCTTGAATCCCGGGAATCGAAACAAGAACCCCCTCAGGAAGCACAGAAGGAGTCCCCCAAGCCCACGCCGCCTCCGGTCGCCGGCGCAACGGATTTCGATTGCGACATGCTCGTTCTCGGCTCGGGCCCGGGCGGCTACTCGGCGGCGTTCCGCGCCGCCGACCTGGGGCTCAAGACGATCCTCGTGGAGCGCTATCCGGTGCTCGGCGGTGTGTGCCTGAACGTAGGCTGCATTCCTTCCAAGGCGCTGCTGCACACTGCGGCGGTCATGGATGCGGCAAGCGCACTCGCCAAGCACGGCATCGCTTTCGGCGAGCCGAAGATCGACCTCGACAAGCTGCGCGCCTTCAAGAGCAAGGTGGTCGGCAAGCTCACGGGCGGCCTCGCCTCGATGGCGAAGATGCGCAAAGTCACCGTGGTTGAAGGTTTGGGTTCATTCAAGGACTCTCATCACCTGATTGTGAAGGGCCAACAGGGCGAAAGAACCCTTGGCTTTGCCAATGCCATCATCGCCGCCGGATCGCAGGCGGCGAAGCTGCCTTTCCTCCCCGAAGATCCTCGAATCGTCGATTCCACCGGCGCGCTGGAGCTGCGCAGCCGGCCGAAGCGGCTGCTCGTGATCGGCGGCGGCATCATCGGCCTGGAAATGGGCACGGTCTATTCGACGCTCGGGGCGCGCCTGGACGTGGTGGAGATGCTCGATGGCCTGATGCAGGGCGCCGACCGCGACCTCGTCGGCGTCTGGCAGAAGTACAACGCCGGCCGCTTCGACAACATCATGCTGAAGACCAAGACTGCAAAAGCGGAAGCAACCCCGCAGGGAATAATGGTCTGGTTCGAGGGTGAGAAGGCGCCCAAGGAGCCGCAGCTCTATGACATGGTGCTGGTGTCGGTAGGGCGCGCGCCGAATGGGAGGAAAATCGGCGCCGAGCGCGCGGGCGTGAGCGTCGGCGAACGCGGTTTCATCCAGGTGGATTCCCAGATGCGCACCAACGTCGCGAACATCTACGCCATCGGCGACATTGCGGGCGATCCGATGCTCGCGCACAAGGCGGTGCACGAAGGCCACGTCGCGGCGGAAGCCGCTGCGGGGCTGAAGTCACATTTCGATGCCCGCGTGGTGCCATCGGTTGCCTACACCGATCCCGAGATCGCCTGGGTCGGGGTCACGGAGGACGAGGCGAAGAAGGCGGGCAGAAAAATCGGGGTGGCGAAATTTCCCTGGGCGGCGTCGGGACGCGCGATCGCCAATGCGCGCGACGAGGGCTTCACCAAGCTGATCTTCGATGCCGAGACGCACCGCATCGTCGGCGGCGCCATCGTAGGCACCGGCGCGGGCGATCTGATCAGCGAGCTCGCGCTGGCGGTCGAGATGGGCGCGGACGCGACCGACATCGGCAAGACCATTCATCCGCACCCGACCCTCGGCGAATCAGTCGGCATGGCCGCCGAGCTCTTCGAGGGCGTCTGCACCGATCTTCCGCCGCAGAAAAAAAGATGACCCAGGACGAACTCAAGAAGCAGGTTGCGCAGGCCGCGCTCAGGTACGTGGTCGAGGACGCCGTTGTCGGCGTCGGTTCGGGATCGACCGTTTTCGCCTTTATTGAGTACTTATCAACAATAAAAAACAAGATAGAAGGCGCGGTTGCTGCATCGGAGGCAAGCGCGGAGCGGCTGAAGAAGCATGGCATCCGCGTTTTCGACCTGAACAGCATCAACCAGCTGCAGGTCTACGTGGATGGCGCGGACGAGATCACCGAGCACCTGGACATGATCAAGGGCGGGGGCGGCGCGCTGACGCGCGAGAAGATCGTCGCCGCGGTAGCGCAGACTTTCGTCTGCATCTGCGATGCGTCGAAACTGGTGCCGGTGCTCGGCAAGTTTCCGCTCCCGGTGGAAGTGATCCCGATGGCGCGCAGCTACGTCGGCCGCGAGATGCTGAAGCGCAAGGCGCAGCCGGTGCTGCGCGAGAACTTCAGGACCGACAACGGCAACCTGATCCTCGATTGCCACGGCCTCACGATCCTCGACCCGCCGGCGCTGGAAGCCGAAATCGATGGCATCGCGGGGGTGGTGACCAATGGCCTGTTCGCGCGGCGCGGCGCGGACGTGTGCTGCTCGGGACCCCGGATGGGGTAAAGACCTACAAGAAGAAGATTTAGCCTTTCGGCGGGACGTAGCCCGCTGCCGCGTCGGCGCCGTCGCCGAAGAAGTGCTTCTCCATCTGCTCGACCAGATACTTGCGCGCTTTCGCGTCGGCGAGATTCAGCCGGTTCTCGTTGACCAGCATGGTCTGGTGCTTCAACCACTGCTGCCAGGCCTCTTTCGAGACGTTCTCGTAGATGCGCTTGCCGAGTTCGCCCGGATAGGTCGGGAAATCGAGCCCTTCCGCCTCGCGGCCGAGCTTGACGCATTTCACCATTCTTGCCATGGGGTTATAGCCGCTTCAGGAAAATTTTGGAGTTACGTTTCCAATTATAAAGCGCCTGGCGCTTCTCGGGCAGCACCGCGACGCCGGTTTCCTTGAAGCCTTGCGTGAGAAACCAGTGCTGGGCGCGCGTCGTGAGCGCGAAAATGCGCCGGATCTTCAGCTCCTTTGCGCGCGCTTCGCAGGCGTGCAGCAGCCGTTCGCCGTAGCCGGCGTCGCGGTATTCGGCGGCTACCGCCAGGCAGGCAAGCTCGGCGCTCTTGTCGTCGGCGAAAGGGTAGAGCGCGGCGCACGCGAGGATCGAGCCGTCATGCTCGATGACTTCGAAATTCACGATCTCCTGCTCGAGCCGTTCACGGTTGCGCTTCACCAGCGTGCCGTCGGCTTCGAGCGGCTCGAGCAGCGCGAGAATTCCTCCCACGTCCTCGATTTTCGCCGGGCGCAGCCGCTCGACCGGGTCGGCGGTGATCATGCTGCCGACGCCCGAATGGGTGAAGAGTTCGAGCAAGGTCGCGCCTTCGGCGCGACGGGATACCAGGTGCGCGCGCCCGACGCCCGCGCGCACGGCGCGCAAGGCATGCTCGATCGCGCGCTTGGTCGGCGCGGCGAGTCCGTCCTTCTTCAGCAGCGCTTCGGCCTCTCGCGCGGTGAGCTCGGAGAGGATCTGGCCGCGGCGCCCGGTCGGCAGCTCGCCGACATACAGCAGCAGCTTGTCGGCTTTCAACGCGCGCGCCACGTTCTCGGCGACGTCTTCCCAGGCGAGGTTGAACACTTCGCCGGTGGGTGAATAACCGATGTGCGGCACCAGCACCACTTCGCTCGCCTCCAGCCGCCGCGCGATCGCGACGCCGTCGACCTTGCGGACAGTGCCGGTGAACTGGAAATCCACACCGTCCACCACCCCGATCGGCTTGGCGGCGATGTAGTTTCCGGACGCGACCCGGATCTGCGCGCCCGCCATCGGCGAGTTCGGCAGCCCCTGGGAGAGCAGCGCCTCGATCTCCACGCGCAGCACGCCCGCGGCGTGCTTGACCGCGACCAGCGAGTTCGCATCGGTGATCCGCAGTCCCTTCGCGTACCTCGAGCGCTGTCGCTTGGCGCGCAGTTCCGCCTCGATCTGCGGCCGCGCGCCGTGCACCAGGACCAGGCGGATGCCCAGCGCCGCGAGCAGGTTGAGGTCGTGCAGGAACCTGACGAAGCGGCCGCGCTCGGCGACCAGTTCGCCGCCGAAGCCGATGACGAAGGTGCGGCCGCGGAACGCATGCACATAGGGCGCCGCCTGGCGGAACCAGCGTACGAAAGCTTCCGGGTGCGGCAGCGCGCTCATGCGGTCCTCGGGTTCGTGCCTCATTATTCGGATTGGCAAGGGATTCTAAGGCAGCTAGAAATCCCCGGCGATCGCATTCAGCGCGGCGAGCGCCGCCAGGGCCGCGGTTTCGGTGCGCAGGATCCGCTGGCCAAGGCGCACCGCTACGAACCCGGCGCGCTCGAGCAGTTGCTCTTCCGCGGCGCTGAATCCCGCTTCCGGACCCGCGGCGATAGTGACCACGGGTTCGATTTGTTGCGTTACGTCTCTCAATCCGATTTTCCCCTTGGGTGACAGAAGCAGGCGCAGCGATGCTTCGCCGGGCGCCCGGCAGTAGGCCTCAATGGACATTGCCTCGCGCACCGGGGGCAGCCGGTTTCGGCCGCACTGCTCGCAGGCCGCGATCGCGACGCGCCGCCAGCGCGCGAGCTTCTTTTCCTCGCGCTCGGCGCTCAGGCGCACCACGGACTTCGCGCCCAGGACCGGCTGGATCGCGGCGACGCCGAGTTCGACCGCTTTCTGGATGGTGAAATCCATCTTCTCGCTGGAGGAGACGGCCTGCAGCAGCGTCACGGCAAGGGGGGACTCGCGTTCGATGTCGTGCCGGACGCCGGTCTCGGCCACCACCCGGCCACGTCCCGGCAGGGACAGGCGAGCCTCGTATTCGCCGCCGCGGCCGTCGAATAGCACCATCGCGTCGCCTTCGCGCAACCGCAATACCCGCGCGGCATGGTGTGCGGCATCGTCGGGAAGCGTCAGTCTCGAACGGGGATGCAGTTCCGTTTCTACGAATATCCGCGGCACCCGCGCGCCCGTCACCGCGTGCAGGCCCAAGCGATCAGATTGCAGCTTGCGCCGCGGTTCAGCGCGCCGCAGCGCTTGAGCGCCTTGGTTTCGGATTCGGCGCGCGTCGCGCCCGAGGATGGTGCATGGACTTTCGGCCCGTCGGCCAGCGCCGCGCAGCCGTTCTTGAATCTGTGCACGACCTCGCACTCGCGGTTGGCGCACTGCTTCAGCGCCTCGACACTGGCGTCGCGTGCGCGCGCCATGTCGTAGCTGACGCCCCAGGACTGGGTGGCGCGGTGGTAGGCGATGGCGCCGAAGCGGTTCGGTACCGACGCCTGTTTTGCCGCCTCGGCCGGAACGGCCAGCAGCAGGGCAGCGATCAGCAGGCCGCCCCGCATGCCTACATCGTTGCGCCGAGCACCCATGGCGCGAATTCGTCCTCGCCGTAGCCGAACAGCTCCGACTTGGTCTTCCTGCCGGACGCGGTCTCGAGAACCAGGTCGAAAAACCGCCGGCCGGCGTCTTTGACGGATTCCTTGCCGTCGATGATGGTGCCGCAATTGATGTCCATGTCCTCCTCCTGGTGCTCGTAGAGCGCGCTGTTGGTGGCGAGCTTGAGCGAGGGTGCCGGCTTGCAGCCATAGGCCGAGCCGCGGCCCGTGGTGAAGCAGATCATGTTGGCGCCGCCCGCGACCTGGCCGGTCGCCGACACCGGGTCGTAGCCCGGCGTGTCCATGTAGACGAAACCTTTCGCGGTCACCGGCTCGGCGTACTCGTAGACATCGACCAGGTTGGTGGTGCCTCCCTTTGCGACCGCGCCGAGCGACTTCTCCAGAATCGTGGTGAGCCCGCCCGCCTTGTTGCCGGGCGAGGGGTTGTTGTTCATCTCGTTGCCGTTGCGGCGCGTGTAGTCCTCCCACCACTTGATGCGCCGGATCAGCTTCTCGCCGACTTCCCGGCTGCTCGCGCGGCGCGTCAGCAGATGCTCCGCGCCGTAGATTTCCGGCGTCTCCGAAAGGATCGCGGTGCCGCCGTGCCGCACCAGCAGATCCACCGCCGAACCGAGGGCGGGATTGGCGCTGATGCCCGAGTAACCGTCCGAGCCGCCGCACTGCAGGCCCAGGGTCAGGTGGCTCGCCGGAACCGTTTCGCGCTTCACCTTGTCCGCTTCGGCGAGCACCGCTTCGATCCGCGCGACGCCCTCGCGGACTGCCTTCGCGGTGCCGCCCTTTTCCTGGATGGTGAAGGCGTGCAGCCTGTCGTGCCGCTTCAGGTTCTGCGTCGCGAGCAGGCTGCCGATCTGGTTCGCCTCGCAGCCCAGGCCCACCACCTGCACCGCGAAGAAGTTCGGGTGGCGCGCGTAGCCCGACATGGTCCGGCGCAGCACGTCGATGGGTTCGCCGTCGGAGGCCATGCCGCAGCCCGACTTGTGGGTCAGCGCGACTACCCCGTCCACGTTCGGATATGCATCCAGGCGATTCTCGAAATGCCGCGCAATCGCACGCGCAACAGTGGCAGAGCAGTTCACGCTTGTCAGGATGCCGATGTAGTTGCGCGTAGCGACCCGTCCGTCCGGACGCACGATGCCCTGGAATGTCGCCTGGGGGGTTATGTAATCCGTGTCCTTCTTGTCGGAAGCGAAGGAATAATCGCGCTCGAAACTCCCCATCGCCAGGTTGTGCACGTGCACGTGGTCGCCGGCGCGGATGTCGCGCGTGGCGAAGCCGATGATCTGGTTGTAGCGCCGCACCGGCTGGCCGGTTTTCACGTCCCGCACCGCGACCTTGTGTCCCGCGGGCACGCGCATCGCGACTGCGACATTCGCTTCCCTGACCAGCGTAGTGCCCGCGGCCAGTTCGACGCGCGCGATGACGACGTCGTCGGCGGGGTTGAGGCGGATTGTCAGGTCGGCGGCTTGGAGCATGCGTCCTTCCAGCTGAATCTTAACGCGGCGCGAGCAGTGCGGCCTGTTTGAGCGCCTCGAGCATGCTTCGCTCGTCCGCGCGGCCGGTGCCGGCGATGTCGAAAGCGGTGCCGTGGTCGACCGAGGTGCGCACGATCGGCAGCCCGGCCGTGACGTTCACGCCGTGCTCCAGGCCCATCGCTTTTACCGGGCCGTGCCCCTGGTCGTGGTACATCGCGACCACGAGGTCGTAGTCGCCCCGTGCCGCCAGGTAGAACAGGCTGTCGGCCGGCAGCGGCCCATCGACCTTCCAGCCGCGGGTCCGTGCCATGGCGATCGCCGGAACGATCTTCGTCTCTTCCTCGCCGCGGCCGAACAGCCCGCCTTCGCCCGCGTGCGGATTGATGCCGCAGACGCCGATGCGCGGTTCCAGCGCGCCGGCGCGCTCCAACCCTATGCCTGCGCGCAGCAGCAGCTCACGCCCGCGCGCGATGGTGCGCTCCACCAGCCCGGCGTTGATTCTTTCGATCGACTCGATGAGGCCCATGTGCGCGGTGACGTGGATCACGCGGAGCCTTGGCGAAAGCAAGGCGAGCGATACCTCGGGCGTGCCGGTCAGCAGAGCGAGGATCTCGGTGTGTCCCGGAAAATGGTGCCCGGCGGCGTTCAGCGCTTCCTTGTTGATCGGCGCGGTGCAGATGGCGTCGATCGCGCCTTCGAGCGCGAGTTTTGTCGCGCGTTCGATGTAGCGGTAGGCCGCTTCACCGGCGGCAGCTGAGACTTTGCCGAATGCGATACCGGATGGAACGAGGCCGAGATTGATGCAATCAACGGTGCCGAAATTGAATTTCGCGTCTGCCGGTTTTTTTATTGAATGAATTTCAAGACTCAACTTCAGGGCTTTTCTCGCTCTTTCCAGCTGCGTTGCGTCGCCTATCACCAGCGGCCGGCACTGCGTGTATACCTCGCGATGCGCGAGCGCCTTGATGACGACTTCGGGCCCGACGCCGGCAGCGTCGCCCATGGTAATGCCGATGGTTGGAAGTCTGGCCATGAAAGATCAAGGCAAAGCGGGATCGGACCCCATTTTCCCACTCATTGCCCGGTCTGCGCGACTAGAAGAACTGCTTCGGCAGCCAGAGCACAATCGCCGGCACGTAGGTGCACAGGCCGAGCGTCAGGAGCAGCGGCGCCAGCCAGGGCAGGATCGCGATCGTGGTGCGCTCGAACGACAGCTTGGCGACGCGCGACAGGACGAACAGCACCGTGCCCATGGGCGGATGCAGCAGGCCGATCATGAGGTTGAGCACCATCACCAGCCCGAAATGCACCAGGTCGATGCCGAGCTTCTGGCAGATCGGGATCAGGATCGGCACCAGCAGCGTGATCGCGGCGACCGGCTCGAGGAAGCAGCCGACGAACAGCATCAGCAGGTTGGCGAGCAGCAGGAACATGTTCGGGTCGTGGGTGAAGGCGAGCACCCACTCGGCCACCGCGTCGGTGACGCGCGTCACCGTGAGCAGCCAGCCGAAGATCGAGGCCGCGGCGACGATGAACAGCACCGTGGCAGTGGTCTCGATGGTGTCCATCGTGATCTTGATGAGGCGCCGCCAGTCGAGCGTGCGGTACCACGCCAGGCCGAGGAACAGTGCCCACATCGACGCAGCGATCGCGCCCTCGGTCGGGGTGAACACGCCCATGGTCATGCCGCCGATCAGCAGTACCGGCGTGAGCAGCGCCATGACTGCGGAAAAGTTGAACAGCCGGTCGAGCAGCAGCAGCACCGCGAACGAGACGATCACGGCCCAGCCGCCGGGCAAGCCCATCGTGAACAGCAGCCATGCGCTGCCCGGGACGCAGGCCACGGTGACGATTTCGAGCGAAGCCTTGAGCAGCTTTGGCGCCGAGAACTTCGCGTCGCGGCCGTAGTTGCGCTTGTGGGCGAACCAGCCGACGGTGAGCATCATCGTGATGCCCATCAGAATCCCGGGGATGACGCCGGCGAGGAACAACTGGCCTATCGAGACGCCGGCCATCATGCCGTAGATAACGAAGGGCAGCGACGGCGGGATGATCGGGCCTACCGTGGCCGAGGCAGCGGTGACGCCGACCGCGAACTCAGTCGGGTAGCCGTGGTCCTGCATCGCCTTGATCTCGATGGTGCCGAGGCCCGCGGCATCCGCGATCGCAGTGCCCGACATGCCGGCGAAGATCATCGAGCCGACCACGTTGACATGGCCGAGGCCGCCCTTCATCCAGCCCACCAGCGCGAGGGCGAAGTTGTAGATGCGGTTGGTGATCCCGGCCGAGTTCATCAGGTTCCCGGCCCAGATGAAAAACGGCACCGCCAGCAGCGGGAAGGAATCCACGCCGCCGTACATGCGGTGGATGACGACGAAATCCGGCAGATTCCCCGAGAGCATGACGTAGATCAGGGCGGCGCCCGCCATCGCCATCGCCACGGGCAGGCCGCTCACCATCAGCGCGAGGAACGTTGCCATCATTCCACCGCCGGTCATCGCGCCTCCCCCTCCACCTCGGGCCGCTCGAGTGCGCTGTAGCCCTGCTGCCAGTGCCGCCACGCCACCAGCAGCGAGCGCCAGAACATGAGCACGAAGCCGAACAGCATGGCGCTGAACACCCAGCCCATCGGCAGGTCGATGATCGCCATGCGCGAGGCGCCGATGCGCTGGATCATCAGCCAGCACAACCAGCTCGCATAGCCCAGAAATACGCAGCGGAACAGGTCCACCGCGATGCTCATCACCCGTCCGGCCGGCTTCGGGATCAGCCGGTAGAAGTAGTCCACCTGGATGTGGTTGTTCTTGCGTACCGACATGGCCGCGCCGATGAACACGATGGCCACCAGGAAGTAGCGCGCGATCTCCTCGGTCCAGCCGGCCGGGTCATTCATCACGTAGCGCGTGAACACCTGGTAGAACACGATGGCGGCAAGGGTCCAGAACAACGCGAACGAGGCCCAGTCCTCCCAGCGGTACGCGCCAAGATCCACTGCTTCGTCGACGACATGGAACTGGCCGTCCTCGCCCAGCACGTGCTCTTGGTTCGCGACCATGGCTCAGTGGCGGTTCAATGGTTATCGCGCGGCACGTAGTTGGAAGGGAAATTCCTGAAGCCCGCGCAGGTTATCGGCGTGGCGGATGATTGGTCAAGTTGTCGGGCCGATATTTCGATGCCGCGCCGTGTGACTGCTTATCCACAGGCGCGTCAGGCACAGGACCGTGGGCTATAATTCGCGCCCTTCGCAGAAACATTCCCGTCAGGAGTTCGCAAGCGATGGCAGGCAGGCTCGCAGGCAAGGTCGCGTTCATTACCGCGGCTGCCCAGGGCATCGGGCGCGGCGCGGCGCTCGCGTTCGCGCGCGAGGGCGCGCAGGTCTGGGCGACCGACGTCAACGCCGGGGCGCTTGCCGATCTGGAAGGCAGGGTCGGCATCCGCACCAAGGTGCTGGACGTTCTGGACGAGGCGGCGATTGGCAAGCTCGCGGCCGAGGCAGGGCAGATCGACGTGCTGTTCAACTGCGCCGGCTTCGTGCACCACGGCACAATCCTCGATTGCACGCCGCAGGACTGGGACTTCAGCTTCAACCTGAACGTGAAGTCCATGTACCTGGTGACCCGCGCGTTCCTGCCCGGGATGCTGAAAAAGGCCAAGGGCTCGATCATCAACATGTCCTCGATCGCCTCGAGCGTGAAGGGGCTGCCGAACCGCTTCGTCTACGGCGCGACCAAGGCCGCGGTGATCGGCCTCACCAAGGCGATCGCCGCGGATTACGTCAAGCAGGGCATCCGCTGCAACTGCATCGGTCCGGGCACCGTGGACACGCCGTCGCTGGGCGAGCGCATCAACGCCTTCGCCGACCCGGTGCAGGCGAAAAAGGATTTCATCGCGCGCCAGCCGATGGGGCGGCTGGGCTCGGTCGAGGACATCACGGGGATACTCGTGTTCCTTGCATCCGACGAGTCGCTGTTCGCGACCGGCAACATGTATTCGATCGACGGGGGAATGACGATATGAAGTTGTGCCGCTACGGCAAGAACGGCTTCGAGAAGCCGGGCATCATCGACGGCGACGGGCGCCTGCGCGATCTTTCCAAGGTGGTGGAGAACATCGGCCCCAACGAGCTTTCGCCGCGCGGGCTGAAGATGCTCGCCAAGGTGAAGCCCGAAACGCTGCCCGTGGTCGCCAACGGCCCGCGCCTCGGCGTGCCGTTCATCGGCATCGGCAAATTCGTCGCCATCGGCCTGAACTATTCCGACCACGCCAAGGAAGCCGGCATGGCGATCCCGGCCGAGCCGATCGTGTTCATGAAGGCCACCACCTGCATCAGCGGCCCGAACGACGACGTCATCCAGCCCAGGCGCTCTACCAAACTCGACTGGGAAGTCGAGCTCGGCATCGTGATCGGCTCGAAGGCGCAGTACGTCGAGGAGAAAGATGCGCTGCAGCAGGTCGCCGGCTACTGCGTGGTGAACGACGTCTCCGAGCGCGCCTTCCAGCTCACTACCACGCAGTGGGACAAGGGCAAGGGCTTCGACACCGCCGGTCCGATCGGGCCGTGGCTCGTCACCACCGACGAAATCAGGGACCCGCAATCGCTCGACCTATGGTTGGATGTGAATGGCAAGCGCATGCAGTCGGGCAACACGCGCACCATGATCTTCAACTGCGCGCAGATCGTGTCGCACGTCAGCCAATACATGACGCTGCTGCCGGGCGATGTCATCACCACCGGCACCCCGCCCGGCGTCGGCATGGGCGTCAGGCCCAACCCGGTGTTCCTCAAGCCGGGCGACGTGATGACGCTCGGCATCCGCGGGCTGGGCGAGCAAAGACAGAAGGTCGTCGCCTACGCGGGCTAGCAGGCCCTGCCGGTTCCGCACCGACCACGTGTCAACACGCCTTACCACCGGCCGCGCGGCCTTTCTGCAATTGCTCGTCGACGAGGGGCTGACCCACCTTTTCGGCAATCCGGGGACCACGGAACTTCCGATCATGGAAGTGGTGCCCGACTTCCCGCAGCTGCGGTTCGTCCTCGGCTTGCATGAGGCGGTCGTGGTAGCGATGGCCGACGGCTTCTGCCGCGCCTCGGGCCGGCTCGCCGCGGCCAACGTTCACGTCGCGCCCGGGCTCGGCAACGCCATGGGCGCGCTCTACAACGCCAAGTTCTCGGGCTCGCCGATCATCCTCACCGCCGGCCAGCAGGAGCAGGGGCATGGGCTGCTCGAGCCGCTGCTCTACGAGCCGCTGGTGCCGATCGCGCAGCCGATGGTCAAGTGGGCCGTGGACGTGACGCGCGCCGAAGACCTGCCGCGCATCCTGCATCGCGCGGCCAAGGTCGCATTGACGCCGCCGACCGGCCCGGTGTTCATCAGCCTGCCGGGCGACGTGCTCGAGCAGGCGGTCGAACTCGACATGGGACGTCCGATTCGAGTGGATGCCGCGACCCGGCCCTCGGATGCGACCCTTGCCCGGCTCGCGGAAATGCTGCTTGCCTCGAACCACCCGGTGATCATCGCCGGTCAGGAACTCGCGACGCACGACGCCTTCGCCGAGGCCGCGGAACTCGCCGAGCTGCTTGGCGCGGCGGTCTACCAGTCGTCGGTCGCCTACAGCGCGCAGTTCCCCACCGAGCATCCGGCCTGCATGGGCTCGTTCACGCGCTCCCAGAAACAGGTGCGCAACCTGCTCGAGCCTTACGACCTGCTGTTCTGCCTCGGCGCCGACCTGCTGCGCATGTCGGTCTACAGCCCGACGGAGCCGCTTCCCGAAAACCTCCCGGTGATCCACCTCTCCGAGCGCGCTTGGGAACTGGGCAAGAACTACCGCACCGACCTCGCGGTGCAGGCAAACGTGAAGCAGACGCTCGCGGCGCTGCTGCCGCTGCTGCGCGCGAAGCGCTCCGCCGGTCAGGCTGCCGGCGCCGAGAGGCGGCTCGCCGAACTCAAGACCCGCAACTGGAGCGCGCAGCGCGACAAGGCGCGCATCGAGGCCATGCTCGCGGCCGAGACGGCGCCCATCGATCCCAAGTACCTGATGCTCCGTTTCACCGAGGCGCTGCCGAAGGATGCCGTGGTGGTGGAGGAAGGATTGATCTCGACGCTGTCGCTGCCGGGATTCCTGCCGTTGCGCGATCCGCGGGGGTTCTATGGTCTCGCGAGCGGAGGCCTGGGCTTCGCGGTCCCGGGCGCCATCGGCGTGAGCCTCGCTTTGCCCGGGCGGCCGGTCGCGGTGGTCGTGGGTGACGGCAGCACGATGTACGGCGTCCAGGCGCTATGGACGGCGGCGCACCTCAAACTGCCGATCACCTACATCATCGCCAACAACCGCAGCTACCGGATCATCAAGGAGCGGTTGGTGGCGATGCGCGGAACCAGCAAGTTCACCGGCATGGACCTGCGCGACCCCGAAATCGATTTCGTGCATCTTGCGCAGTCGTTCGGGCTTGCTGCGCGCAGCGTCGCCGATCCGCAAGATATCGCCCCGGTGCTGCGGCAAGCCTTTGCGAGCGGCCGGCCGAACCTGGTGGACATCCGCGTGGCGGACGGCTTCGGCGGCTGACAGGCAATCGACGGGCGGCGCGCAAGCGGTGTATGCCCGTAGCCGGGAGCGCGCTACTATTTGGCCGGAATCCCCGGAGCCCGAAGGAGACTGCGCCCATGAACGAGAGAGCCCGCCCCGACGCGGTTGGCACGTCGCTGGAGAATTCGCCGTTCTTCATGCCGTTCTCGATGAACCGCGCCTTCAAGAGGGCGCCGCGGCTGCTGGCGCGCGCCGAGGGCATGTACTACTACACCCCCGAAGGCCGCAAGATCCTCGATGGCACCTCGGGCCTGTGGTGCGTCAACGCCGGCCACTGCAGGAAACCGATCGTCGAAGCGGTGCAGAAGGCGGTCGCGACGCTCGATTTCGCACCGCCTTTCCAGATGGGCCATCCGGCGGCGTTCGAGTTCGCCGAGAAGCTGGCGCCGCTCCTGCCCAAGGGGGTGACGCGCATTTTCTTCACCAACTCCGGCTCGGAGTCGGTCGATACGGCGCTGAAGCTCGCGATCGCCTACCACCGGCAGCGCGGCGAAGGCCAGCGCATCCGCCTGATCGGCCGCGAGAAGGGTTACCACGGCGTCAACTTCGGCGGCACTGCCGTCGGCGGCATGGTCGGCAACCGCAAGCTGTTCGGCGCGCTGGTGACGGGCGTGGACCACATGCGCCATACCCACGATCCGGCGAAGAACGCGTTCTCGCGCGGCCAGCCGGCGCACGGCGCGGAACTCGCCGAGGACCTCGAGCGCCTGTGCCAGCTGCACGATCCTTCCACCATTGCCGCGGTGATCGTGGAGCCGGTCGCCTGTTCGGCGGGCGTCTTCGTGCCGCCGGTCGGCTATCTGCAGAAGCTGCGCGAGATCTGCGACCGGCACGGCATCCTGCTGATCTTCGATGAGGTCATCAACGCCTGGGGGCGTCTGGGCAAGCCCTTCGCTTCCGACTACTTCGGCGTCATCCCGGACCTCATCACCACCGCCAAGGGCATCACCAACGGCACCGTGCCGATGGGCGCGGTGTTCATGAAGGAGAATCTCTACCAGGCTTTCATGACCGGCCCGGAGAGCACGATCGAGATGCCGCACGGCTACACCTACTCGGCGCACCCGCTCGCCTGCGCGGCGGGCCTGGGCACGCTCAAGGTCTATGCCGACGAAGGCCTGCTGACGCGCGTCGGCGAACTCGCCAAATACTGGGAAGACGGCGCGCACTCGCTGCGGGACTGCCCGAACGTGATCGACATCCGCAACCTCGGCCTGATCGCCGCGATCGAGCTCGCGCCGCGGCCCGGCGCCATCGGCGCGCGCGGCATGGACGCGCACCTGAAGGCCTTCGAGAAAGGCACCTACATGCGCGTCACGGCCGACACCATCGCGCTCGCGCCGCCGCTGATCATCCAGAAGTCCGAGATCGACCAGTTGTTCGGCACGGTGCAGGAGGTGCTGCGAGCACTCGCTTGAGCCGTTAGCGTCGCTGCCTCGCGAAGTCGCGCGCGATTCTGGCCTCGACCAACTTGCGCAGCGCGGATTCGAGTCTTGTCCACCCTTCGCGCTCGAGCAATGTTTTCCTGACAGTCATGCGATAACGAGCGAGCGCGGCGGTGAAGGCGAGGTCCTTCTCCCTTCCGGCAGCGTATTTCGAGATTGCAAGGTCGTGCACCTCCAGGCACAGACCCGTGGATTCCCCGGTATTTGCGTTCCTGATGCGCACCAGCCGGTCCCGCCAGCCGTCCGGCAGGGTTGCGGTGGCCTCGCCGACGCCCTGCGCGTAATAGCCGAAATGCTCGTGAAACTGCGAACCCTCGCCGATCGCGCCGTCGATCAGGTCGGCGCGCTCCGGGCGGTTGCGCGGGTAGAGGTCGACTTCCATCGACGCGCGCAGTACGGCGGGGGCGTCGGGGAACTGGCCGAGGACCGACTGGCTGCCGATGACCACGATTTCCCGGTCGTCGGCGATCGCGCCGGCGGCGCGGATCACGTGCTCAAGCTCGGAACGCGTCATGGATGCGTCGGCGCTCGGGTGCGGACAGCACGGTGGCGAGAGGCGAGGACTGGCGCAGCCGGGCGCCCTCTTCGGTGAGCGCCGTGGCGCGCGCGGCGATTTCCGGCCAGGGGCGCGCGAGCAGCGTTCGCCACTCGGCAATCGCGGGGGGCGGGCGCTCGCCGTAGCGCTCGAGCCAGCGATCCAGGGTCGCGCGCGCGCGCGCGAGCAGGGCGGGGTCCGCGCCGATGCGCCGCGTTGCCATGACGTGCATCGCCAGGCTACGTGCCTCTGCGACACGGTGGTCCGACCAGGTCGCTTCGCGCGGCGCCCAACTGCGCACCGAGCGCAGCCCGGCCGCGCGCCGGCGCGCGCGGTGGCGCCGCATGCGCTCGGCCGCGGACAGCGCTTTGCCGGTCCGGGGTCTGGCCATGCCGTTATCGTAACGCGTTACGATAAATGGCGCAAGCGTGAAAAAGGGGCGCGTGCGCGCCCCTGCTTGATTCTGAACTGAGCGTTACTTCGCTGCCGCGCGCACCACGCCGAGGCGCCGCCCGCGGGCCTGCTGCTTGAGGCGCGGCGGGTTGACCAGGTCGCGGATGAAGTTGGGCAGCGCGAACACGCCCTCGTGGGTCTCGCCGTTGTAGAAGCGCAGGTCCTGGAGCTTGCGCGCCTCGATCCTGCGGTCGATCTCGTCCGCGGTCAGCGACTTGGGATCGAGCTTGTCCGAGCACACCGCCATCGCCCATTGCGCGCCGTAGAGGGGGATGTACATGGTGTAGGGCCGCACGATGCGGAAGATGCCGTTCAGGCGCTGCGCCAGTTCCGCGACGCGCTCGGGCCGCGCCACGGGCGCGCCGATATGCAGCACCAGCGCGCCGCCCGGGGCGAGCGCGTGGCGGCACTGCTGGAAGAAATCGGCCGAATAAAGCGCCTCCGCCGGCCCCATCGGGTCGTTCAGGTCGAGCGCGATCAGGTCGAAGCGCTCGTGCGTCTCGCGGATGAACTTCATGCCGTCGCCGATCAGCACGCGCAGCTTCGGGTTGTCGAAGGCGCCGCGGTGCACCGCGAAGAAATGCTCCTTCGCGATCTTGACCACGTCCTCGTCGATCTCGCACATGGTGACCTGCTCGACCGAGGGGTGCTTGAGCGCTTCCTCGGATGAACCGCCGTCGCCGCCGCCCACGATCAGCACCTTCCTTGGCGCCGCGTGCGCGCTGAGCGCCGGGTGGATCAGGTTCTCGTGATAGACGAACTCCTCCCGCTCGGAGGTCATGTTGTAGCCGTCGAGGCGGAAAATGCGGCCGTAGTGCGGCGTGTCGTAGACCTGCAGCTTCTGGTACTTGGTCTGCCACTCGCCGATCTGGCGCCCGGCCTTGATGTAGAAGCCGGTGGAATCGTTCAGCGGCTCCATCAGCAGGTGCTCGCCGCGGTCGATTTCGTGGCGCGCGACCTCGGTCGGCTCGAAGTGCTCGATGATCTGCTCGAACAGCGTGCGTGCCTTGGCGGAGTTGTCGGCGCTGAAGTTGCAGACGTAGACATCCAGCGTCAGCCCCTTGGTTTCCGGCCAGGTATGGATCGCGAGGTGCGATTCGGCGAGCACCACCGCACCGGTGAAACCCGAGCCCTCGAACTGGTGGAAGCGCGCGTCCATGACTGTCAGGCCCGAGGCGCGCACCAGGTCCAGGCACACCGCCTCGAAGCGCTTGCCGTCGAGCAGCAGCTGCGGATCGCAGCGACAGCCGCCAAGGTCACCGATGAGATGCAGGCCATTCATGTGCGTGCTCCCCGAAAAATGCGAAGGCGCAACCCTGCACCAAATCCTCCGGGCTGCGCCTCAGCGTCACCGCCTCGCGGCGTGGAACTGTATTTTTCGATGCCGTTCAATTCGTTCAAAGCCCCCGTTTCAAGCGAGTCCGACCCGCTTCATTTCACTGCCCGGCGCGCATCTCGTTTGCTACTGCATCGATCAGCCGCCGCGCGATCGAGATTTTGCTTGGAAGTTTCGGTAAATGCAAGACTTTGAACCAGTTTGCGGCCTCGATTTCTCCGGCTTGCGGGCGGATTTCTCCCGAGGTCCAGTCGCAGACGAACGCGATCATGAGCGAATTGGGAAACGGCCACGGCTGGCTTCTGAAGTAGCGGATCCGCGACACCCGCACGCCGACTTCCTCCTCGACTTCGCGCTCCAGGCACTGCTCCAGCGTCTCGCCCGCCTCGACGAAGCCGGCCAGCGCGCTGTACATCCCGGGCGGGAAATGCGGGCTGCGCGCAAGCAGGATCTCGCCTTCGCGGCACACCAGCGCCATCACCGCGGGCGCGATCCTCGGGTAGGCGGAGAGTTTGCACGCGGGGCAGGCGCGCGCCCGCTCCCCGGATTTCGCTTCGGTGGGCGTGCCGCAGCGGCCGCAATAGCGGTGGCTGCGATCCCAGTCGAGCAGCTGGATGGCGCGTCCGGCGAGCGCGAAATGGGCAT
>MEQQ01000149.1:107-20482 GCA_001770285.1 Betaproteobacteria bacterium RBG_16_66_20
GCAGGATCCACAGGATCGGGTTAGACCGCGTCTTGAGCGGCGCCCACAGCGCAAGCCGCGCGCCGTGCAAGGCTGCGGCGCCGAGAGCCGCGATGCTCGCGGCTTTTTCGAAATTGGACAGATCGAAGAGAAGAAGAAAAAGCACGCTTCCGAGAGCCCCGTACTCGACCCACTGGATACGCCGTGCCCCCGCTCCGGGCACGGCATTGTTGGTGAACGCCGGCACGACGCGCCCCGCCATCACGGCGATGATGAAGAGCACGAGGTCCATACCGACCGAAAGCGCCAGGCGAGGCCAGGCGTTGAAAGCCGCGCTCGCCGCGCCGATCGCCAGCACCAGTACGATGAAAAACCAGTTGCGGTTGCGGCTCGCGATGATGGGCCGGCCGATCCCCCAGGCGAGCGCGAGGGCAAATACGGCATCCGCCGCCGCGGCCGCGGGCAGGGAGAACAGGGCGAGAACGCGGGCGCCGAGCCAGAGCGCGGCCATGGCCGCGAGCGCGGCGCCCGCAGGCGTCGGGACGCCTGTCCAGGCGCGCACCGCGGTGAGCAGGAATCCGGCGATCACCGCGAACGCATAGCCGAACAGCATTTCGTGCGCGTGCCACAGCGGATCGGCGCCGGGAAGCCAGCCCAGGTACTGCAGCGCCCAGAGCGGAACGCCGAGCGCCGCGTAAGCGCCCGCGAGCAGGTAGAACGGACGAAAGCCGAGCGCGAATATCGCGGCCCGGCCACCGGGAGCGGCCCCGCCCCCGGGTTCGGAGGGGCGGATCAACCCGATTTCAGCAGCCAGTCTACGAGCGTCTTGATGTCGGCGTCAGACATCGCCGCGTTCGGCGGCATCGGCACCGGCCCCCAGACGCCCTGTCCGCCCTTTTTCACCTTTTCGGCGAGCTTGGCTTCGATCCCGGCCTGGCCCTTGTACTTCTTGGCGATTTCCTTGTACGCGGGGCCGACGGACTTCTTGTCCAGCGTATGGCAGGCGAGGCAGTTGTGCTTCTTCGCCAGTTCCTCGCTCGCCTGGGCCGGCACGGCAATGGCGGCGACCGCGATGAAACCTGCAACCGTGAATCTGATGGTCATGAAAGGTCCGTTCTCAGTAGATGTCGTGCTGCGTGTTGTAGACGTTGAAGTGCCCGGTCGGCGTGATGATGCGCGGGTCCTTGATGACCGTCTTCAGCTTGCGCGTCTTGTCGTCCACCACCACCAGCGCCGACTGCTGGTTCTTGGCGCTCCAGACCGCGAACCAGACCTCATCGCCCGCCTTGTTGTACTCGGGCTGCACGATGCGCTTGGCGCCGTCGCCCAGTCCGGCCCATTCGCCGATCGGCAGCGCGACGAATCCCTTGTCGAGGTTGTTGATGTCGAACACCGCGATCGACTGCGCGATCTTGGGATCCGGATTGAGCGGCGTATCCACCCACAGGTTCTTCGACTTCGGGTGGGTCTTGATGAACAGATTGCCGCCGCCCTGGCCATCGAGCATCTGCACCACCTTCCAGGCACTGTCCTTCCTCTTCGGATCGGTGCCGATGAGCGCGATTTTCTCGCTGCCGAGGTGGCCCGTCGCCCAGACCGGCCCGAACTTGGGATGATTGAAGTTGGCGCCGCGACCCGGGTGCGGGATCTTGTCCACGTCCACCAGCTTGACCAGCTTGCCGGCCTTCGCATCTACCACCGCGATCTTGTTCGACTGGTTGGCCGCGACGAGGAAGTAACGCTTGGTGACGTCCCAGCCGCCGTCATGCAAGAACTTGGCGGCCGCGATCTCGGTGGTTTTCAGGTTGTCGATGTCCGAGTAGTCCACCATCAGCACCTTGCCGGTTTCCTTGACGTTGACCACGAACTCCGGCTTGAAATGCGAGGCGACGATCGCGGCGACGCGCGGTTCCGGGTGGAACTCCTGGTCGCCGACCGTCATGCCGCGCGTGGCGACGATCTTCAGCGGTTCCAGCGTGTCGCCCTTCATGATCGTGTACTGCGGCGGCCAGTAGGAGCCGGCGATCGCATATTTATCGACGTAACCCTTGTACTTCGACGTGTCCACCGAACGCGCTTCCAGGCCGACGCGAATCTCGGCGACGTTGTCGGGCTTCTCCATCCACAGGTCGATCAGGTTGATCTTGGCGTCGCGCCCGATCACGTAGAGATAGCGGCCGGAGGCCGACAGCCGCGAGATATGCACCGCGTAGCCGGTCTTGACGATGTTGATGATCTTCTTCGTGTCGCCGTCGATCAGCGCCACTTCGCCGGTGTCGCGCAGGGTGGTGGAGAAGATGTTGTCGATGTTGTAGTTGTTCATCTTCTTGGTCGGCCGCTTCGCGGGCGCGATCAGCACCTTCCAGGTGCCCTTCATCTGCGCCATGCCGAATTCCGGCGGCGTCGGCGGCTCCTGCTGCACGTAGCGCGCCATCAGGTCCACCTCGGCGTCGTTCAGGTCACCGGCGGTGCCCCAGTTGGGCATTCCGGCGGGCGAGCCGTACTTGATGAACACCTTGAGGATCTCGGTGCCCTTGCCCATGGTGATATCGGGCGTGAGCGGCTTGCCGGTGGCGCCCTTGCGCAGCACGCCGTGGCAGCCGGCGCAGCGCTCGAAATAGATCTGGCGTCCCTTGTCGAATTCCGCCTTGGTCATCGGCGGCGCCTTGGGGTTGATGTTCTGGTGCATGTCCTCGGTGGCGAGGGGCGAGCCGCCCGCCTGGTAGCGGATCTCCGGCTCGGTCACCGGCGCGCGCCCGGGCTGGGTCGGCTGCGCCCAGGCCGCGGCAACGGCGAACGGCAATGCGGCTGCGGCGAGCCTGCGGGTCCAGGCGCTTGCGGTGCGGTATTTCATGGCGTCACTCCTTGTTGCAGCGTTAATTGGACGGAATCCGGTTGCTCTCTGGGGCCGAAGCTTGCCCGGGACAGGAGGCAGCAGGTTTGATTCAAATCAAGCCTTCCTCGAGATGAGGACGTCGTAGCTGCCGTCGTCGCGCGCCACCGTGCGGCGGACCCAGCCGCCGGCCTGCAGCATGGCGTAGAGAGGAAAGGGCTCGCGGGGGAAGCGCGCCCTCAGCGGTTGATCCGGGGCGGCGTCGAGCGCCTCGAACACGCGCATCAACGGCGCCGGAGGGTCGAGCCCGCACAGATCGAGAAAGCGCTCGCCCTGGGGTGCTGGGTATGATTCGGGCATCGAGCGCATGTTCCGCGCCGCTGCCCGCGCGACCTTGATGTGGGTTAAGCCGATGCGCGTGCGCGTGCGTGTGCGAACGCGGCGGCGGCGAGCAGCAGCGCGCCCGCGAGCGCGTGGCCCGCTTGCGCAGCGGCCACCGAAAGAACGACCGAGACCATGCCCAGCGCCGGTGCGAGCGCGGCGCATGCCGCGTAACGCCAGCCGAGCGCGGCCACGGCCGCCGCCGCGGCGACGCCGGATACGGCGTGCGCGATGAGCAGACCCACGGACGCTTGCGGCAGGTAGATCGCCAGCGTGCCGCCGAACGCCGCTTGCAGTCCGGCCAGAAGGAATCCGGCGAGCGCGAGCTTGCGATCGGGCGCGGCGGGATGTTGCGCCGCGGCGCGGCCGTATATCCATGCCAGCAGCGCGGTAAGCACAAGCCCGCCGGACTGGTTGAAGAACGCCGCCGCCGGAGGTGGCGCGGTTCCGGTGATCCAGCCCACGGCGGAGAGCGCGAGCATCAGCACGAACGCCGCGCTTGCTGCAACGCGCAACCGGGGCTGTCTCCAGGCAAGCGCCATCAGGGCAGACACGAGCAGCGCGACCGACGATGCGGTGGCCCGATGCACCCCACGCGCAATCTGGACATCGATGCCGCCGCTTGCCCGAATGTAGGCGCTTGCGGCGACGACGGCCAACATGAGCAGGACCGAGGCCCCCGTGACGAGATCGAAGCGGAACCTGATGCGGCCGGCATTGGGCATTCCGCCATGCTGCAGGTGCATATCCGAAATTGCTTGATTCATATCAAACCGCGCTTACCGGGTTTGGGCAAAAGTCCGCGGCATTGCCCAAAAAGAGGAGCGCGCGATGTCCAACGCCACGCAAAACACGGCTGGTCACGATGATGAACTGCAGGACGAGCCCGTTCCCGCGATGCAACAGATCCTCGACAACCCCTTCCTGCTGCTGTTCCTCGGCGTCGTCGTGCCGACGGTGTTCTACCTGGTCTGGGGCGTGATGGAAATCGTTTCCCTGCCGATCGCGAAATAACCGGGAGCCCGCCATGAGCATCTCGCCCGTTACCGAACGCCTGTGGTGGAAGACCCCGATGGACCGCGAGGAGGCGATCTGGGTCACGATCGCCTTCGTGTGGTGCCTGTTCATGTTCTTCATGATGCCGTACTGGCACGTGTTCGGTAAGCAGAACCTGGCGCATGCGGCGGTGAAGACCAACGCCGAGGCCTACATGAACAAGGCCAACGCGATGGTCGAGAAATACAAGGTGCGCGAGGAGACCGACCAGAAGATCCCCGTGGTCAGGCCGCCTGCGGACAGCGACGTCTACCTGGTCGCGCGGCTGTGGTCCTGGTGGCCGATCCTCGAACTCGAGGCCGGCAAGACCTACAAGATCCACCTCATGTCGATGGACTGGCTGCACGGCTTCTCGCTGCAGCCGGAGAACATCAACATCCAGGTGCATCCGGGCTACGACCACGCGGTGACCATGACGCCTACGCAGAAGGGCAGCTTCGCGATCATCTGCAACGAGTACTGCGGCGTGAACCATCACACCATGATCAGCCGGATCTACGTCAAATAAGGGGGCGGCCATGTCGACCAACAGAAATTTCCGCACCTGCCCGAGCACCGGCCTCGTGTTCCACGAGCCGGCCGAAAAACTGATGATCTGGAACGCGGTGGTCGGCGTCGTCTGCCTGCTGATCGGCGGCCTGCTCGCGATCGGCGTCGTGCTGACGCGCTGGCAGACCGTGCACTGGCTGTCGCCGGACCGCTTCTACCAGGTGCTCACCGGGCACGGCATCAACATGCTCGTGTTCTGGATCATCTTCTTCGAGATGGCGGTGCTGTACTTCGCCAGCTCGACGCTGCTGCGCAGCCGCCTGGCAACGCCGAAGATGGCCTGGGCCGGGTTCTGGCTGATGGTGCTGGGCGCGCTGCTCAACAACTACGCGGTGCTGCGCGGCGATTCCAGCGTGATGTTCACGGCCTACGCGCCGATGGGGGCGCATCCGATCTTCTACCTCGGACTGATCCTGTTCGCGGTGGGCGCGCTGATCGGATGTTTCGTCTTCCTCGGCACGCTGGTGGTGGCCAAGGCCGAGCGCACCTACCAGGGGTCGATTCCTCTGGTCACCTTCGGCGCGCTGACCGCGTGCATCATCGCCATCTTCACCATCGCTTCGGGTGCGATCATCCTGATCCCGACCTTCCTCTGGTCGGTGGGGCTGGTGCCGCAGATCGATTCGCTGATGTACAAGACCATCTTCTGGGCGTTCGGGCATTCTTCGCAGCAGATCAACGTCGCCGCGCACATTTCGGTTTGGTACGCGATCGCCGCGATCGTGTTCGGCGCCAAGCCGATGTCGGAGAAGGTGAGCCGCACCGCGTTCTTCCTGTACATCCTGTTCCTGCAGCTGGCGAGCGCGCACCACCTGCTCGCCGACCCGGGGCTCACCTCGTACTGGAAGATCTTCAACACCAGCTACGCGATGTACCTCGCGGTGCTGGCCTCGATGGTGCACGGGCTGACGGTGCCGGGTGCGATCGAACTCGCGCAGAGGAAGAAAGGCTACAGCAACGGCCTCTTTGAGTGGCTGCGCAAGGCGCCGTGGGGCAACCCGGTGTTCTCCGGGATGTTCATCTCGCTGGTCGGCTTCGGCTTCCTCGGCGGCATCTCGGGCGTGATCATGGGCGTGGAGCAGATCAACCTGATCATCCACAACACGATCTACGTTCCCGGGCACTTCCACGCCACCGTGGTGGTGGGCACGACGCTCGCGTTCATGTCGCTCACCTACTTCCTGATTCCGGTGCTGTTCCGCAGGGAAGTGGCGTTTCCGGGGCTGGCGAAGTGGCAGCCGTACCTGTTCGGGCTCGGCATGTCCGCGGTCGCGGTGTTCCTGATGGGCGCGGGCACGCTCGGCGTGCCGCGGCGCCACTGGGACATCAGCTTCGCCGGCAGCGCATTTGCCTACGAGTTTCCGGGCGCGGCCTGGCTGATGATGGCGCTGGGCAGCATCGCGGGGCTCATCGCCATCGCAGGCGGCGGCGCCTACCTGCTGATCACGGTGTATTCGGTGTTTCTCGGCAAACGTATCGAGACGCCCGGATTCGCCTATGTGCGCGCGCGCGACGGCATGGCCCCCAGCGCGGCGCCGGTGGCGGCCGCGATCACTTCGCACGGCCAGTCGGCGGGCTTCTCGGCGCCGGGCACCTTCGTCCTGGCGATGGTGTTCCTGGTGACCTTCGCGCTTTACTACTTCGTGAACTGGAAGTACCTGTCCACGGTCTGGCCGCTGAGCTGAGCGCGCGCGGGCAGGACCACACGGGGCCCGCATGAGGCTGCTGCTCAACCTGTTCAAGCTGCGCATCGGGGTGGCCATCGCGCTCGCCGCGGTGGCCGGCCTCGCGGTGACGCCTGGCGTGCTGCAGGGCTGGCAGGTCGCCGTGCTGACGCTCGCCGTGCTGGTCTCCTCGGCAGCGGCGGGGGCGTTCAACCAGTACGTCGAGCGCGATCTCGACGCGCGCATGGCGCGTACCCGCAACCGCCCGTTCGTCTCCGGCGCCCTGGTCCACGGCCCGCTGTGGCTCTGGGTGATCGGGGCGATGACGGCGGCCTCGGTCCTGGCCGCGGGCATCGCCGCCAACTGGCTGGCCGCGTTCTACGTCTTCATGGGGGCGTTTACCTACGGCGTGGTCTATACCGTGTGGCTGAAGCGGCGCACTTGGCTTAATATCGTCGTCGGCGGGCTCGCGGGCAGCTTCGCGGTGCTGGCCGGGGCGGCCGCCGTGACGCCGACCCTGAGCCCGGCATCGATCTGGCTCGCGGTGGCGCTGTTCCTGTGGACCCCGCCGCATTTCTGGAGTCTTGCCATCGTGTATCGCGAAGACTATGCAGGGGCGGGCGTGCCGATGCTGCCGGTGGTGGTGGGCGACGCGCGCTGCGCGCGCATCATTCTCGGCAGCGCGCTGGTGCTGGTCGCATCGACCCTGATGCCGGCGTTGCACGGCCTGGGGTGGATCTATCTGGCCGCGGCGGTCGCGGGAGGCGCGTACTTCATTTCGACCTGCGTCGCGCTGGTGCGCGACCCGGGGCGCCGCGCCGCGCGCGCGAGCTTCCGCGCCTCGCTGGTCCAGCTCAGTCTGGTTCTTTTCGGCGCGATCGCCGACACGGCACTGCGGGGTTAGGGCATGCGAGCCGCCTGCCCGGCCAACCGCGGCCTCGCCGTGGCGCGCCTGGCCCTGACGCTCGCGTGGTTTTTCGCGGCCTGGTCGGCGGCGGCGGCCGATGCAACGCTCGACCGCGACTACGCGCTGAAGACGAGCGAGGCGGCGCTCGGCAAGCGGCCCGCCAACTACGCATTCACGGCTGCGGACGGCAGGCGCGTCGAGCTGGCGGCGTTTCGCGGCAAGCCGCTGGTGGTCAGCTTCGTCTACACGGGCTGCTTCCAGGTCTGTCCGGCTGCGACGCAGTTTCTCAAGCTGGCCAACGAGAAGGCCGAAGAGGTGCTGGGCAAGAACCGCTTCGCGCTCGCCACCATCGGCTTCAACCTGCCGTTCGATTCGCCCGCCGCGATGCGCGATTTCGCGCGCCGGCAGGGCGCCGGCGCCGACAATTGGGTCTTTCTGAGTCCCGAGGCCGCGCAGCGCGACGCGCTGCTCGCGGATTTCGGCTTTTCGCACGTGGCGACGCCGAAAGGCTTCGACCACCTCCTGCAGGCGACGATCCTGGACACGGAGGGCCGTATCGTGAAGCAGGTCTACGGCGAGACCTTCGCCATGGACGCTTTTGTCGGGCCGCTGAAGGCGCTCGTCGCCGGCGCGCCGCTGCCCGCGAACGACCTCGGCTCGATGATCGAGAAAGTCCGGCTGCTGTGCACGGTCTACGATCCGGTCAGCGGCGTCTACCGCCTCGACTACGCGCTGTTCGCCGAGATGCTGGGCGGGCTGCTGGTGATCGTCGCCACTGCGCTGTTCCTGCTGCAGGACCGCCGGCGCGCGCAGCGGCGGCCCTGAATGCTGGGGGCCGTCCAGCGCGCCGGACGTTGGTGTTTCATGCGCGTCGAGGCGCTGTTCAATCTCGCCTTCGGCGAGCGCCTCAATCCGCTCTACTACCTCGGCGCGATCAGCACCTGGATGCTCTGGATCGTGGTCGCGAGCGGGCTCTACCTCTATGTATTCTTCGATACCGGGATCAACGAGGCCTACGCCTCGGTCGAGCGGCTGACGAACGGGCAGCGCTATCTCGGCGGCATATTGCGCAGCCTGCACCGCTACGCTTCCGACGGCATGGTGCTCACCATGCTGCTGCACCTGACGCGGCATTTCGTGTTCGACCGTTACCGGGGCTTTCGCTGGTTCTCCTGGGTGAGCGGCGTGATGCTGCTGTGGATGGTGTATGCGGCCGGCATCAACGGCTACATGCTGCCGTGGGACCGCCTGGCGCAGTTCGTCACCATCGCGACCGCCGAATGGCTCGACTGGCTGCCGATGTTCCGCGGCACGCTGGTGCGCAATTTCATCTTCGCGGAAAATTTCAGCGACCGGCTGTTTTCGCTGCTGTCGTTCATCCATATCGGCGTTCCGCTCGCGGTACTCGCGCTGCTGTGGATTCACGTCCAGCGCGTGCCGCAGGCGAAAACCACGCCGCCGCGGCCGATCCTGGTGATGCTCACGGCGGCGCTGGTCGTGCTCGCGCTCGCCAGGCCGGCGGTCAGCCAGGCGCCGGCCGACCTCTCGCGGGCGGTGACCGAAATCGCCTTCGACTGGTTCTATCTGCCGACCTTCGCGCTGCTGTACCGCACTTCGCCCGGCGAGCTGTGGGCGCTGCTGGGCGGCGCAACCCTGCTCGTCGCCGCGCTGCCCTGGCTGCCGCCGAAACGGGCCGCGGGCGAGGGTTTCCACGTGCTGGTCCACCCGGACAACCGCTTCATCGTGGTGCGCGAGGGCGAAACGGTGCTCGATAGCGCGCTGCGCGAAGGGATCGAAATGCCCTTCGACTGCCGCAACGGCGGCTGCGGCGAATGCAAGGGGCGCATCCTGCATGGCGAGGTCGATCGCGGCTCGTACCAGGAAGGCGCGCTGGGCGCCGATGAGCGCGCGCAGGGGGGCGCGCTGCTGTGCTGTGCGATGCCGCGCAGCGATCTCGAGATCGAGTACGCGCCCAAGGCGGCGCTGCGCGCCGTCCCGCCGCGGGTCCACGTCGCGCGGGTCGTGAAGCTCGAGCGCCTGGCCCCGGACGTGATGCGGGTGCTGCTCGCGGTGACCGGCGAGCCGTTGCGCTTCTACCCGGGGCAGTACATCAACATCCTGCTCGATTCGGGGGAGAAGCGCGCTTTTTCCTTCGCCACCGCGCCGCATGCCGCCGGTCCGATCGAGCTGCAGATCCGGCGCGTGGCGGGCGGCAGATACACCAGCCACGTGTTCGAGCACATGAAGCCGGGCGAGGAAGTGCGCTTCGAGGGACCGCTGGGGACCTTCTTCCTGCGCGAAGACAGCGCCAAGCCGATGATCTTCGTCGCCGGCGCAACCGGCTTCGCGCCGGTCAAGAGCATGCTGGAGCACGCGTTCCACCGCGGCATCCGGCGCCGGATCTACCTTTACTGGGGAACGCGCCGTCGCGCGGACATGTACCTCAGGGAGCTCGCCGAGCAATGGGCGCGCGAGCACGATAATTTCACTTTCGTGCCGGTGATCTCGGAGCCGCATCCCGAGGACGGCTGGCGCGGGCGTACCGGGCTGGTGCACGAGGCGATCCTGCAGGACTTCCCCGACCTGTCGGGCCATCAGGTCTACGCCTGCGGTTCGGCGGCGATGGTCGAGGCGGCGACACCGGCGTTCCTCGGGCAGGGCATGTCGCAGGACGATTGCTTTTCGGACGCGTTCCGGCTCGCGCCGCATATCCAGGGCGGGTCGAGCGAGCTGGCCAAGCTCGGGGGCGGTGCAAGGTGACCAGGACGAGCCCCGCACGCTACCTGCTGCAAGCCGCGTTCTACCTGCCGCTGATGGTGCTGATCGGCTATTTTTCCAGTGCGCCGGTGTTCGTGCACCTGCCCGCGGGCGAGGCGCTGCTGCGCCTGTCGATCGCGCATGCGGCCGAGCGCATGCAGGCCTGCCGCGAGCGCTCGCAGGAAGAACTGGCGAAACTGCCGCCGAACATGCGCGCGGCGCAGGACTGCCCGCGGGAGCGTTCCCCGCTCCTCATCGAACTCGAGATCGACGGCCGACTGCAGTTGCGCACCGAAGCCCTGCCGGCGGGCACGCAGCGCGATGGCCTGGCGACCCTGTACCATCGCCTGCCGATCGCCGCGGGTACGCACCGGATCGTGGTGCGCATGCGCGATCGGCCGCAGGGGGAGTTCAATTACGTGCGCGAGGAGACGCTGAACCTGG
Organism: Betaproteobacteria bacterium RBG_16_66_20; assembly: GCA_001770285.1. GTDB lineage: Bacteria > Pseudomonadota > Gammaproteobacteria > Burkholderiales > SG8-39 > RBG-16-66-20. Next base: position 10,678 of record MEQQ01000149.1, read on the forward strand.
CCGGCGGCGATTCGGTCCTGATCGATTTCAACGCCTCGCGCGGCGGTCTCGAATTCAGGCGCTGAGGTTCAGACCATGACGCTGCGGGAGCGGGCCTTTTCGCTGTGGCAGGCAACCGAGTCGCGGCTCGACCGGGCGTTCGGCGCCGGGGCCAACCCGCTGCGCCGGCTCGGCGCGATCGCGTTCCTGCTGTTCTGGGCCGCCGCCGCGAGCGGCATCTATCTGTACATTTTCCTGGATACCAGCGCCGCCGGGGCCTGGCGCTCGGTAGAGGCGGTGAGCCGCGAGCAATGGCCCATCGGCAGCGTGATTCGCGGCCTGCATCGCTATGCCTCGGATGCGCTGGTCGTGGTGATGTTCGCGCACCTGCTGCGCGAGTATCTTGCCGGACACGCGCGCGGCTTCCGCTGGTTTTCCTGGATTTCGGGCGTGCCCCTGATCGTGCTGCTCTACGCGTCTGGAATCGGGGGGTATTGGCTGGTATGGGACCAGCTGGCGCTGTTTTCCGCGACCGCGACCGCGGAATGGCTGGACTGGATCGGGATGACCTCGGAGCCGTTCGCGCGCAACTTCCTCTCGAGCGAGCAGGTCATCGATCGCCTTTTCACGCTGTTCATCTTCCTGCACATCGGCTTACCGCTCGCGCTGCTCGCCGGCATGTGGGTGCATGTGCAGCGCGTAAGCCGCCCGGACAGCTTTCCCTCGCGCAACCTGGCCGCGGGCACCGCGATCGCGCTGGTCGTGCTCGCGGCGGCGTGGCCGGTGCAGAGCCTCCCGCAGGCCAACCCGGCGCAGGTCCCAGCGACGCTGGCGCTCGACTGGTTCTATCTCTTCCCGCACCCGGTGATGTACGCAACCTCGCCCGGCGCCCTGTGGGCCATGGTCACGGGCGCGGCGGTGCTGTTGCTCGTCCTGCCATGGCTCGGGCGCAAGTCGCGGCTGCCGGTGGCGGTGGTGAGCGCCGGGGACTGCAACGGCTGCGGCCGCTGCTTCGCCGACTGCCCGTATTCGGCGATCGTGCTGGTGCCGCACACCTCCAAGCACCTGGCGCCGCGCATGGCCGAGGTGCAGCCGGCCCTGTGCGCCGGCTGCGGCATCTGCGCCGGAGCCTGCCCGTCGTCGACGCCGTTCCGCAGCAGCGACGCGTTTGCGTCGGGCATCGACATGCCGGGGCGCAAGATCGCCGCTCTGCGCGGCGAGCTCGAGCGCGCGCTGGCAGCGTTGCGCGCGGGGCCGCGCGTCGTGGTGTTCGGCTGCGACCGCGCCGCCGACGTGGCGGCGGTGCGCGCGGCGGATACCGCGGCATTGAGCCTCATCTGCGCCGGCATGCTGCCGCCTTCGTTCGTCGAGTACGCGCTGCGCAACGGCGCCGATGGCGTGCTGGTGACGGGATGCGCCGACGGCGCCTGCGACTACCGTTTCGGGCAGCGCTGGCTGGAGGAGCGTTTCGCGGGGACGCGCGAGCCGCATCTGCGCGCCAACGTACCGCGCGAGCGGCTGCGCGTGGTCTGGGCAGGCAATGGCTCGCTGCCGGAACTGGCGAACTGCGTCGCCTCGTTCCGCGCCAGCCTGACGGAACGCAGACCGGGCGACGAATCGATCATGCGCCCGAAACGCGCCCTGCAGGCATCGCATGCGCAGCCCTGATCCAGTCGAAGCGGGCGGCCGCCACGGCTACGCGCTGGACATTCCGGACGATGCGCGGCGCCGGCTCGCCATCGGCTGGCTCGCGCTCGGCCTTGCGGCGCTGGTCGGCTCGGGGCTGTTCGCGGTCCTGCTGGTGCTGTCGCGCGCGCCGTACAGCAAGAACCTGTTCGTGGACGCGGACTTTTTCCGCGTCGCGCTGGTGGTGCATGTCGATCTCTCGGTGCTGGTCTGGTTCATCGCCATCGGCGGCATGCTGTGGAGCCTGAACAGCACGCCGCGCGCGCTGGCCGCGGGCTGGGCTGCGCTCGGCCTCGCGCTCGCCGGCACGCTCCTGATGTGCATCGCGCCGTTCAGCGGCAGCGCGCTGCCGGTGATGAGCAACTACATCCCGGTGGTCGACGGCCCCTGGTTCCTCGCCGGACTCGGCGTGTTCGCGGCGGCCTGCGCGCTGCTCGTGCTGCGCTCGATGTGGGCGGTGCCCCGCGTAGGCGTGCGGCTCGACGGCGCGGGCGCGCTGCGCTTCGGCCTGAACAGCGCGCTGGTGTCGGCCGCGCTCGCGCTGATCGCTTTCGCCTGGTCCTGGCTGCGGCTGCCGCCCTCGATCGAGGGCAAGGCCTACTACGAGGTGCTGTTCTGGGGCGGCGGCCATGTGCTGCAGTTCACCTGGACCCTGCTGATGCTGGTGGCCTGGGTCTGGCTCGCCGAGGCGATCGGCGCGAGGCTGCCGCTGTCGCCGCGCGTCGCGACGCTGTTCTTCGGCGTCGGCCTCGTCTCGGTGTTCGCGACGCCGGTGATCTATCTGGCGTGGGACATCGTCTCGGTGCAGCACTATCGCTACCTGACCTGGATCATGCGCTTCGGCGGCGGGCTTGCGATCCTGCCGTTCGCGCTCGCGGTCGGCATCGGCCTGGCGACTCTGCGCGGGATGCCGGAGGCGGGCCGGCCGCTGCGCGCGGCGCTCATCGCATCGATGGCGCTGTTCGGCTCGGGCGGATTGATCGGCTTTGCGATCGAAGGCAGCAACGTGAGGATCCCGGCCCACTATCACGGCTGCATCGTGGGGGTGACGCTGGCATTCATGGGCCTCGTCTACCACCTGCTGCCGCGCATGGGCTTCGCCGCGGTGCCGGTGCGCGCCGCTTCGCTGCAGGCGTGGCTTTATGGCGGCGGCCAGCTGCTGCACATCGCGGGCCTTGCCTGGTCCGGCGGCTACGGCGTGCAGCGCAAAGCTGCAGGCGTCGAGCAGCTGCTGCGCACGCCTGAGGAGATCGCGGCGATGGGCCTGATGGGGCTGGGCGGCCTCGTCGCCGTCGTCGGCGGCCTGATGTTCCTGGTCATTGCCATAAACTCGATGAGGTCCGGATGGAAATCGTCTATTTCACGGTAGTCGCGATCGGCCTGTACGTGGTCGCCGATGCCGCGCTGCGCTGGCTCGAGCAGTTGCGCGGCGCCCGGTTCGAGAACCGCCAGCTCGTCTTCTTCGCCATCATCCTGCCGCTCGCGCTCGTCACCTTCTGGCTGTTGCAGGCATTCGGCCCGCCGGCGGGACCCTGAGTTGGAGCCGGATTCGCAAGTGACCCTGCCGATCCCCCTCAGCGCGTCGTCGCTGTGAGCGGCTTGAACACGCGGGCGAGATAGTCCTCGCCGGGCTCATCGGCCGGCCCGGGCGCGATTCCCGCCAGCGTGCGCGCGAGCTGCTTCTTGAACTCGACCTGCATGGCGCGCGCGATCTGCACCCGCTGCGCCTGGGGCGAGCCGGCGCCGTGCATGGATTCGGTGAGGTAGCCGACCGCGTTGCGGCCGAGCGTCATGTTCTCGATCAGCCGCAGGATGCGGATGCGGTCTTCGGTCGGGATGTCGGCGCGGCCCTTGAGGTACTTGCGCATGAGTTCGCCGACCTCGGGATGGCGCAGATCTTTTTCCGAGGGCAGGGTGACCATCAGCCCGCCGGCGAGATCCTGCGCCAGGCGGCCGATTTCGTACGGCAGCCGCGTGACGTGGTGCTTGCAGACGTTGGAGAGCATGTCGTCCGATAGAAAGACGCCGGACTTCATGCGCGTCGCCTGGTGGCTCGCCGAGATGCCGGTGGCGTAGATGGTCTCGTTCAAGTGCGTCATTTCCACCAGCTTGTCGCGCACATGGGAGGCTTTTTCCACGCCGTTGCAGTCGGCGATGGCGGCCGCGGCGCCGATCAGCACGTCGCCGACGCCGCTCTTGCAGACGTAGCTGCGGCGGTGGTAACAGGTAAACCGCTCGACCAGCATGGCGGCGAATTCGTGCTCGCCGTCCATGAACACGCGTTGCCACGGGATGAAAGCGTCGTCGAACACGATCATCGCCTCCTGGCCCGCGAAGCGCGCGTTGCCCGCGTCGATATCGCCGCCGTCCATGCTGCGCGTGTCGCAGGATTGCCGGCCGTAGAGGTAGGTGATTCCCGGCGCGTCCACCGGCAGCGCGCCGACCACTGCGTAGTCCTTGTCGCCCGGCCCGAGGCGGATCGTCGGCATGACGATGAGCCAGTGCGAGTTGAGGCATCCGGTCTGGTGCGCCTTGGCGCCCTTGATGTAGATCCCATCCTTGGTACGCCGTGTTATGTGCACGTACATGTCAGGGTCGGCCTGCGCGCCCGGCGCCTTGCTGCGGTCGCCTTTGACGTCGGTCATGGCGCCGCCGATGACCAGGTTGCCGCGCTGCGCCATGGCGGCGAACGCCTTGAAGCGCTCGTGATACGCGGTGCCGCACTGCTCGTCGATCTCGAAGGTGACCGAATGCAGCGCGTTCAGCGCGTCCATCCCGACGCAGCGCTGGAAGCAGGTGCCGGTGAGCTGGCCGAGCCGGCGCTGCATCTTGTTCTGCATCACCAGGTCCTCGGGGCTCTGCGCGATGTGCAGGAACCGGTTCACCCGCCCCTTGGTGTAAGGCGAGGCCGCGGTGGCGAGCTCCGGGTTGCGCAACGCGAGGTCGTAGGTCTCCGCCACTGCGTTGATCGAGGGCCGGATCACCGGGTGGTCCACCGGTTCGGCGACCAGCTCGCCGAAAAGGTAAACCTTGAGCTTGCGGCCGCGCAGGCTCTCGATGTATTCGGCGCCGGTGCGGATCGATCTGGCTTCCGGCCTGGCAGCCGCAGCCTTCGCAGCAGATTCTGTCATGGCATCCCCTTCCGCGGTCGCAGTGCTAGGCGGTCAAGCTACGGCCAAGGGGCAGGGGGCGTGTTGATATGCGTCAAGACGAAACTGTTCTCCGCATCAATGGATCAGTCGGCCTTTTTCCGCATCGGGCACGCTTAAGCCGAGCTTTTCGATCTGCGGATCGATGTCCTTGCGCCACATCCGGCGCAGCTCCTCGTTGCCCCAGCGGCGGATGCCGCAGGCGACGGCCAGCTCGCTGAATTTGGACCTCGCCGATCCGAAGGTATCGAGCGCGTGGGGGTACCACTTGTCGATCGTCTGCTGCGCTTCGGCCGCGCCCGCCCGGCATAGATTCTGATAGCGGGCATCGCGCACCAGGTCCTTGATCCGCCGGGCGCCGAAGGAGGCATGGAACTTTTCCTCCCCCACCATGGTGGTCATTTCGCGCGCGAGCGGCGCATAGCTGCAGTCTTCCATGGCGCGCAGGTGATACCAGGCGACGAGATCCATGCAGAAGCAGAATCCGACCACGTCGACCCAGCTTTCCATCGGCACGTTGAACGCCGCGATCGGGTGCTGCCCCATCCGCAGCGTCAGGAGCCTGTCGGCCATGTCCTCGCCCTCCTTGCCGAAGTGACGCAGCATGCGGCAGTCGATGAAACCCTGGTGCGCCTCGTCCGCGGCGATCTGCGCCTGGATGAAGCGGTCCTCGGCGGTGGGTCCCTGGTTGATCCAGCGGTGGTGTTGCTCCACCGATGCGAACTCGGTGGAGGCGAGCGCGTAGACGATCTTGAGCAGCGTCGAGCGGTACTCCTCGGTCATCTGCTCCGGCGTCTCCACCTTTCGCATACCGTTCAACGAACCCCACTGTATCGAACGTGAAACGCGCATGGCTGATCCCCTTTACGTGTAGTGCCCGGACTGGTTCGCGCGCACCAAGCCTGCGATTGGCGGATGTCGGCGATCGGCCAGGAGCGGACGTGAGCGTTGACGGTACGAAGAACTTTTCTTCTACTTTGATCCGCCGGAGCGAAGCAGGCGAATCTGTGCGCCCGCGTCGGAGAACATTTGACGCAGGCCGCCGCGATAGAACCAGATGAGCCCGCAAATCATGTAGAGCGAAAGCGATGGGAGGAAATTGGCCCCGCGCATGAAGTCGAGCGCGACCGGGTTCTTGAAGTGCCAATACAGCCAGTAACTGCCATCGACCGTAAACCAGGTTGCCAGCAGCATCCCCGGCCACAGTTTCCAACGCCGCTCGACGATGACGCGAAGGCTCCAGGGCGCCGTCAGATACGTCAGCGTTGCCATGATCAGACTGATCGGGATATCCCAGTCCGGGGCCTCGTAGTAGAAGGACCCGACGATCAGCAGGGCGACGCCGATCGCAAAGGTGACGAGCTTCCATGGTCTCGCGTACTCGGTCATCGCGGCAAATGACATCGTCCTCTCCTCTGGAGGCTATGGACGCGATGCTACTCCAGGCAAGGTGCGGCGCCTCACGCGCGCCGCCGCTCGACCAGCTTCAGCATGGTCGCGATGCTGATCGAGCGGAAGGTCGCCTTGGCGATTTCGTCGATTTCCGCAAGCACGGTGGCAAGCGCGCGTTCCACGCCCGCCTCGCCGCTCGCGCGGCGCCGGCGCGGCGCCGCGCTGCGCGCCGGCGCGCTGACGTTTTCGAACAGCTCGATCACGTCCATCAGGGTCAGGCGCTTGGCGTTGCCGGCGAAGCGGTAGCCGCCACCCACGCCGCGCACCGATTCGACCACCCTGGCTTGCGCCAGGGTGTGCAGCACCTTGGCGAGGTGGTGCGGCGAGATGCCGTACTTGCGCGCGATCTCGCCGGCCGAGAGCTGGCGCTCCGGGTGCGAGGCCGACTCGAGCACGCTGTAGAGCGCGAACAGGGTGTTCTTCTGCAGCTTCATTTCCCGTCTGTGCCCTGCGGTTCGAGGTCGATCTCGAGCGGGATGAACGGCGCCGCCATCATCCCCTGGCTGCGGAAGAAGGACAGGATCAGCTGGTTGTCGCGCCCGAGCAGGGTGCGCACCTTTATGACCCCCAGGTGCCTGAAACCCTCGCAGATCGCCCCCAGCAGCCGGCTGCCGATGCCCGCGAGGCGCGCCTTGGGGCGCACGTTGATCGCGAACACCCAGCCGCAGCGCGGCGAGCCGAACTCCCAGTCGCGCACCTCGCCGATCACGAAGCCCTCGATGCGCCCGGCCGCCTCGGCGACGAGGAAAAAGCGCTGCTGCCGGCGCCCGGTGCCGTAGCGGTGGTAGATCTCGGCCCAGTACTCCGGTTTCGGCACCCGCGTGATCTCGAGGTCGATGGCGGCCACGTCGCCCAGGTCGCCGGCCTGGACGTTGCGCACGCGCACCGCGGCCGCCGGGGCCGGCGCGGCCGCGTTCATCGGTCGGGGCTTTTCTTGAGACAGATCAAAGTCGGTGCCTCCAGAGCGGGTAGCTTAAACGGCTATTCGGCTAAACTGGTATTCGAGTACTTTAATATGAAGGAGGGTCCCATGCGTTACAAGCTGCTTGCAAGCCTTGCCGCGGCGCTGTTCGCCGCAGGCGCCGCAATTGCCCAGGAGCCGATCAAGATCGGTGCTTTCCTCTCCGTGACCGGAGGCGCGGCGTTCCTCGGCGACCCGGAGCAAAAGACGCTCGAGCTGTACGTGGAAAAGCTCAACGCGGCCGGCGGCGTGCTCGGCAGGAAGCTCCAGCTGATCTCCTACGATTCGGCCGGTGACGCGGAAAAGGCGCGCACCTTCGCCAAGCGCCTGATCGAGCAGGACAAGGTCGACGTCATCGTCGGCGGCTCGACCACCGGCGAAACCATGGCCGTGGTGCCGCTGGTGGAAGCGGCCGGCATGCCGTTCATTTCCCTCGCCGGGGCGGTGGTGATCGTCGAGCCGGTCAAGAAATGGGTGTTCAAGACGCCGCATACCGACCGCATGGCCTGCGAGCGCATCTTCCTCGACATGCGCAACCGCAGGATCGAGCGCATCGGCCTGATCTCGGGCGCCGGCGGCTTCGACAAGTCGATGCGCGCACAGTGCCTGCAGGTCGCGCCGACCTACCGGATCCAGATCGTCGCCGACGAGGCCTACGGCGGCGGAGACACCGACATGACCGCGCAGCTCACCAAGATCAAGAACGCGCCCGGAGTCCAGGCGGTTCTGAATGCGGGGTTCGGCCAGGGTCCCGCCATCGTCACCAAGAACTTCAGGCAACTGGCGATCGGCGTGCCGCTTTACCAATCGCATGGCGTGGCCTCCAAGGAGTTCATCAAGCTCGCCGGCGACGCGGCCGAAGGTGTGCGCCTGCCCGCCGCGGCACTGCTGGTCGCGGAGACGCTGCCCGATTCCGACCGGCAGAAGAAGGTGGTCTCCGACTACAAGCGCGAGTACGAGGCGCGCTTCAAGTCCGATGTCTCGACGTTTGGCGGCCACGCCTGGGACGGCCTGATGCTCTCGGTCGAAGCCATGAAGAAGGCCCGCTCGACCGACAAGGCGAAAGTGCGCGATGCGCTCGAGTCGATCCGCGATTTCATCGGCATCGACGGCGTATTCAACATGACGCCCCGCGACCACATGGGACTGGACCTCACCTACTTCCGCATGATCGAGGTGAAAAAGGGCAACTGGGTTCCGATCCAGTAGCGCCTCCCCGGCCGCAAGGCGAGTTGCGATGAGCGCGCAGCTCGCTCAGTACCTGCTCAGCGGCCTGACGGTCGGCGCGATCTACGCGCTGGTCGCGCTCGGCTTCGCGATCATCTACAACGCGAGCCACGTCATCAACTTCGCGCAGGGCGAATTCGTGATGATCGGCGGCATGGCGACCGTTGCGCTTGCCAATGCCGGCCTGCCGCTGCTCCTCGCGGTCCCGGTCGCGGTGCTCGCCGCCGCCGCGGTCGGCCTCGCGCTGGAGAAGTTCGCCGTCGAACCCGCGCGCGGCGCATCCGTGGTGACGCTCATCATCATCACGATCGGCGCCTCCATCCTGCTGCGGGGGCTGGCGACCCTGGTGTGGGACAAGAACCTGCACGCGCTGAAACCCTTTTCGGGCGACAAGCCGATCGAGCTCGCCGGCGCGACCATCCTGCCGCAGAGCCTCTGGGTGCTGGGCGTGACGCTGGCCATCGTGCTGCTGCTTGGCTGGTTCTTCAGCCGCACGCTGATCGGCAAGGCGATGCTCGCAACCTCGCACAACCCGCTCGCGGCGCAGTTGTGCGGCGTCAACGTGCGCTTCGTGCTGCTGCTGTCGTTCGGCCTGTCGGCCGCGCTCGGCGCGATCGCGGGGATCCTGATCGCGCCGATCACCCTGACCTCGTGGGACGTGGGCGTGATGCTTGGCCTGAAGGGCTTCGCCGCCGCGATCCTCGGCGGACTGGGAAGCGGCGCCGGCGCGGTGCTGGGCGGCCTGCTGCTCGGCATCGCGGAGAGCCTCGGCGCGGGCTATCTCAGCTCGGCGTACAAGGACGCGATTGCGTTCGTCATCATTCTCGCGGTGCTGTTCTTCCTGCCGAGCGGCCTGCTCGGCAAGAAGAGCGCCGAACGGGTGTAGCGGTGGACTGGCGCACGCCGCGCACCGGCGGGCTCGCGTTGCTCGCCGCAGTGATTCTGGTTCTGCCGTTGGCGTTGATCAACAACTACTGGTACGAGGTCGCGATCCTCGTCGGCATCAACGCGATCGTATGCGTGGGCCTCAACCTGCTGATCGGCTACGCGGGGCAGATCAGCCTCGGCCACGCGGGGTTTTTCGGCCTCGGCGCCTACGGCTCGGCGATCCTCACGGCGCGCTACGGCTGGCCGCCCGTGGCGGCGCTGGCCGCGACCACCGCCGGCGTCGCAGTGCTCGCCCTCGTTGTCGGCCGCCCGATCCTGAAACTCAAGGGGCATTACCTGGCGATGGCGACGCTCGGCATGGGCATCATCATTTCGATCGTGGTCGTTACCGAGGACGGCCTGACGGGCGGCCCGGACGGGATGAGCGTGCCCGCATTCACGCTGTTCGGCCTCGGCCTGGCGG
>MEQQ01000149.1:20512-22894 GCA_001770285.1 Betaproteobacteria bacterium RBG_16_66_20
CGCTGCTTGGCGCGGTGTGGATGGCGCTCAACCTGATCGAATCGCCGGCGGGCCGCGCGCTGCGCGCGCTGCATGGCTCGGAGGTCGGCGCGCAGGTCTCGGGCATCGATGCGACGCGCGCCAAGGTCGGCATCTTCGTGATTTCGGCGGTGTTCGCCTCGCTCGCGGGCAGCATGACGGCGCACTATTCGGGATTCATCACGCCCGGCAAAGTCGGTTTTTTCCATTCCATCGAGCTGGTGACCATGGTGGTGTTCGGCGGCATGGCCTCGACCTTCGGCGCGGTAATCGGCGCCGCGACGCTCACGCTGCTGCCGCAACTGCTCACGGTGCTCAAGGAATACGAGATGGTGGTGTTCGGCGCGGTGATGGTCGCCACCATGGTGTTCCTGCCGCGCGGCTTCTTACCAAGTCTAGTTCTTGAACTGAAGAAAAAAAAGCAAAAATGATTGCGCCGCAACTGCGCGTCACCGCGGTGTCGAAGGCGTTCGGCGGCGTGCTCGCGGTGGACCAGGTGTCCTTCGACCTCGAGGCGGGCAAGGTGAACTCGATCATCGGCCCCAATGGCGCGGGCAAGACCACGCTGCTCAACCTGCTTACCGGGGTCTACGCGCCCTCCGCGGGCAACGTGGTGTTCGAAGGTGCGGACGTCACCGGGCTCGCGCCGCACCTGCTCGCCGCGCGCGGCATGGCGCGCACCTTCCAGAACCTGCAGATCTTCTTCAACATGAGCGCGCTCGAGAACGTGATGGTCGGACGGCACCTGCGCGAACGCGCCGGCTGGTTCGCGGCGCTGCTGCGTTCCCGGCGCCTGACCGCGGGCGAGCGCGAAAGCCGGGACGAGGCCGCCGAACTGATGCGGTTCGTCGGCCTGGGCGATTACCTCGGCGCGGAGGCCGATGCGATGCCCTACGGCGCGCTCAAGCGCCTGGAGATCGCGCGCGCGCTGGGAGGCCGGCCGAAACTGCTGCTGCTCGACGAGCCCGCGGCGGGCCTCAACCAGACCGAGACGCAGGCGATCAACGCTCTGATAGTCCGCCTCGCGGATTCCGGCGTGACGGTGGTGCTGGTCGAGCACAATATGCGGCTGGTGATGGGCGTCTCGGACCACATCGTGGTGCTCGATTACGGCCGCAAGCTCTGCGAAGGCACGGCCGAACGGGTGCGCAACGATCCCAAGGTCATCGAGGCCTATCTGGGCAGCGCGGAGCTTGCGCAATGCTAGAGGTCGCCGCTCTGACCAGCCATTACGGGCGCATCCAGGCGCTCGCGGGCATCGATCTGAAGGTGGCGGACGGCGAGCTGGTGGCGCTGGTGGGCGCGAACGGCGCCGGCAAGACGACGCTGCTGCGCGCGATTTCCGGGGTTCAGCCTTATTCCGGAAAGATCATATACAACGGAAAAGACATCGGCGCGGTTTCGTCCGAACGGCGCGTCGGCCTCGGCATCGTGCAGGTGCCCGAGGGGCGGCAGGTCTTCGGCCCGCTTTCGGTGGAGGACAACCTGAGGCTCGGGGCCTACACCCGGACGCGCGCCGAGAGCGACGCCGAGCTCGAGCGGGTGTACGCGATGTTCCCTGCCCTGAAGGAACGGCGCCGCCAGGCCGCAGGGGTCCTGTCGGGCGGGCAGCAGCAGATGCTCGCCATGGGCCGCGGCCTGATGGCCAAACCCCGCCTGCTGCTGCTTGACGAGCCCTCGATGGGCCTCGCGCCACGGCTGGTGGAGGAGATCTTCGCCAAGGTGCGCGCGCTGAAGGAGGCGCGTACGACCATTTTCCTGGTGGATCAGAACGCGCGCGCCGCGCTTGCCGTGGCCGACCGCGGCTACGTGCTCGAGACCGGCCGGATCGTGCTGGCGGGCACGGGCAGCGAACTGCTCACCAATGAGCAGGTGCAGTCGGCCTACCTGGGCTTGTAGCGGCACATCTTTAACCTGGATCAAACCCGTTCCCAACCCCAAATGGTGAGATAGCACATGAAAACGACTCTTGCGGCGGGCATCGCCGCCAAACGCAAATACCGCATCGACCGGGAGCGCACCATCGATTTCATGGGCGAGCAGGCGCGCGTGTACGCCACGCCGATGCTGGTGCGCGACATCGAAGTGACCTGCCGCGAGTTCCTGCTCGAGCACCTCGACCCGGGCGAGGATTCGGTCGGAACGCGCGTCGAGATCGACCATCTCGCCGCGACGCTGCTCGGCATGGAGGTCGAGATCGGCGTCAGCGTCGCGGAAGTGAAGGGGCGCGCGGTCACCTTCGCGGTCGAAGCGCACGACGGCATCGACCCGGTCTGCCGCGGCAAGCACATGCGCTTCGTGGTCGACGTCAAGCAGACCGAGGCGCGCCTCGGCGCAAAGGCAAAGAAGGCGCGGGAGCAGGCG
>MEQQ01000150.1 GCA_001770285.1 Betaproteobacteria bacterium RBG_16_66_20
TCCAGGCCCTGAAGGGGCTGGAGCCGGTCCGGCGCATGCCGGGCATGTACACCCACACGATCCACCCGCTGCACGTGGTGCAGGAGGCGGTCGACAACGCCATCGACGAGGCGCTCGCCGGTTTCGGCAAGAAGATCACGGTGAGCGTTTTCAAGGACGCCTCGGTCGAGGTCGAGGACGAGGGCCGCGGCGTCCCGGTGGACATGCACCCGGTGGAAAAAAAGCCCGCGGTCGAGGTCGCCTTCACCATGCTGCACGCCGGCGGCAAGTTTGCGAAAGCGGGCGATGCCGTCTACCACATCTCCGGCGGCCTGCACGGCGTCGGCGTCGCGGTCTCGAACGCGCTTTCGAAGCGTTGCGAGGTCACCGTGTACCGGGATGGCCAGAAGCACAGCATCGCTTTCGAGGGTGGTGAATTAAAAAATAAATTGCGCAGTGAAAAGATCAGGGACAAACGCACCGGCACGGTGGTGCGCATCTGGCCGGACCCGAAGTATTTCGACTCGCCCAGCATTCCGATGGGCGAACTCGAGCACCTGGTGCGCTCGAAGGCCTACCTGCTGCCCGGTTTGACCATGGTGCTGAAGGTCGAAGGCAAGCCGGACCAGAGCTGGCGTTTCGAGCGCGGCATGGCGCAGTACTTCGAGCGCATGCTCGACGGGCGCGAGCTGGCGGCGCCGCTGTTTTCGGGCGCCCGGCATTTCGACGAGAAATCGGCCGCCGATTTCGCCGAGATCGAAGCGGGCGAGGGCGCCGAGTGGGCGATCGGCTGGTGCGCCGAGGGCGAGATCTTCGCCGACAGCCACGTCAACCTGATCCCGACGCGCTCGGGCGGCACGCACGAAGCGGGCTTCCGCAACGGCATCTTCGATGCGCTCGGCGCGTTCATGGAAACCCGCACCCTGCAGCCCAAGGGCGTCAAGCTGATTGCGGACGACCTGTGGACGCGCGCCTGCTTCACGCTCTCGGCGCGCCTGGTGCGCACCCAGTTCCACGGCCAGACCAAGGAAAAGCTCACCACGCGGCACGCCGCCAAGCTGCTGGAACTCTGCGTGCGCGACGCCTTCGAGCTGTGGCTCAACCAGCACCCGGAGGAGGGCAGGAAGATCGTGGAACTCGCGATCGAGCAGGCGCTGGCGCGCCTGTCGAAAGGCAAGAAGTTCGAGCGCAAGAAGGGCTCGGGCGTGGCGACGCTGCCCGGCAAGCTGGTCGAGTGCTCCTCGGACGACACCTCGCGCAACGAGCTGTTCATGGTCGAGGGCGATTCCGCGGGCGGCTCGGCCAAGGAGGCGCGCGACAAGGAGACCCAGGCGATCCTGCCGCTGCGCGGCAAGGTGCTGAATTCGATGTCGAAGGACGCGCGCACGGTGCTCGCCAACAAGGAACTGCAGGCGATCGCGACCGCGATCGGCGTCGATCCGCACGGCGCCGCCGACAACCCGGACCTTTCCGGCCTGCGCTACGGCAAGGTCATCATCATGACCGACGCCGACGTCGACGGCGGCCACATCCAGGCCCTGCTGCTGACCTTTTTCTTCATGCACGCGCCCAGGCTGGTGGAGACCGGCCGCATCTACGTGTCGCAGGCGCCGCTCTACAAGGTCGAGGTCCCTTCGCAGGGCAAAGGCAGGCCGGCGCGCCGCGTCTACTGCCTGGACGAGGACGAGCTGGAAGAAACCCTGGGCGCGCTGAAGAAGGAAAAGGTGAAGCAAGGCTCCTGGGAGATCTCGCGCTTCAAGGGCCTGGGAGAAATGAACCCGGAGCAGCTCTGGGAGACCTCGATGAATCCGGATTCGCGGCGCCTGGTTCGAATGCAATTCAATCCGCGTGATTTTTCGAAGGTAAAGGAGATTTTCGAAAAACTCATGGATGCCGGCGAAGCCGAGGAGCGCAGGAACTGGATGCGCGAGCACTGGAAAACCGTCGAAGCCGATATCTGACAATCCAGGGAGTGGTCATGGGCGCAAAGAAAAAAGCAAAGCCGATCTGGGAGCCCGGCTACAACGGGCACGTCTACTGGCTCGGCAAGGCCAAGCTCGGCAAGGTGACGCGGCACGCCGGCAGGGACGCGAAGCACAAGTACAGCTGGCAAGCCGCCGGGCGCGCCGGCGGCGGCGGCGACCTCGAAAAGGCCAAGCGCGCGGTGGAAGCCGCGGTTGCGATGGCAGACAAACAACTGGATCTCTTCAACTAGACCATGGACGACAGAACCCCCGACCTGTTCCTGCAGGAAAACGGCGACGACGCGGCGCCGATCGAACGCCACGCCTCGCAGGCCTACCTCGGCTACGCGGTTTCCACCGTCAAGGCGCGCGCCCTGCCGGAGGTCGCGGACGGACTGAAGCCGGTGCAGCGCCGGATCCTGTACGCAATGGGCGAGGCCAACGCCACCGGCTTCGCCAAATGCGCGCGCTACGTCGGCGAGGTGCTCGGCAAGTACCACCCGCACGGCGATTCCTCGACCTACGAGGCGCTGGTGCACCTGGCGCAGCCGTTCTCGATGCGCTATCCGCTGATCGACGGCCAGGGCAATTTCGGCAGCCGCGACGGCGACTCGGCCGCGGCTTACCGCTATACGGAAGCAAGGCTTTCGAGGTTTGCGGAACTGCTTTTGAGTGAAATCAACCAAGGAACCGTCGACTTCGCGAAGAACTACGACGGCAAGTTCGACGAGCCGCAGCTGCTGCCCGCGCGCCTGCCGTTCGGCCTGCTGAACGGTTCGTTCGGCATCCCGGTGGGGTTTTCCACGCGCATCCCGTCGCACAACCTGAAGGAAGTGGCGGCCGCGGCGGCGCTCGTGATCAGGCACCCGAGGACCTCCGTGAAGGAGGTGCTCGAGCTCCTGCCGGGGCCGGATTTCCCGGGCGGCGGCCAGATCATCTCGGCGCGCGAAGAGCTGCGCCAGGCCTACGAGACCGGCCGCGGCTCGATCGCGATGCGCGCGCGCTGGACCACCGAAGCGCTCGCGCGCGGCCAGTGGCGCATCGTCATCACCGAGCTGCCGCACGGCGTGTCCTGCCGGCAGGTGCTGGAGGAGATCGAGGCGCTGGTCAATCCGAAACCCTCCACCGGCAGGAAGGAGACCTCGCAGGAGCAGCGCCGGCTGAAGCAGTTCATGCTCGAGCAGGTCGAGACGGTGCGCGACGAATCCGACCGCAAATCCAAGCTCCGCCTGGTGATCGAGCCGCGCTCCTCGCGCCAGAGCCCCGAGGAGACGATGAAGACGCTGCTCGTGCACACCAGCCTGGAATCGCGCTTCGCGCTCAACCTGACCTGGCTCGGGCTCGATGGCCTGCCCGAGACCAAGGACATCGTCGCGATCCTGCGCGAGTGGGGCGAGTTCCGCGTCAAGACGGTCCAGCGCCGCACCCGGCACCGCCTGGACAAGTGCGAGGAGCGGCTGCACATCGTGATGGGCCGCCTTCTGGCGTTCGTCAAGATCGACGAAATTATCAAGTTGATCCGTTCTTGTGAAGATCAGGGCGAAGCCAAAACCAAATTAAGGGAAAAATTCAGATTCACCGAGCGCCAGGCCGAGGACATCGTCAACCTGCGCCTCGGGCAGCTGACCCGGCTCGACGGGGTCAAGCTGAACGAGGAGCGCAAGTCGCTCGAGGCCGAGAAAAAGGGCCTGCAACAGATTCTTGCCGATGAAAAGGTGCTGAAGAAGCTGGTGATCGCCGAATTGCAGCAGGATGCGAAGACCTACGGCGACGAGCGCCGCACGCTGATCAAGCCCGACGAGCGCGCGACCATCGAGCACACCGTGCTCGAGGAGCCGATCACGGTGATCCTGTCGAAAAAGGGCTGGGTGCGCGGCCGCAGCGGCCACGGCCTCGACATGGACACGGTGAACTTCAAGGATGGCGACGGGCGCCTGACCGAACTGGAGTGCAAGACCACCGATACGCTCACGGTGCTCGCCTCGGGCGGCAAGTGCTTCAGCGTCGATGCCGCCGCGCTGCCCTCGGGGCGCGGCGACGGCGCGCCGATGAACACGCTCGTCAACTCGGGCCCGGAGGAGATCGTCTGGATCGGGTTGGGCGATGCGGCGGCACCGCTGCTGATGGCCAATACCGCCGGCAACGGCTTCCTCTGCAAATTGGGCGACCTCGCCACCAAGACCAGGCAGGGCAAGGACTTCATGAGCGTGCCGGACGGGGCAAAGGCATTGGCTCCCGTATTCTTGCTGGATGCTTCGAGCAAAAGCCTTGCAGCTGCGCTTTCCTCCGACGCGCGCCTTCTTCTGTTCCCCCTGGACGAGTTGCCGCTGCGGCCCAATGGCGGCGTCGGCGTGCAGCTGATGGCCCTGCCCGACAAAGTGACGTTGGCCGGGGTTGCGGTTACCGATGGATCTTCATTGACGGTTTCCGGGTTCAAGCGGACCCGGAAAACGGCGGCATTGAACAGGAAAGAACTGGCCGAATTCCTCGGCAAGCGCGCCCAGCGCGGCCGCGTCTGCGACATCGGCTTCCGCCCCGACCGGCTGGGCAGCTAGCCAGGCAAAGCGTTCTCATATATGCTACAATTGTAGCAATGATGAGAACGGAACCCGGGGTGGTGGCGTCCTCCGACCAGGTGCTCGCGAACCTGCTGTTCGGCGCCTACCGCTACCGCGTCCTGTCGCTCCTGTTCCTGCGCCCGGGCGACAGTTTTCACGTCCGCATGATTGCGCGCCTCACGGGCATACCCGCGGGCTCGCTGCACCGCGAGCTGCGCCTGCTCGCCGACGCGGGCCTGCTCGATGCCGAACGCATCGGCAACCAGATCCACTACAGCGCCAACGAGGACTCGCCCGTGTTCGACGACCTCGCGGCGCTGCTCGAGAAGGCCGCCGGCGCGCCGCCGGTGCTCGAGGACCATTCCGCCGAGCACAGCATCGAGATGCCGCCCAAGCCGAGGCGGAGGAAAGCCCGTTCCCGTGCGCGCGCTGCTCGCCGCTGAATTCCGGCCCATCATCGCCCCGGCGGCGATCATCGTCATTGCCGCGCTCGCGCTGTGGCTCGGCCCCGCGCTGCCGCCCTCGCTCGCGGGGCTGAAGGAATTCGGCGCCTATTTCGTGCTGCTCGCGGGCGCCGGGGTGAGCCTGTGGTTCAACCGCGGGCGCGCCTTCGTCGCGGCGGGCTCGCTGCTGCTCGCCTACGCGGGCTACGACTACGCGCTCGGTCTTGGCGCCGACAGCTTCGCCGCGCGCGCGGTGTACACCGCGGCGGTGCTGCTGGTGCCGCTCAACATCCTGGTCGCGCTGCTCATGCCCGAGCGCGGCGTTTCCTACCACGGCGACCACCGCTGGCTCTTTATCGTCGCGGGCGAGATCCTGCTGGTCGCCTGGATTGCGTCCTCGGGCCGCAGCGCGCTCTCGGGCGCCGCCTGGCAGGAGATGCTGGGCCACTGGCTGCTGCGCTCGCCGCCGGCGCCGCTCATGGGGCGGGTGCTGTTCGCGGCCGCGTTCGCCGCCGCGGTGTGGCGCGCCTGGCCGCCGCATGTCGCCAAGCAGGGCGGGCCGGTGTCGCCGATCGCCGTCGGCCAGGCCGGCGCGCTGGCGGCGTTCTTCATCGCCTGCGAATGGGCGAGGAACCAGGCGGCCTTCGGCGTTTTCACCGCGGCGGCGGGCGCGATCCTGATGGTGGCGATGCTGCAGGAGTCGCACCGCCTCGCGTTCAACGACGAGCTGACCGGGCTGCCGGGCCGGCGCGCGCTGCAGGAGGCGATGGCGGGGCTCGGGCCGCACTACGTGCTCGCGATGGCCGACGTCGACCACTTCAAGTCCTTCAACGACACGCACGGCCACGACGTCGGCGACCAGGTGCTGAAGCTGGTCGCGGCGCGGCTCGCCCGCGTCGCGGGCGGCGGGCGCGCGTTCCGCTACGGCGGCGAGGAGTTCACCGTGCTGTTTCCCCATGCCCACCTGGAAGACGCGCTGCCGCACCTGGAGGAAATCCGCGCCTCGGTGGAGGCCTACCGCATGGCGGTGAGGAGCGAGGAGCGCCCGAAGGACAAGGAGCTGGGCGCAAAGCTGCGCGCCATGGGCGAGGAAGAGGCGCGCGCCCTTGAAAAGACGCTCTCGGTGACGATCTCGATCGGCGCCGCCGCACCGGGCGGCGGCGCGGCGACCCCGGCCCTGGTGCTGAAGGCCGCGGATGAAGCGCTCTACCGCGCCAAGCGTGGCGGCCGCAACCGGCTCAGCCGATAATGGCCGCGCCATGAGCGGGGCAGCCTGGGGGGCGATCGGGATTCTGGCGGCGGCGCTCATCGCCGCGGCCTGGATCTACAACCGGCTGATATCGGACCGCAACCTCGCGCGCCAGGGCTTCGCCGACATCGACGTGCAGTTGAAGCGCCGCGCCGACCTGGTGCCGCAGCTGGTAGAGGCGGTGCGCGGCTACGCCTCGCACGAACAGGCGCTGCTCACCTCGGTGGCGGAACTGCGCTCGGCGGCGGTGGCGGCCAAGCCGGGCGTGGACGCGGGCCGCTTCGACACCGAGCGGGACCTCGGCGCGAAACTGAAGCAGCTGCTGCTGCTGCAGGAGGCCTACCCGCAGCTGAAGGCCGACGCCAACTTCCGCGACCTCTCGGCCAAGCTGGTCGATACCGAGGACCACCTGCAGTACGCGCGGCGCTTCTACAACGGCGCGGTGAAGCAGTACCGCAACCGGCTCGAGTCCTTCCCCGAGGTCGTCGTGGCGCGCGCCTTCGGCTTCGCGCCGCTGCCGTTTTTCGAGACCGAAGACCGCGACGCCGTGAAGGTGCAGCTATGAAATGGTTCGTGTTTTTTATGGGGGTGATTTTAAGCACGGGAACAAATGCCGAAGAACGAATCCTCTCCTTCCACAGCAGTATCCGGATCGCCGCCGACGGCTGGCTCACCGTCACCGAGAGCATCGCCGCACAGGTCGAGGGACGGCAGATCAAGCGCGGCATCCTGCGCGACTTTCCGACCGATTACCGCGACCGCCTCGGCCGCAGCGTCACGCTGCCCTTCGAGGTGCAGCGCGTGACGCGCGACGGCAATCCCGAGCCGTACTCGGTGTCGCGCCAGGCCAACGGCGCGAGCGTGCGGATCGGCAATCCGAACGTCCTGCTGCCCTCCGGCCGGCACGTCTACGAGATCACCTACCGCAGCCGCTGGCAGCTCGGCTTTTTCGACGCGCACGACGAGCTCTACTGGAACGTGAACGGCAACGGCTGGACCTTCGCGATGGACGAAATCTCGGCCGCGGTCAGCCTGCCGCCGATGGGCGCCGCGCCGGTCCCGGCGGCGCTGCTCAAGCTCGAGGCCTATACCGGGCCCTTCGGCGCGCGCGGCCGCGACTACCTTGCCGAGGCGAGCGATGGCGGCGCGGCGTTCCGCACCACGCGCCGGCTCGGCGCCGGCGAAGGGCTGACGATCGTGTTGATGTTCCCCAAGGGCATCGTCGCGCCGCCGAGCTCCAGGGACAGGCTCGATCGCTGGCTGAAGGACAATTTCGGCGAGGCGGCGGGCGTCGCGGGGTTCCTGGTGTTCCTGTCCTTCCTCTACTGGCGCTGGTCGGTGGTCGGGCGCGATCCGCGCTCGGGCCCCGCGTTTCCGCGCTACGAGGCGCCCAGGGGCCTGGGCCCGGCCGGCGTGCGGTACCTGGACCGCATGACCTGCGACGACCGCTGCTTCGCCTCGGCGCTGCTCGGCCTCGGCCAGCGCGGTTACCTGAAGATCCGGCAGACCGACGCGGGCTTGCTGCAGGGTTCGCGCTACCGGATCGAGCGCACCGGCGGCGCGGTCGAATGGCTGCCCGGCGACCAGGCGGTATCGGCGATCGCGCCGCCGGCGGGCGTGCGCGACATCGGCAGGGACTACGACCCCGCGGTGCAGGAAGCGCGCGCCGGGCTCGATGCCGAGCTGAAGAAGCATTTCGGCGCGCGGCTGTTTTCGCGCAACCGCGGCTCGCTGGCCGTCGCAGGGCTGCTCGGCGCCGCGGTCATCTGGATGATGTTCGCCTGGCACGCGGTCCTGCCGCTCATCCTCGGCGCCGCGGTCCTCATGCTGGTTGCGCTGCTGATCGCAGCGAAGCTGCTGCCGGCCTACACGCCGGAAGGCCGCAGGCTCGAGGACGAGGTGGACGGCCTGCGCCAGTACCTCAGCGTCGCCGAGGGCGACGAGCTGGCGCGCTTGAAGATGCCGCCGCGCAGCAAGGAAGAGTTCGCGAAGTTCCTGCCCTACGCGGTGGCGCTCGGCGTGGAGACGGCCTGGGCCGACGCGTTTGCGAAAGTGCTGGGCGCAGCGGCGCTCGCCGCGGCGACGGCGAATTACTATGCGTCGAGCGACGGCAATTCGACCTTCAGCGGTTCGGGTTTCACCGACTCGATCGCGGACATGGGGAAAACGATCAGCGCAGCCTCGACGCCGCCGGGCAGCAGCTCCGGCGGTTCCGACTCCGGCGGCGGTGGCGGCGGCGGTGGATCGTCGGGCGGCGGCGGCGGCGGCGGAGGCGGCAGCGGCTGGTGAATGGAAAGCCGCTGTTCAGGCTTTCCACAACGGGACTGCGCGCGAGCGCCTGATTGCCGCATCGTGGGTCGCGAGCGGCATGCGCCGCGACCGCGCGGTCGCCACGATCAGGCGGTCCGCAGGATCGCCGTGAAACGACCGCGGCAGCGATTCCAGGGCGAGGACCACCGCGGTGTCCAGCGGCAGCACAGTGAGCATCCGCTCGTCGGCCGCCTGCTCCAGCCAGTCGGCAAGCGCGAGCGGGATCTCCAGGCGCGCCTTGGAATGCAGCATCTGCGCTTCCCAGAGGCTGATCGCCGAGAGGCAGAGATCGCGCCGCCCGGCGAGCGCGTCCAGGGCATCGCGCTCGCGGGCCGGGAGCGGCGAGCGGGCCGTCAGCCACCACACCCAGACATGGGTGTCGAGCAGGACGCTCAACGCAGCGCCTCGAAATCCTTTTCGGTCAGGACCGATTCGCCCGGGCCGGCGAGCAGCCGGCCGCCCGCTGCCCGAAGCCGTTCCCACGGCCTGGCCGCCGCTGCCTGCGGCGCGGCCGGCCGGCGCAGCTGGGCGACCACCCGGCCGCGACGCGTGATCGCGACCGGCGACCCGGTGCGCTCGACCCCGCGGATGATCTCCAGGCAGTGCTGCTTGAACTCGGTAACCGAAATGTCCATTTTCGTATTATAAATGGTCATTTCACGGCAGGCAATGCCCGCGGCGCGACGATTGCCTGCATAATCTCCACCTCGACGAGAAAATAATCCGGTGAAACGACCCGCCCCATGAGCCTTTCAAAGCCGGCGCCGCGGCGCCACCTGCACACCCGTACCATCAAATGCGAGGGCTTCGAGCGCGAAGACGGCCTCTACGACATCGAGGCGAGGATCGTCGACCAGAAGACCTACGCGGTCGAGGAGCCCTACCGCGGCCATCGCGCACCGGGCATGCCCGTGCACGACATGCAGTTGCGCCTCACGCTCGACCGCGCGATGACGGTGCGCGGCATCGAAGTGACCACCAGCCACGCGCCTTACGCCGCCTGCCCGGGCGTGGCGCCGGCCTACAAGGCGCTCATCGGCGCGCGCATCGGCGGCGGCTGGCGGAAGGCGGTCACCGAGGCGGTCGGCCGCACCAAGGGCTGCACCCACATCACCGAACTCCTGATGCCCGCGGCCACGGTCGCGTTCCAGACCATCGGCAGCTGGCCGAAAGCGGGCGCGGTCGCGACCGAGGAGCGGCCCGACCGCAGCGCGAAGAAGCCGTACTTCATCGACGGCTGCCGGGCATGGGCTTCCGACGGCGAGGTGGTGCAGCGCCTGTTTCCGCTGCATTACCGCGCACGGTACTGACCGGGCACGAGGCTGAGCTATACTGCACGTCCCTGTAAGCGAAGGAATTCTGCATGGCAAAGGAAGAGATGCTCGAGATGGAAGGCGTGGTGCAGGAAGTCCTGCCCAACACGCAATTCCGCGTCGAGCTCACCAACGGCGCGAGCGTGCTCGCTTACGCCGGCGGCAAAGTCGTCCGGCACCGGATCCGCATCCTCGCGGGCGACCGCGTCAGCCTCGAAATTTCACCCTACGACCTCACGCGCGGCCGCATCAGCTTCCGGCACAAGGACGAGCGGCCCATCGCCGCGCCGGTGCGGCGCCCGCAGTACAAGAAGCGCTAGATGGGCGATGCGGGGATCCGGCTGCTCGCGGCCGCCGGATTGCTCGCGCTTTCCTCGGCCGCCGCCGGCGCCGCCGAGCGCAAGCCCTGGGCCACGCTCGCCGATTGCCGCTATGTCCCGCATTCCAACAACGACGGCGACAGCTTCCACGTGCGCTGCGGCGCCGATGCGTTCGTGCTGCGGCTCTACTTCGTCGATGCGCCCGAAACCAGCCTCACGTATGGGGAACGCACACGGGAGCAGGCCGAGCATTTCGACGCCACGCTCGACGACACCCTGAAAGCGGGCGCCAGGGCGCGCGCGTTCGTGCGCGATGCGCTGCGCGGGCCGTTCGTCGTCGTCACGCGCAAGGCCTCCGCGCCGGGCCGCGCCAGGGACCCGCGCTACTACGGCATGGTGCAGGTGGGCGGCAAGGGCCTGGACGAAATCCTCGTCATCGAGGGCCTCGCGCGCGCCAAGGGCGTCGCGGCGAGCGTGCCGGGCGGCGAGAAATCCCGCGCCCATGCCGGCCGGCTGCAGCTGCTCGAGGACCAGGCGCGGCAACAGCGCAAAGGCCTCTGGGCGGCCTCACCCCGGGCGGCGAAATGACCTCGGCATATTCCTGGGCTCGAGCCCCGGGATCACCATCATGGTGACCACGTTGCCGGTGAAGCGCTCGATCTGGCGCACCAGGTGCCGGTCGCCGTGGCCCAGAAAAGTGACCGCCACGCCCGCGCGTCCCGCACGTCCGGTGCGGCCGATGCGGTGCACGTAGTCCTCGGCCTGGCGCGGCGCGTCGTAGTTCACCACCAGGTTGATGCCGGGCACGTCGATGCCGCGCGCGGCGACGTCGGTGGCCACCAGCACCTTCATCTTGCCGTCGCGCAGGCGCTGCAGCATCTGGCTGCGCTCGCGCTGGCGCATGTCGCCGTGCAGCGCGCCGACGTCGAAACCTTTTCCGAGCAGCGAGCCCGAGAGCTCCTCGGCCGAGCGCTTGGTCGCGGTGAAGACCAGCGTCTGGTCCACGTCGGACTCGCGCAGCAGCGTATCGAGCATGCGCACCTTGTGCGCGTCGTTGTCCGCGACCAGCGCGTGCTGCGTGATGTCGGGCCGGGTTTCGGCCACGCGCGCGATCGCGATGCGCTTCGCGCTGCGCGTCACGCGCTGCGCGAGGTGGCCGACGATCCCGTCGAGCGTCGCCGAAAACAGCAGCGTCTGGCGCTCCTTCGGGATGCGCGCCACGATCGCGTCGATCTCCTCCTGGAAGCCCATGTCGAGCATCCGGTCGGCTTCGTCGAGCACCAGCAGCTCGACGCGCCCGAGGCTCACGGTGCGGCGGTCCATGTGGTCCTTGAGGCGGCCCGGCGTCGCGATCACGATGTCCACCGGCCGCGACAGCTGCTTGAGCTGCAGCCCGTAGGGCATGCCGCCCACGACGCTCGCGGTGCGCATGCGCTGCGTGCTGCCGTAGCCGTGCGCCGCTTTCTGCACCTGCAGCGCGAGTTCGCGCGTCGGCGTGAGGACCAGGATGCGCGGCCCGATGCCCGGCGCGGTGGCGGGGGCGTAGAGGCGCTGCAGCGCGGGCAGCAGGAACGCGGCGGTCTTGCCGCTGCCGGTCTGCGAGGACACCAGCAGGTCGCCGCCCGCGATCGCGGCCGGAATCGCTTCGCGCTGCACGGGCGTAGGCGCGGCGTAGCCGAGCGCGGCGAGGGTTGCAAGCAGGGACGGGTCGAGCCCGAGCGTCGAGAAGCTCATGATTTCCTTAGGTTGGCCGGACGCGCTGCCAACCGAAGGGAGCTTGCCGGAATCAAACTGCGAGGACCGGCACTCTACGCGTAAATGCCGGAAATAGCGAGGTTTTTCTGGAATCTGTAACCTCTGCTCCGCATGACTCCCAGGCGCATCGTCCTCGACACCAACATCTGGCTCGACTGGCTGGTGTTCAGGGATTCGTCTGTTTCTCGTCTTCAGCAAGCCGTTGCCGACGGGCGCGCCGAAGTCGTGATCGACGCCGCCTGCGAGGCCGAGCTGGAGCGCGTGCTCGCCTACGATCTCGCCAGGCACCGGCTGGGAAACGCGGCGCAAGTGGCTGCCATGGCCGAGTGCCGGCGCATCGCAAAGCGCATCGACGCCGCGGCGCCCGAAGCCGAGCGCAAGCTGCTGCCGCGCTGCGTCGACCCCGACGACCAGAAATTCCTCGAGCTCGCGCTCGCCGCGCGCGCCGAGTGCCTGGTCACCAAGGACCACAAGCTGCTCGAGCTCGCGCGCCGCACAAAGTCCTTTCGGATCGTCACCCCGAAAAAGCTGGCGTTGATGTAAAGGGGCGCTTGTCATAGTCCGGATTTGGGACTATATCGGCACGCATGCGCAGTACGACCGTATCGACGCACAGACGATCTAGGAGCATGGCGATGAACGTCAAACCGATCAGGACCAAGGCGGACTACCGGGCGGCATTGAAGGAGATCGAATTCCTGATGGCGGCGCGTCCCGGTACGCCGGAAGGCGAACGCCTGGATGTCATCGCCACCCTGGTGCAAGCCTATGAGGCGAAGCGCTTCCCGATGGACCTGCCCGACGCGGTGGAAGCAATCAGGTTTCGCATGGAACAATCCGGCCTCGCACCCAAGGATCTGGTGCCGATGATCGGTCAGATCAATCGTGTCTACGAAGTGCTGAACCGCAAGCGCCCGCTGACGCTGCAAATGATCCGGCGCCTGCACCGGGATCTCGGGATTCCGGCCGAATCCCTCATCAAGACGACGGCCGAAGCCGCCTGACGGGCGCCGCGCCGTAGTCCCCCATGCCCCGCGCCCCTTCGAACCCGCCCTACCGCGAGCAGGCGCTCCGGATCCTGCCGTGGATCTGCGTGCGCTGCGCGCGCGAGTTTGCGGGCGCGCGCCTGCGCGAGCTCACGGTGCACCACAAGGACGGCAACCACGACCACAACCCGGCCGACGGCTCGAACTGGGAGCTGCTGTGCATCTACTGCCACGAGAACGAGCACGCGCGCGTCGAGGACGCGCGCGCCGCGGGCGGCGTCGCGCCGGCGCGCGAACCCGAACAACCGGCCGCCACCCACCGGCCGTTCGCCGACCTGGAAAAGAAATTGCGCGATTCATGACCTGAATCAAATTTGGCGCGCGCCGCGATTGACTTCGCGCGCGCGAGGGGTATTCTCGAATCGAGTCTGCGAGGGCGAGCCGGAACATCGGCGTCAGTAGCGGAATTCCCGGCGACAGTCTGGATACCGTGCCCCCGGTGCCGAATCCCCCCTAGGACTTGGCAGCCAAGCAGCAGGCTCAACCGCGGGTCCCTCCGCGGATCGCAAAGCGCCCATCTAGGCGCCGCCCGTGAAAGTCGGGCACAAGGCCCCGCTCACATGCGGGGCCTTCTATTTTGGGAACCGCTATCCTTGCGGCCTGGAATGAAACGCAGTCCCAAAGCCGCCGCCAGACCGAAAAAACCGGCGCCCAAAGCCGCCGCGCCGCGGCGCGCGCGCCAGCGCCACAACGTCTACGTCATCGAGCTCGACGGCGCGGTGCTCAACCACGCGCGCTTCCGCAACGCCAATCCCGAGCGCGACATCACCAAGCCCTGCGTCTACGTAGGCTGCACCGGCCTCACGCCCGAGAAGCGCTTCGCCAGGCATAAAGCCGGCATCCAGGCCAACAGCTACGTCCGGCGCTACGGCCTGCGCCTCCTGCCGCGGCTCTACGCCTACGCCAACCCGATGCCCTACGACGCCGCGCGCGACATGGAAGTCGAACTCGCGATCGCGCTTCAAGCGGAGGGCTACGCGGTATGGCAGGCTTGAGGCTTGGGAAATCGGGGTCGGAGCCCACTACTGTCCGGAGATTTCCGGAAATAGATTCAATTGGTTAGAGATTTCAGGCATCTCGGTTTTGTATTCGAGTTGAGCAAGTA
>MEQQ01000151.1:0-1033 GCA_001770285.1 Betaproteobacteria bacterium RBG_16_66_20
TGAAGCGTAACGGCGGGCCTGAAGCGTAACGGCGGGCCGCAGGCGCTGCTCACCGGCAAGGCGCTGTTCGCGTGGCACAAGGACAAGCGCAGATTCCGGCTGGAGAGCGTGCATCCGGGGCATTCGGCGGCGGAGATCCGGGAGAGCACCGGTTTTGACTACGACGTTTCCTCTGCGCTGCAGCAGACGCCGGTTCCTTCGAAGGAGGAACTCTCCTTGCTCAGAGGCCCGGTGCAAAGCGCCATTACAGAAAATTACCCGGAGTTCGGTCGCCGCGTGTGGCCGGTCGAGAGCGCGACATAGAATAGGCAATGCTGCGGGCCGGCCTCGCCAGGTTCTACAGCCATCCCTCGGCGGCATGGCTGGTGCTCGCCGCCGGCGTGGTTCTGTCGGCGGTCGCCGCGCTGCTGGTGGCGGGCCAGCTGGACAACGAGGGGCGGTTGAAATTCGAGAGCGCCGTGAGCGACGCCAAGGCCGCCATTGCAGCGCGCATCAACGACTATGCCGATGTGCTGCGCGGTACTGGGGGCCTGTTTGCCGCGATGGACACGGTCGGCCGGGCCGAGTTCGCGCGTTATCTCCAGAACCTCGACCTGGCCGCACGCTATCCCGGCTTCCGGGTGATTAACTACGCTCCGCGCATCAGCGATGCGGAGCGGCCGCGGTTCGAAGCCACGGTGCGCGGCGATACGAGTGTCGATCCGCGCGGCTATCCGGACTTCGCCATCCGACCGGCCGGAATCCGGCCGGAGTACATGGTCGCGTTGTACGTCGAACCGATGGCCGGAAACGAGCGGGTGCTCGGTCTGGACCTGGGCGGCGATCCGGTGCGTCTTGCCGCGCTCGAGCACACGCGCGATTCCGGCCGGATCACGGCCTCCGGCACCATCGCGCTGGTGAACGACCCGAAATTGCATCCGGGCTTTGTCTTGCGGCTGGCAATCTACCGCAAGGGCGCACCGGCGGCCACGGTCGCCGAGCGCCGCGCGGCTTTTACCGGCGTGGTGAGCGCGTCGTTTGTCGCGATCGATCT
>MEQQ01000151.1:1342-3765 GCA_001770285.1 Betaproteobacteria bacterium RBG_16_66_20
AGCTTGCTGCTTTTCGGCCTGGTCCGGTCGCTGGCCGCCACCGGCAGCCGCGCGGTCGAGCTGGCCAAGCGCATGACCGAGAGCCTGCGCAACAGCGAGGAAACGCTGCTTGCCACCAACCGGCAGCTGCAGATGCTGATCCAGTCCTCCCCGCTCGCGATCTACACGCGCGACCTGAACGGCCTGCTCACGAGCTGGAACCCTGCCGCCGAGAAAATGTACGGCTGGACCGCGGCCGAAGTGCTCGGCAAGCCCCTGCCGTCGGTGCCCGGGGAGAAGCGCGACGAATCCGACAGCTTGCGCAAGCGTCTGCTGAGCGGTGAGTCATCGATCAAGTTCGAGGGCCAGCGCCTGCGGCGGGACGGTAGCCCCATCTACATCGACGCCTCGCTCGGGCCGCTGCACGACGCTTCCGGATCCGCCAGCGGCATCATCGCAATGGCCGCGGACGTTACCGAGCGCAAGCGCGTCGAGCTGCAGCAGGCGATGGAGCACCAGATCACCCGGCAGCTCTCGGAAGCCGCAACGCTGGAGCAGGTGACACCCGAAATCATCCGCACCATCTGCGAATCGCTCGGCTATGCCTGCGGCGCGTACTGGATCTGGGACCCGGGCACGCGGCAGATCACCCGCGCCCAAACATGGAGCGTCGACTCTGCCGAAATCGAGGCGTTCCTGGCGCAGGACCGGGACACGAGGGCGCTGCCGATAGGGCCGGGCGGCCTGCTGCGGCGCGTGCTGGCGAGCGGCGAGCCGACCTGGATCAGGGATGTCACCGCGGATCCGAGCTTCCGCCGCGGGCCCGAGGCGCTGAAGGCCGGCCTGCGCGGCGCCTTCGCCTTCCCGATCTGCTTCGGCAACGAGACGCTCGGCATCATGGAATTCTTCGACCGCGGCAGCCACGTCCCCGACGAGGTGCTGATCCAGAGCACGCGCTCGATCGGCAGCCAGATCGGCCAGTTCCTGGCGCGCTGGCAGGCCGAAGAGCGCGTCCGCCGCCTGGCGCATTTCGACGACCTCACCGGGCTGCCCAACCGCAGCATGTTCAACCAGCGCCTGAGCCACGCACTCGCCAGGGCGCGGCGGGCCGACGAGTCATTGGCGATCCTGTTCATCGACCTTGATCGTTTCAAGAACATCAACGATACGCTCGGCCATGGCGCCGGCGACCACGTGCTCAAGGAGATCGCACAACGCCTGCGCGGGTGCCTGCGCGAGGCCGACACCGTCAGCCGCCTCGGCGGGGACGAGTTCGTGGTGCTGCTCGAGGGCGCATCGCGGCCGGAGGATGTGGTCGAGGTGGCGCAGAAAATTCTTGCCGCGGTGGCCCGGCCGGTGCTTCTCGAGTCGCAGGAATTCCACCTCACCGCGAGCATCGGCATCAGCACCTGTCCCGGCGACAGCGACGACCTGCAGGGCCTGATGAAGAACGCGGACATCGCCATGTACCGGGCAAAGGAACAGGGCAAGAACAACTTCCAGTTCTACTCGTCGCAGATCAACGTCCACACGCTGGAGCGCGTCGCGCTCGAGTCCGACCTGCGCCACGCCCTGGAGCGCAACGAATTTCTGCTTCATTACCAGCCCAAGGTCGACATCGGCAGCAATCGCATCGTCGGCATGGAGGCGCTGGTGCGCTGGCAGCAGCCGGGCAAAGTCCTGGTGCCGCCGGCGCAGTTCATACCCCTGGCCGAGGAAACCGGACTGATCGTGCCGATCGGTGAGTGGGTGCTGAAGACCGCTTGTTTGCGCAACAGGGCCTGGCAGGACCAGGGGCTGCCGCGGCTGCGAATCGCAGTGAACCTTTCGGCGCGCCAGTTCGCCCACGTACATCTGCTGCAGGACGTGGCACGGGTGCTGAATGAAACCGGGCTGGATCCCGCCTGGCTGGAATTCGAAATCACCGAAAGCATGGTGATGCGCGACCCGGAGCACGCGGTGACGCTGCTGCAAGGCCTGAAGGCGATGGGAATACATCTTTCGATCGACGACTTCGGTACCGGCTATTCGTCGCTCAGTTACCTGAAGCGCTTCCCGCTGGACAGCGTGAAGATCGACCGCTCGTTCATACGGGACATTCCCGGGGACGGCGACGACGCCTCGATCACCCAGGCAATCATCGCGATGGCGCACAGCCTGAGGCTCCGGGTGATCGCCGAGGGGGTGGAGACCGAGGCGCAACTGCAATTCCTGCGCGTCAACGGATGCGACCAGATGCAGGGGTATCACTTCAGCCGGCCGCTGCCGGAAGCCGAGTTCCTGCGCCTGCTGAAGGGTGCCGTTCCTGCCGCCCGCAAGCCCGTCACGCCGGGGTGAGGCGCGCCGTTCTCCAAGTCAAAAGCTGTCTTGAAGTCGCTTCAGCGATCGGTCCAGCGCAGCGAGCGGCCCACTGCATCGTGCCAGCGCGCGAGCAGCGCGGCCGC
>MEQQ01000151.1:3843-6836 GCA_001770285.1 Betaproteobacteria bacterium RBG_16_66_20
AATAGTCGCAGCCGCGCGAGCGCAGGAATTGCAGTTGCGCCTTGGTCTCCACCCCCTCGGCGAGCGCCCTGAGCTTCAACTGCCTGGCGAGCGTGATCACGGTGCTGACGATCGCGGCGTCGTCGCGATCGCTCTTGATGTCATGCACGAATGACTGGTCGACTTTGAGCGTGTGCACCGGGAAGCGGTGCAGGTAGGCGAGCGACGAATAGCCGGTGCCGAAGTCGTCCAGCGAGATCTGTACGCCGAGCGCGTGCAGCGCACGCAGGCCGATTGCCGCCTCCTCGGTGCGGTGCATCACGGTGCTCTCGGTGATCTCGAGCTCGAGGCACGCCGGCGGCAGGCCGGTCTCGGCGAGGATCGCGGCGACCATCTGCACCAGGTTCTTCTGCCGGAACTGGCGCGGCGACAGGTTGACCGCCATGCTGAGCGGGCCGAGTCCGGCGTCCAGCCAGCGCTTGGCCTGCCCGCAGGCCTCGCGCAGGACCCATTCGCCGATCGGAATGATCAGCCCGGTTTCTTCGGCGAGCGGAATGAATTGCGCCGGAGATACCAGTCCCCGTTCGCGGTCGTTCCAGCGCAGCAGCGCCTCGACGCCGGTAATCGCGCCGCTCCTGACGTCGACCTGCGGCTGGTAGTGCAGCGCGAGTTCGTTGCGGACGAGTGCGCCGCGCAGCCGCGCCAGCATGTCGACGCGCTTCTCGGTCCGCTCGCTCATGTCGCGCGAGAAGAACTGTATGTTGTTGCGCCCTTCCTGCTTGGCGTGATACATGGCGAGGTCCGCGTTCCTGAGCAGCGTGTCGATCTCCAGGTCGTCGAGCGGATACACGGTCACGCCGATACTGGTCGACAGGTGCAGCTCATGGCCGGCCACCTGCGCGCGTTCCGCGATCGCAAGCAGGAGTTTTTCCGCGACGCTGCGAATCTCGTCCACGTTGCGCACGTCCTCCAGCAGGATCGTGAACTCGTCGCCGCCCAGCCGCGCCACGGTATCGGTGGCGCGCACGCAGCTCTCCAGTCTCGACGCCGTTTCCTTCAATACCGCGTCCCCGATGGCGTGGCCCAGGCTGTCGTTGATCTCCTTGAACTGGTCGAGGTCCAGGAACATGAGCGCGAGCAGCGTCTCGCCGCGGTCGGCGCGCGCCATCGCCCGCTTCAGGCGGGCCTGGAGCAGCGCCCGGTTGGGCAGGCCGGTGAGTGTGTCGTAATGCGCCATGCGCGCGAGGTCCGCTACGGCGCGGATCCGCTCGGTGATGTCGCGCGCCACGCCGCGGTAGCCGCGGAAGTTGCCCTTGTCGTCGAAGATCGGCTTGCCGGTGTGGCTGACGTGGGTGACCCGCCCGTCCGCGTTGGTCCGGGCGAGCACGAAGTCCTTGAAGGGCAGATGCGCCTCGAGCATAGCGCGGTGGCGCGCCATTTCGTCCTCCCCGGCCGCGTGTTGCATGTCCCAGCGGCGCCTGCCGATGAGCGACTCCGGGCCGACGCCGCGCACCTTGCGGATGCCCTCGGAGACGTAGGTGAAACGAAACTCCGCGTCCATCTCCCAGTACCAGTCCGAGGACAATTCGGTCAGGCTGCGGAAACGCTCCAGGATCTCGCGCAGACTGCGCTTGGTGCGCTTGCGCTGCGTGATGTTGCGGCCGACGCCGCGATATCCGGCGAAGCGGCCCTGCGAATCGAACACCGGCTTGCCGCTCACCGAGATGATCACGCTGTCGCCGCTCTCGTCGCGCCGGCGCAGCTGGAGGTCGCGAAACGGCTCGTGCCGCTCGAGCGCGGCGCGGTGCGCGGTCCAGTCTTCCCCGGTCATGTTGAGCCAGGGGAAGTCCCAGCGGCGTTTGCCGATGAAGCTTTGCGCGGGGATGCCCATGGACTGGGTCCCGCTTGACATGTCGGTGAAGCGGAACTCGGCGTCCTGCTCCCAGTACCAGTCCACCGACAGCTCGGTGAGGTCGCGGAAGCGCTGCTCGCTCGCCTGGAGCGCGTGCCTTGCCTCGACCGCGCCGGTCAGGTCCACGAAAGAAGCGACGACACCGTGTCCGCCATAGGGGGCCGGCAGGTCGACCAGCGTGGTGTTGATCGAAATCCACACGCGCGAGCCGTCGGGCCGATTGACGCCCTTGATGACGTCGCGATGCGGCCTGCCGGTCGCAAGCGTATCGAGGGAAGGGTGTGCATTCGACGGCCAGTCGGAGCCGTCTTCCTGCACCGGGCGCCAGCGTTCGTCCGCTGGCCCGCTGCCGGCGATCTGCGGCGCGGGCACACCGAGGATCTCCTCGGCGGCGGGATTCGCCGTGATGACCTTGCCTGAAGCGTCAAGAATGAGAACGCCCTCGGCCAGATGGTCGATGACGGCGCGAAGCAGTTCGCTGCTGTTCCTTACCAGAGGTGTCCGGGCGTCCATGTGCGTGGTGTGCGCCGAAGTGTAGACCGGGCGCGAGACAAGCGTTTTGTCCCGTTGTCCTGTAACCGGGGAGCGGGATTGTCAGAACTCGTGCTGAAATTGCCTCAGCGATCGGTCCAGCGCAGCGAACGCCCCACTGCATCGTGCCAGCGCGCGAGCAGCGCGGCCGCCTCGCCGCGCGGCATGCGCGGCTCGAAGCGCCGATCCATCTGCCATTGCGCGGCGATCTCCTCGCAGGATTTCCAGACCCCGGTGTGCAGGCCGGCGAGGTAGGCGGCACCGAGCGCCGTGGTCTCGAGCACTTTCGGGCGCACCACCGGCACGTCGAGGATGTCGGCCTGGAACTGCATCAGCAGGTCGTTCGCCGCTGCGCCGCCGTCGACGCGCAGTTCGGACAGCCTCTCGCCCGCATCCTTCTGCATCGCTTCCAGCACGTCGGCGCTCTGGTAGGCGATGGCTTCGAGCGCGGCGCGCGCGAGGTGGGCGCGCGAGGAGCCGCGCGTCAGGCCGAGGATCGCGCCGCGCGCGTGCGGGTCCCAGTGCGGCGCGCCCAGGCCGGCGAAGGCCGGCACGATGTAGACGCCGCCGT
>MEQQ01000151.1:6848-19371 GCA_001770285.1 Betaproteobacteria bacterium RBG_16_66_20
CGCGAGTGCTTCTATGTCTTCCGCTTTGGCGAAAAAACCCAGTTCATCGCGCAGCCACTGGACCACGGCGCCGCCGATGAAAACGCTGCCTTCGAGCGCGTATACCTTCTCGGTGTCGCGCGCATCGAGCGCGCGGCCGATCTGCGCCGCGGCGGTGCTGAGCAGGCCGTTGGCGGACTTCACCACGCGGTTGCCGGTGTGCAGCAGCAGGAAACAGCCCGTGCCGTAGGTGTTCTTCGCCATCCCGTGCCGGTGGCAGCCCTGGCCGAACAGCGCGGCCTGCTGGTCGCCCGCGATGCCGGTGATCGGCACGGGTGAGCCGAGCACAGAGGGCGCGATCATGCCGAAGGCGTGCGAGGATGGATAGACGTCGGGCAGGATCGCGCGCGGCACCCGGAGGAGTTGCAGCAGCTCCGGGTCCCAGTCGCCCATGTGGATGTTGAACAGCAGCGTACGCGAGGCGTTCGACGGATCGGTGACGTGGGTGCGGCTCTGCGACAGGTTCCAGACGAGCCAGGTGTCCACGGTGCCGAAAGCGAGCTCGCCGACCTCGGCGCGTCTGCGGGCGCCCGGGACGTTGTCGAGGATCCAGGCCACCTTGGTGCCGGAGAAGTAGGGATCGAGCACCAGGCCGGTCCGCTCCTGGACCAGGCTCTCGGCGCCGACCTCCTTCAGTTCCGCGCACTGGGCGGCGGTGCGGCGGTCCTGCCACACGATCGCGCGGTGGATCGGCTTGCCGGTCTGCCGGTCCCAGACGATGGTGGTCTCGCGCTGGTTGGCGATGCCGCAGGCGACCAGCTGCTCGGCCTTGAGGCCCGAATTCTTCAGCGCCTCGCGCATGACGTCGCGCTGCGAGCGCCACAGGTCGTCCGGATCGTGCTCGACCCAGCCCGGCTCCGGGTAATGCTGCTTGAATTCCTGCTGCGCCGCCGACACGGGCTTGCCGGTCTCGTCGAAGATGATCGCGCGCGAGCTGGTGGTTCCCTGATCGAGGGCAAGCACGTAACGCATCGGGAAATTCTAGCAAGGCCCGATGCTAGAATTCTCCCGCCATGAAAATACACGAATATCAGGGAAAGGAACTGTTCCGGAAATTCGGCGTCGTCACGCCGCGCGGATTTGCATGCTTCAGCGCCGATGAGGCGGTGGAGGCGGCAACCAAACTCGGCGGCAGCGTCTGGGTGGTAAAGGCGCAGATCCACGCCGGCGGCCGGGGCAAGGGTGGGGGCGTGAAGATCGCGAAATCCCTGCCCGAAGTAAGGCAGCACGCCGGGAAAATTCTCGGCATGCAGCTCGTCACCCACCAGACCGGCCCGGGCGGGCAGAAGGTGCGCCGGCTGCTCGTCGAGGAAGGCGCCGACATAAAAAAGGAGCTCTACGTCGGCATGGTGGTGGACCGCGTTACGCAGCGCGTCTGCCTGATGGCCTCCTCCGAGGGCGGCATGGACATCGAGGAGGTTGCCGCCCATTCGCCGGAAAAGATCCACAAGGTATTCGTCGATCCGACGACCGGGTTGACGGACGCGGACGCCGAAGATGTGTCGAGGAAGATCGGCGTTCCCGCTCCGGCGCTGAAGGAATCCAGCGAGCTTCTGCAAGCGCTTTACAGGTGCTTCGATGAGACCGATGCCTCGCTGGCGGAGATCAATCCGCTGATCCTGACCGATAAGGACCAGGTCATCGCGCTGGATTCCAAGCTCAACGTCGACGACAACGCGCTGTTCCGCCATCCCGAGATCGTCGCCATGCGCGACCTGGACGAGGAAGACCCGCTCGAGATCGAGGCCTCGAAGCACGACCTGTCCTACATATCCCTGGACGGCAACATCGGCTGCATGGTCAACGGCGCGGGACTCGCCATGGCGACCATGGACACTATCAAGCTGTTCGGCGGCGAGCCGGCCAACTTCCTCGACGTCGGCGGCGGCGCCACCGCGGAGAAGGTGACTGCGGCGTTCAAGATCATGCTCTCCAACCCGCAGGTGAAGTGCATCCTGGTCAACATCTTCGGCGGCATCATGAAGTGCGACACCATCGCCGCGGGCGTGGTGACGGCGGCGCGCGAGGTGAAGCTCTCGGTGCCGCTGGTGGTGCGCATGAAGGGCACCAACGAGGACCTCGGCAGGAAGATCCTCGCCGAATCGGGCCTGCCGATCATTACCGCCGGCAACATGGGCGAGGCGGGGCAGAAGGCCGTCGCCGCGGTGCAGGCAAGATGAGAGGGGCCGCATGAGCATCCTTATCAACAAGAACTCCAAGGTGGTCACGCAGGGGATCACCGGCAAGACCGGCCAGTTCCACACCCGGACCAGCCGCGCCTACGCGAATGGCAAGAATTGCTATGTGGCCGGCGTGAATCCGAAGAAGGCGGGCGAAAGCTTCGAGGGCATTCCAATATTCAAGAATGTCTCTGAAGCGAAACAACAGACAGGAGTGAACGTATCCGTCATCTACGTCCCTCCACCCTTCGCCGCCGCCGCGATCTGGGAAGCCGTGGAGGCCGACCTCGACCTCGCGATCTGCATCACCGAGGGCATTCCGGTGCGCGACATGGTCCATGTGCGCGAGCGCATGAAGAAGGAACGACGCAGGACGCTGCTTCTCGGGCCCAATTGCCCGGGCGTGATCACGCCCGAGGAGCTGAAGATCGGCATCATGCCGGGCCACATCCACATGCAGGGCCGCGTCGGCGTGGTGTCGCGCTCCGGCACGCTCACCTACGAAGCGGTCGGCCAGCTGACCGAACTCGGCATCGGCCAGTCCACCGCGGTCGGCATCGGCGGCGATCCGGTCAACGGCCTGAAGCACATCGATCTCCTCAAAATGTTCAACGACGACCCGGACACCGACGCGGTGATCATGATCGGCGAGATCGGCGGCTCGGACGAGGAAACCGCGGCGCAGTGGGTCAAGGGCAACATGAAAAAACCCGTGGTCGGCTTCATCGCCGGCGTCACCGCGCCGCCGGGCAAGCGCATGGGCCACGCCGGCGCCATCATCTCGGGCGGCAAGGGCACGGCGCAGGAGAAACTCGCGGTGATGGAGTCCTGCGGCATCAAGGTGACCAAGAATCCGGCCGAGATGGGCAAGCTCCTCAAGTCGGTCCTCAAGTAGCCTGCCACTGGCGCTCGAGAAGCCGATCCTGCCGTTCCCGAGTCTGCGGCAGCTTGCCGCGGACTTCGGTGGCGCCTACGCGGCGAGCGGGCTGGTCGCGTTCATCTTCGCCGCGAGCGGGCCGGTGGCGATCATCCTCGCTGTCGGCGCGCAGGGCGGCCTCACCGAGTCCGACCTGTCGTCCTGGATCTTCGGCTCGTTCTTCGTCAACGGCCTGATCAGCATCGCGTTCTGCCTCGTTTACCGCGAGCCGCTGGTGTTCTTCTGGACCATTCCCGGCGCGGTGCTTGTCGGTCCCGCGCTCGGGCACCTTTCTTTTCCCGAGGTGATCGGCGCCTACATCGCCTGCGGCGCGCTGATGCTCGCGCTCGGGCTCTCGGGCTGGGTGCGCCGCTGCATGGAGGCGGCGCCGATGCCGATCGTGATGGCGATGGTCGCCGGCGTGTTCCTGCGCTTCGGCCTGGATCTGGTGCGCGCGGTGCGCGACGACTTCTGGGTCGCTGCGCCGATGGTGGCGGCGTTCATCCTCCTGTCGTCGACGCAGAAGCTGGGACGGCTGATGCCACCGCTGATCGGAGCAATGCTGGTCGGGATTTCTTTCATCCTGTTCCAGAATAAATTCAATACGGGCGGAACGGCGCTGTTCAGTCTCACGCCCCCCAGCCTCTATGCGCCCGCATTCTCGTGGCAGGCAATGGTGGAGCTCGTGGTGCCGCTCGCGATCACGGTGCTGGTGGTACAGAACGGGCAGGGCTTCGCGGTTCTCAGCGCGGCCGGCCACAAGCCGCCGGTCAACGCCATCGCCGCGGCCTGCGGCGCGGGCTCGATGCTGACCGCGTTCGTCGGCTCGGTTTCCACCTGCCTCACCGGGCCGGTGAACGCGATCCTGTCGAGCGCGGGCGAGCGGCACCGCCACTACACCGGCGGCATCGTGGTCGGGATCCTTGCGCTCGGCTTCGGCCTGATGTCGCCGTTCTTCACGCGCCTGCTGCTCGCGACGCCGCCCGCGTTCATCGCCGCGCTTGGCGGCCTCGCAATGCTGCGCGTGCTGCAGACCGCGTTCAGCGTTTCCTTCGGTAGCGGCAGGTTCGCGCTCGGTGCGCTGGTGACCTTCCTGGTCACCGTCGCCGACGTGCCGATCTTCAACGTCGGCGCCGCGTTCTGGGGCCTCGTCTTCGGCTTCGCTATTTCGTGGCTGCTGGAACGCAGGGATTTTAGGGGCTAGACTGGGTTCCACGGCCGGGCATATCGCCTGCGAATCCGACGTCAGCCGCGTCCAGGTCTTCAAACGGGAGGAGCCATGAATGCATTTCCGATTCCGATCACCGCGATCTTCGCCAGCCTTCTTGCACTGATGCTCGTCGGTATCAGCATCCGGGTCACCGTCCTGCGGACGAGGAAGAAAATCAACCTGTTCGACGGCGGCGACGAGCAGCTGGGTCGCGCGATCCGCGTTCAGGGCAATTTCATCGAGTACGTGCCGATGGCGCTCGCCCTGATGGCGCTCATCGAATGGACCGGCGCCGGATCCTGGCTGGTCTACGTTGCCGGAATCGCGCTGCTGGCGGCCCGCGTGGCGCACGCGTTCGGGCTGTATTCGAGCGTCTTCCCGGCACGCGTCGCCGGAACGTCGATCACCTGGATCGTAATTGCGGCGCTGGCGCTTGTTCTGCTCGGCCGCGTCGCCTGAGATTCCGGTCCGTCAGGCGGGACGCACGGCGATCAGGAAGCCGAGCGGATCGCGCGTCAGCGCGACTGACACGATGTAGAGTACTGCGGCGAGCGCAAGAGCGAATGCAGTGATCCGGACCGTTTTCGTGCGACCGCGCTTCAGCGCCACGGTGCCGAGCACGATGTAGGCGATCAGCGCGAGCACTTTGGCGGTGAGCCAGCCTTCGACGAACGGGTATTGGCCAATCAGCGCCGCGAGCCAGAGGGCGCTTGCGAGCAGTAGCGTATCCACCACGTGCGGCGCCACGCGCGCGAAGCGCGTCGCGAGCAGCGGCGAATCTGCGAGCATCAGGATGCCGCGCAGCGCAAAGCCGGCTATGCTCAGAATCGCGCAGGCGATATGCGCCGCCTTGAGCCCGAGGTACAGCATCTCAGCGCGTCTCGGTCGCGAGGTCGGGTTCGCCGCACGACTTGAGGATCTCGGCGCGCACCGCGTCGCGCAGCTTCACCGCCGCCGCCCAGTCGCCGCCTTCGGCCGTGACCGGTGCGCCGAAGCTCACCGACACCGCGGCGCGGCGCAGGTACCAGGTGCCGTCGCGCAGGACCGAGCGGATGCCGCGCAGCGCCACCGGCACCACGGGAATGCCGGCCTGCGCCGCGGCCTGGAACGCGCCGGTGCGGAAGTCCATGAGTCCCGTGTTGCGCTTCAGCGTGCCCTCCGGAAACACGATCAGCGAGATGCCGCGCTTGGCGGCCTCGGCGAGCTCGCTCGCGTGCTCGGCGCTTTTCGCGACGTCGAAGCGCTCGATGAACTGCGTGCCGAAGCCCGCGAGCAGCGCGCGCATCAGGAAATTCTCCTGAAACTCGCGCTTGGCGACGAAGGCGTAGCCGCGGTAATCGAGCAGCGACAACAGCACGACGGCATCGAGGTAGCTGGTATGGTTCACGGCGAGAACCGCGGGGGCTCTGGTTTCGAGATTTTCCTTGCCGCGGACCGCGATCGGAATGCCGGCCAGAAGCAGGAACCACTTCGACACGGCTTGGCCGACATTCCAGCAGGTCCTGCCCGGCAGCAGCAATGCGGAAAAAAATGCGAAAGGAAACAGGAGGCCGAACACCGCATAGCCGCGCAGCGCGAACAGGGCGCCGCCGAGGGCGCGCAGGCCGCGGCGCAGCTGCGGCGCGGCGCCGGCGAGCAGCAGGCGCGCGAACTGCAGCCACACCGCCTGGAGTCTCACCGCGGAGGGCCCGCGTTCGTAGAACTCGCGCGCCGCGACGCGCCGGATCTTGCCGCTCGAGGTCTTCGGCACGGTGCCGGGCGGCGCGAGC
Source organism: Betaproteobacteria bacterium RBG_16_66_20 (assembly GCA_001770285.1). Taxonomy (GTDB): domain Bacteria; phylum Pseudomonadota; class Gammaproteobacteria; order Burkholderiales; family SG8-39; genus RBG-16-66-20. The sequence goes on from MEQQ01000151.1 coordinate 12,963, forward strand.
ACGATGTCGTCCGACGGCGCGCCGAGCAGGGTCACCGCGATCTCGTTGATCATGCGCTTCAAGTCGTCGTGACGCGAAGAGTCCTCGCCGCGCATCTCGGCGAGCACCACCACGCGCTCGGTGCCGCTGGCCGCGTCCTTGCTGCCGAAAACTGCGACGCAGCCGCGCCGGATCCCGGCGAGGTCGCCCACCGCCTGCTCCAGCTCGTAGGGGCTGATGTTGCGGCCGCCGCGGATGATGATGTCCTTCTCGCGTCCGGTGAGAAACAGCACGCCCTCGGAGAGGTAGGCGCGGTCGCCGGTGTTCAGCCATTCGCCCGCGAACAGGGTCTTGGTCGCTTCCGGATTGTGGTAGTAGCCCGAGGTCGAGGACGGGCCGCGGAACTGCAGCAGACCCTCGTGCCGGTCGGGCAGCTCCATCCCCGCCGCGTCCACAACGCGCATGTCGTGGCCGGGGATCGCCGTGCCGCAGCCGATCACGATCAACGGGGAGGCGTCTTCGGGTCTTGCCTCGATGGCTTCACCGGTTCGCGTGAAGCGGTCGCGGTCGAGACGGTCGGCGCGCCAGTGAACCCCCGGCGTGGTGATCGCGACGCCCACCGAGGATTCCGCCAGGCCGTAGGAAGGCGCGAGGCAGTTCTGGCGCAACCCGTACTTCGAGAAGCGTTTCTCGAATTCCACGATGGTTTCGGGGCTGACAGGCTCGGCGGCGTTGAACGCAAAGCGCCAGGAGGAAAGGTCGATGCCCTCCATGTCCTGGTCCGCGATGCGGCGCAGGCAGAGCTCGAAGGAAAAGTTGGGACCTCCCGACATCGTGCCACGATGGCGGTGGATCGCGCGCATCCAGCTCACCGGCCGCGACAGGAACGCAAGCGGCGACATCAGCACCGTCGGGAAGCCGAGCACCAGCGACGCGAAATTGGCGCCGATGAGGCCGAGGTCGTGGTACAGCGGCAGCCAGCTCACGAACACGTCCTGCGGTCCGGCGTTCACCGCTGCGCCCATCGCGCGCACGTTGGCCATCAGGTTCGCGTGCGACAGCACCACGCCCTTCGGGCTGCCGGTGCTGCCCGAGGTGTACTGCAGGAAGCCCATTTCGCCGGGCTTGCCGTGCACCGGGTCGAATTTCTCGCCGGAGGTCTTTTCCAGCTCGGCCGGCACCAGGACCAGCCGCAGCGACTCCACCTGCGCGCGCAGCAGGTACGCCAGCGCCTTCGCCTCGGGCACCGTGATCATGATCGCCGCGCCGGCGCTCTTCAGGATCCCGACATGGCGCGTCATGTGGTCTTCGATCGTCGTCAGCCGCGCCGGCGGATAGAGCGGTACCGGCACCCCGCCCGCGAGCAGCACGCCGTAGAACGAAAACAGATACTCCTTGCAGGTGGGCAGCATGATCGCCACCATCTGGCCGCGCTGCAGGCCCGCGCGCGTGAGCGCCGCCGCGTAGCCGATTGCGCCGTCCCAGAGCGCGCGGTAGCTGAGCGGGAATTCCCGGTGGTCCTCGTACATGAATACCGTCAACCGGTCCGGCTGGCGCTCGACGTGGTACTCGAGCGCCTCGGTCAGCGTGCGCGCCTGGGTTTCGGAGGGCGCGCGCACGCCCTCGGCCTGCACCAGGCTCGCCACGCTGCGGTCCGCGGCTTGCGGCGCGTGGCCGGCGCTCGCAAGCAGAAAACGCAGCAGGTCGCGCGGCGTTTCGCTCGTGGCGAGCGCCTGCTCGGGCAGGCTGGCGCCGAAATCCTTCTCCAGTCGCAGCACCAGTTCGACGCGAGCGAGGCTGTCCAGACCGAGTTCTTTTTCCAGCGAACTGTCGAGCGTGACGTGCGGCTCCACGTGCGGCCGCGCCTCGCGCGCCACCGCCGCCACGACTTCGAGCACGCGCTCGGGCTTGATCTGGATTGCGCGCTGATTCATGGCACTTGGGGTTCGCGGCGAGTGTACACGGCCCCCGGCGGCCGCAATGGCCCGCAGCCGGGGGCGACGATGCGGGTGCTGCGCCGCAATAATCCCGGGTTTTTGGCGCAGATCAAGATGACCCGCGTCGTTTCGTTGTCCGATGACAGGCATGCGGGAGCCGGTCGTTCGCATTCCCGCGCCGAGCAGGAGGTGCGTATGTCATTGATAACGGTTTTCGTCCTGGTGGCGGCGCTGTTCGCGGCAATTTCGCTTTTCGAGGGCGTGGCCTCGATGGCGCACGGCGGGGTGGAGGACCAGCGCGCCAGTCACTGGATAATGTTCAAGCGCGTCGGCTGGCAGGCGCTCGCGCTGCTGTTCATGCTGCTCGCGCTGCTCTCGAATCTGGCATAGCGCGACTGCGCGGAGGCTGAAGTTGAAACTCACAAGTGAATCGTTCGCGGACCTGGGGCCGATCCCGCCACGTTGCGCGTTTGCGGAGCCCGATTTCACGAGTCACATCCGGCTCTCCGCCAACAGGAATCCGCATCTTGCCTGGTCGGGGGTACCTGCGGGCACCCATTCGCTCGCGTTGATCTGCCACGACCCGGACGTGCCCTCGAGGGCGGAGGATGTCAATCAGGAGGGGAAGACGATTCCGGCGAACCTGCCGCGGGTGGATTTCTTCCATTGGGTGCTGGTCGACGTCAACCCGTTCGGCGGCCCGATCAAGGAGGGCGAGTTCTCCACGGCGGTGACAGCGAAGGGAAAGGCCGGTCCGCAGGCGGCGCGCGGCGCACGCCAGGGCTTGAACGATTACACCAAGTGGTTCGCCGGCGACAAGGCGATGGCGGGCGATTATTTCGGCTACGACGGGCCGTGCCCGCCCTGGAACGATTCCATCGTCCACCACTACATGTTCACGCTGTACGCGCTGAACATCCGGGAATGTCCGGTCTCGGGGCGCTTCACCGCGCCCGAGGTCCTTGCGGCGATCGAAGGCCGGATTCTCGACAGCGCGGTGCTCACCGGAAAGTACTCGCTCAATCTATCGGTACCGGCCTGAGGCGCGTGTAGACTTCCCCGCAGGGGGAATGCCGCCTGGCTTCGGAACCGCCTCAGGGAAATGCGTTCGCGCAGCTGCTCGCCGTAGCACGTGAAGTCTCGTTCATCAAGGGCGCCGAGCTGGTGCGCCAGGGCGAGGCCTCGCGCGGCGCGTTCCTGATCCGCAGCGGCGCCGTCCAGGCGCGCGTCGCGCTGCCGGGCGGCGGCACGCTCACCGTCGCCGAGTTCCGCGACGGCGACATGTTCGGCGAGATGGCGCTCATCGAGCGCGGCGTGTGTTCCGCCACCGTGGTCGCGCATTCCAACGTCGACGCCTGGTTCGTGGGGCGCGACGATTTCCGCGCCCTGGTCGCGAGCCGTGAAATCGCGGCGCTCGAGATCCAGCGCACGATCACCCGGACGCTCGCCGACAAGCTGCGCGCGCTCAACGAGCGCTTGCGCGAATACCCCGCGGTGGAAGACCGCCCCGCGACCGGGCCGCTGCCCGCGTCCGACCCGCTCGCCGGCGGGCCGCGCTCGCGCCGCGCTTCGTTCGACTGGAAGGCGTATCTCCCGGTGCTGCCGTTCTTCGAAGGCTTCGACGCCGGCGACATGGACGAATTGGCCGCCACCGGCAAAGTCCTCGAACTGCCGCGCGGCGCCTGGATCTTCGCCGCCGGCCTAAGTGCGGATGCCTGCTACGTGGTGTTGCGAGGGGCGGTCGAGATCTTCACGCGCAACGGCGTCAAGGATCGTCGCGTGGCGATTGCCGGCCCGGGGGAACTGGTGGGTTTCGTTGCACTGCTGAGAGGCGCCGCCCACGGCGGCAATGCCCGCGCGCGCGAAGCCTGCTGCCTCCTCGAAATCCCGCGCGCGGCCTTCGTCGAAATCTACAACGGCGCCTCGGGCGCCACCGTCAGCCTGCACCACGCCATCCACCGCAGCCTGATGCGCTCGATCGCGCGCACCAACACGCAACTCACCCGCCTCATCTCCCACGCGCGCCTCAGCGCCGCCGCCAACCAGGCCGCCGAACTTGAAGCCGCGCTGCATGGGCAGCTGTGGAGGGCGGAGGCGGCCGGGTAAATCTTTTCAGCAAGCCTGCCCGTTCGCCGGCAGGCAGCCGTCCAGCGCCTTCATCAGCTCCCGGAACTTTGGGTCTTGGGCGAGGAGCCGTCGCCCCACGATCCGCAGCCGGTCGACGGTTTCCCGGGGCAGCTCGAAAGTGGTCGGGAGGTTCTTGAACCAGCTGCGCTCCTCGGCCGAGGCGATGTACTCGAAGGCAACCTGGACCGGGTACAGCTCGACCTTGTGGGGCGCCGGGATGTCCAGCGCGCACTGGGGGCCCTGGCGGGCGGAGATCTTCCTGCAACCTTCCACCAGCCGCGCCTCCTCGTTGAACTGGTTCACGGTCGCGGTCAGCAGATCCAGCGTGTCGGCGGTGTAGTTGTCGAGCGGCACCGTGGCCGCGGTGGCCAGCGTGTCGATGAGCCCCGGAACGCTGGCGGCCTGGTCGCGATCCGTGGCCGGGCTGGTGGCGGCGTTTACTACGATCACCACCAGCTTGTCGATTTTCCGGTTGTTCATCATGCGCAGCACGCTCCACGGATGGTTCGTGGAGCTGATGGCGTCGAGCGGCCCGCGCAGGCCGATGTTGTCGGCGACGCCGCCGTCGGTGAGATGGATGTAGGGCCGCGCCGGCCCTTCGGCCGCCAGCGACAAGCGGTTCTCGGCGCGCGCCGTGCGCGACCGGTTTGCGCGCGAGGCGTGATCGTCCGCCGCGAGCTGCACCCAGGGCGGCTGGCGGTAACCGCAGGAGCCGGCGTAATTCCGGAAGGTGAGCGCGGTCAGGCCTCCGGGAAACGCCGACGAGGAGGCCGCCGCGCGCGCGAGCGGTACCCCGGCGAGATCGGAACACATCAGGTCGAACTGGTCCTGGATGAATGCAAACTGCGTGCCGGTGGTCATGTCGGTGGCGTTGAGAACAACGAAAGGCCGCCGGTTGCGCGCGATCACGTCGGCATAGGTGCCGCCGCCGAACACCTCGCGGTCGTAGAACTCCGCGGCCAGGTCGCTGCGCCCGTAGGCCGGGGCGGCGAGCTTCAGCCAGTTGGCCGGCGACAGGACCTGCCCGATCAGGTCGCTCTGCACCCGCCGGTAGAGAAACCGGTCCTGGAACTCATCGAAGATCTTCCCCCCGCGCAGCGCGTAGTACGCCGCCGGGAAGCTGCCGCCGGAGATTGACGAGATGACATCCACCTCGTCGAGCAGCGCCACCTTGCGCCCGCGCCACGCGATGACCGTGTCGCGCAGTGCTTCGAGCACGCCGTAGGCCAGCGCCGCGGCGCGCGTGCCGCCGCCGGAGAAGCTCACGATGACGAACAGCTCGTCCGAGTTGTCGCCTTGATCGAGCCGCTCGAAGCGGTAGCCCGTGTCCGGCGCGTACTTCGCAAGCGGCGGATTGCCGGGCGTGAACGATGCGCACGCCGCCAGCAGCAGCGCACAGCCGGCGAGCGCCAGGCGCGCGACGATTACCGCGCGCATGGTCAGGCGTCTTTCCGGTAGAACGCGATCTCCAGCGGCTCGAGCACCGTGGTGTCCTGCACCAGGACCTTGCGCGAGCTGGGCCGGTAGTTTTCCAGGTTGCCCAGCTCGAAGATGTGGCTGCCGGCATCGACCCGCAGCACCTCGTTGGTGCAGCCATTCTGCTCGCCGTCGATGTAGACGAGACGATTCGTGGGAAACGTGATTTTCACGTACTCCATGGCCCATCCCCCGGAGAATGCGGTGCAGCCAATCTAACCCAGCTCAGCTTCCTGTGAGCGGCCCGGTCCTGCGATTCGGACGGCCGGATAACTCTTTTTCCAGAACAGCAAACCTTGGAAGGATTTACGCAGACTTTCTTCCCAGTCAATCGAGCAGCCGCACCGCGACGCGAGGCCGCCCATTTCGGACTTCGGCGAACAGCGCGCCGTATTCGGGGAGTTCGACCCAGGCCGACGTGTCTTTCGTCAGTGGCTCGGAGGCGATGATGATGGAGTCGGCGTTCTCGGCGCCGCCGGTCATTTTCCATTCGCCGTCGTGCAGGCTGTAGTCGCGGCCGAGGGTGTACCAGAGGCTGAGGAAGGTCAGGTTCGCTTCGTGCACCTTGGCGGGGTCTGCGGTGCGGTAGCAGCCGAAGTCGAAGCAGTAGCGCAGCGCGGCGAGCTGGGTGCCGTTGGCGAAGAACAGGTTGACCGAGGAGGAGAGCGCGATGCCGAGCTTGGCGCGCGCCTCGCGGATGATCCCGAGGGTGTCCGAAATGGCGGAGAAGATTTCGCTTTCGCTGAAGTTTGTCTTTATTTCCTTGAACTGCGACAACAGCAAGGCGTAAATCCATTCGCTGTCGGTGGTGCCGTGCACCTGCGCCGCGAACTCGGGCTTGATGTGCGCGAGGAGCAGGGGCTTCATGCGCGCGAAGTCTGCCAAGTCGC
>MEQQ01000152.1:0-3155 GCA_001770285.1 Betaproteobacteria bacterium RBG_16_66_20
TTCCTTGCCCGAAAAGGTGTCCTTGGCGAGGTACACCGTCCCGGTCGCGCCCTTGCCGAGCAGCTTCTGGATGTCGTACTTGCCGACCTGCAGGCTCAGGTCAAGTGTGAAATCTCCCGCCATGCCCTTGAATCTACCTCAAATCAGCTGCAGGAAAATCATCGCCAGGCCGACCACGGATACGCCCCAGACGCCGGTGCGCAGCCAGGGAATGCCGGCGATGTAGACCAGCGCATAGGCGATCCGCGCGTACAGGAAAATCTGCGCGCCGAGCAGGGTCGTGCTGTTGGTCTTTCCGGCGATGACCGCGGCGAGCACCAGCGCGGCGAACAGCACCAGGTTCTCGAGCATGTTGCGGTGGGCGCGCGCGGCGCGGCCGCCCCAGCCCCTGATCTCGGGCATGCCTTCGCGATTGCCCGCCAGCATCGGCAGGCCGACCTGCATCATGGCGCCCTGCACCGCGACGACGGCCTGCACCAGGGTGAGCAGCGTGGCCCAGACCAGCAGCGAGAGTTCCGGCTTCATGGCTTCCTCCCTCCAAGGTGAAGCCCACAGCATACCTGCGGCCACGGCCATGCGGTTACATCTTGAAACACTTCATTACCAAAATGTCCGCCTGCCCTTGAACACCGGGGCTATGCTCTTTGTCCAACAGGAGCGGGATAAGGCGAGTCAGAGGAATCGGCCATGAAAACGACGATGAAGGCGCTGGCGTTCGTGTTCGTGTTGGTGCTGACCGGAGTGCTTGCCACGGAACCGGCGTTCGCGCGGGGTCCGCGCGGCCATGCCCGCATCGGGGTCGGCATCTATTTCGGGGTTCCGCTGATCGGATTCCCGTACTACTACCCGCCCTATCACTACGCACCCTATTACTACCCGGCGTATTACCCGCCGCCGGTCGTGATCCGGCAGCAGGCCCCGGTCTACGTCGAGCAGGACCCGCAACCCGCGCCCGCCGCACAGCCGCAGTCCTCCGGCTACTGGTACTACTGCGCCGATTCGCGCGCCTACTATCCGTATGTGAAGGAATGCCCCGGCGGCTGGCAGCGCGTCGCGCCGCAACCCGGCTGATGAAAGGTCGAGCATCATGAGGACCGCTTCGAAGATCGCCGCCGCCGCAGCCTTGCTGCTGCTCGGCGGCTGCGTCAGCATGCCCAGCGGTCCCGGCGTCATGGTCCTGCCGGGGACCGGCAAGAGTTTCGACCAGTTCCGCGCCGATGACATGGATTGCCGCCAGTTCGCCAGCAGCCAGGTGGGCGGCAGCACGCCGGACCAGGCCGCGGAGTCGAGCGCCCTGAAGAGCGCCGCCGTGGGTACCGCCGTCGGCGCCGTCGCGGGCGCGATCGTCGGCGGGCACCGCGGCGCGGCTGCGGGCGCAGGCACCGGCCTTATCGTCGGCGGCGTCGCGGGCGCGGGCGCGGCGGGAGGTTCGCAACGCACCCTGCAGCAGCGCTACGACTTCGGTTACCAGCAATGCATGTACGCCAAAGGGCACCGGATCCCGACCTCGGGCCGCTTCGAGAACAGCACGCGCCGCCCGAGCGCTTCGTACACGCCGCCGCCCCCGCCTGCGCCCACGGCGGGCGCCATTCCGCCGCCACCGACGGCGGGCGCTATTCCGCCGCCACCTCCAGGAGCGCCGCCGCCCCCGCCGCCGGGCGTCAAGTGAGGCTTACGAATCGCCGCTGAACCGGCGATAGCGATAGCCGCCGTAAGTGCCGTAACTCGGCAGCGCGCGCATCACCTTCTGTTCGGCGACCTGCGGCGGCGCGGCGGGAGATCGGTTTATTTGGGTGCTGCCGTGACTTGTTGCCGCAGGCAAAAGCGGAGATACGTCACGCGCAAGGCGGCAACTGTGACAACTTGCCGCTGCGTTCGGACGGACGGCGCAATTCCGGGATCCAGCGGATGGACGGGCTAGGGATTGCCGATGAAATCGCCCTTGCCGAGCTCGACGCCGTTGTGGCGCAGGATGTTGTAGGCGGTTGTGACGTGGAAATAGAAATTCGGCCAGGCGCGGCCGAGCAGGTACTGCATGCCCCTGTAGGGCAGCTCCTTGCCCTGGATCTTGAGCACGATTTCCCGGTCCTCCGTGCCGTCGATCTGCGCCGGCTTCAGCGTGGCGATGAAGGCGAGCGTCTTGGCGATGCGCGCCTTCAGTTCGTCGAAGCTCCGCTCGCTGTCCTCGTGCGCCGGGATCTCCACCCCCGCGAGGCGCGCCACTGCGCCCTTGGCCGTATCGCAGGCGATCTGCACCTGGCGCGCGAGCGCGAACATGTCCGGGTAGAGGCGCGACGAGGTCAGCACCTGCTCGTCGATCTTCCTCGCCGCGGCGTGGGCCTGCGCCTTGTCCAGGATCGCAGCGAGGTTTTGCAGGGTATTGGCGAAGCGCGGCGCGCTCGCCTGGTACATGGAGATGTGCATCGCGGTCATCCTTCGCGTAGGGGAGTCATTTCGCAGCCCTTATACTCTCACAGGGAGGACGCAAAGCCATGAGCCAGGCAAGCCTGTACAGCCCCGCGGTGGCGCTGGAATTCTTCAAGGCCGCGGGCACGCCGGAGAAAGTGCCGCAGGGCAGCACCTTCTTCGCCGAGAACCAGCGGGCGCGGCCGTTTTTCTTCATGCGCGACAAGATGTACCTGCTGCTCGACGGCGAGGTCGAGCTGGTGGCGCGCAGGAAGAGCATCGGCCGCGTGAAGAAGGGCCAGATCTTCGGCGAGATGGCCTCGATCACGCACGCGCCGCGCAGCGCGAGCGCGCTGGCGAAGACCGCCTGCCGCGTGATCGCGCTCGACGACAGGCAGTTCCGCAGCGGCCTGCAGAAAAAGCCGGCGTTCGCGCTGATGCTGATGAGCATCATGATCGGGCGGCTGCGCGAAACCATCGCCAGGCTCGCCGAACAGACCACGCTGCGGGGCGCCGCGGTATTGAAGCAAGCGGCGGTGTTCGATCCCAGGCGCCTTGCCGAACTCGCCGAAGGGCTTTCCAGGGACGAGCCGGTGTTCTACGACCGCGGCAAGACCATCGTCCAGGAAGGCCAGACCGGGCTGCGCATGTACGCCGTCCTCGAAGGCAAGGTCGCGGTGTCGATCGGCGGCGGCGTGGTGGAACGGCTCGGGCCGGGCGGCGTGTTCGGCGAGCTCGCGCTGATCGAG
>MEQQ01000152.1:3181-6770 GCA_001770285.1 Betaproteobacteria bacterium RBG_16_66_20
TGGTGGCCGAGACCGATTGCTCGCTGCTGCCGATCAACCGCACCGCTTTCCTGCTGCTGGTGAAGACCAGCCCCGAATTCGCCGAATCGCTGCTCGGCTCGCTCGCCGAGCGGCTGCGGCTGCTGACCTCGAAGCTCAAATAGCGAAAATCGGGCGCGCTCCTAGCCGCCCCTGGCGCGCCGCTCGATCGCCTGCCTGGCGTTGCGCGCGAGGCTCTGGTCGGGATCCTGCGCCAGGCGCTCGAGGATTTCGCGCGGCGTCGCGGGGTTCCAGGCGAGGTTCATGCGCGTGTACAGGTCCGGGCTGCGCGCGAGGCGCTCGAGCACGCGCTGCGGCGTTTTCGGATTGCGCGCGAGGCCCCACTCCACCAGGTAATCGGTCGACTCGAAGTGGGGCTCCAGCACCGCGAGCGGCGTTTTCGGGTTGGCGAGAACCTCGTGCAGCACGTACGGCGCATCGGGTCGCGCCGCGAGCCTGGCCAGGGTCGCCGCATCCGTGTTCGGGTGGTTCGCGACCAGGCGCATCACCGCCAGTCCCTTGCGGTTCGCGCCCATCACGTCCCAGAGGGAGCCCATGGGCTCGTAGAGTTCCGGGTCGTCGCGCGCGGCGATCTGCGCCAGCAGCCCTGCGCGCGCCGAGCCGTTCTGCGCCATGGCGGCGAGGAAGTACCGGTCGCGCTTCCAGGGCGATTCCCGGTAGGCGCGGTCGAGCTCCGCCACGTCCATCGCAAGGACTTCGCGCACCGCGGCCTCCAGCCTGAGGCCGTGCTGGATTTCGTAGATCACGGCTGCGGGCAATGCTGCGGCGATGGCGAGCGCGGCGAAGAAGACGGTTGCGCCGCTTTGCACCACGCCGCGCCGCCGCAGGACCACGTGGCCGAGCGCCGCGCCCCAGAGGCCGACCGGGATCGCGCCGAGCACGGCGACCAGCGGCACGGCGATGAAGCCGAGCGCCGCGGTGGAACTGCCCGAAGCGAATATGCCCTTCACCGACAAGGCCGTGGCCGCGAGCGCGCCGGCGATCCCGGACCACAACGCCCAGCGCGCCTCGGGCCGCTCACGCAGGCCGTTGCTCGACACCCTGGAATATTAATCGCGGCCGGGAGCGCTGCGAAGCCAGCGTGCCGCGTCGGCGGCGCTGGAGAAGCACCGCAGCACGTAGCCCCGCGCCCTGGCCGCGATCTCGTGCAGGGCGTAATAAGCGTCGTTCTCCATCGCGTCGACCACCGCGACCCGGTAGCCGCCCACCTCGCGCGGCGCGCGGCGCGTCATCGAAAGCGCGCCCAGGAACCCGAGCCGGTCCGCCACGCCGCGCACATCGATGAGCACGCGGCTGACCGTGTTGCGGCCCGCCTCCGCGGCGATATCGCGCGCGATCCAGTCGGCGAACGCGTCCCCGCTGCGGCTCGCGGCCTTGCCCGAGACCACCGCCTGCAGCATGCCGTCGCGCAGCGCGTAATGAATGCAGCAACCCATGCCCCACGCTATCAATTTCCGCCCGCGGCAATGCAAAAAATTGTCCGGCCGGACGGCAATATGCGCAAGAAATGCGCAATCCGTGCCTCTTTTGAGACATCTGACACAATCGGTCACACCATCGCGCGCCCCATGCCGCCCGTAACGCAAGCGCTTCTCATCGCCACCGTCGGCGTTTTCCTGCTGCAGGACATGGCGGGACCGGCGCTATTCGCCTGGTTCGCGCTCTGGCCGCCGGGCGCGCCGGGCCTGCCCGATTTCCAGCCCTGGCAGCTCGTGACCTACGGCTTCCTGCATGGAAGCCTCACGCACATCTTCTTCAACATGCTCGCGCTGTACATGTTCGGCTCGGACATCGAGCGGCTGTTCGGCTCGCGCTTTTTCCTGCAGTACTACTTCGCCTGCCTGGTCACCGGCGCGGCCGCCCACCTCGTGGTCACTGCCTGGATGGGCGCACCGCCCATGCCCACGGTGGGCGCATCCGGCGCGATGTTCGGCCTGCTGCTCGCCTTCGGCTGGTATTTCCCGCAGCGCCGCGTGATGCTGCTGTTTCCCCCGATCCCGATGCCGGCGCGGGTGTTCGTGACGGTCTACGGCCTGATCGAGCTCGCGCTCGGCGTGAGCGGCACCGCGCGCGGCGTCGCGCACTTCGCGCACCTCGGCGGGATGCTCGGCGGTTTTCTCATGATCCAGTACCGGCGCGGCGGGTTTCCGTTCGGCCCGCGGCGCTGAGCGAATCGGGCTCCGACCCCGGGTTCCCGTCGATGCCCGCCGACAATTCCACCCGCCGCATCATCCACCTCGACATGGACGCGTTCTATGCGTCGGTCGAGCAGCGCGACGACCCGTCGCTGCGCGGCAAGCCGGTGGCGGTGGGCGGCGCGCCCGCATCGCGCGGCGTGGTGGCCGCCTCCAGCTACGAAGCGCGCCGGTTCGGCGTGCGCTCGGCGATGCCGATGGCGCGCGCGCTGCGCCTGTGCCCGGAGCTGGTGATCGTGCGGCCCGATTTCGCGCGCTACCGCGCCGCCTCGCACAAGGTGATGGCGATCCTGCGGCAAGCCACGCCGCTGGTGGAGCCGCTGTCGCTGGACGAGGCCTACCTCGACGTCACCGAAAACCTCTGGGGCGAACCGCTGGCGAGCGTGGTTGCCAGGAAATTGAAAAAAAGAATCCATGAAGAAACCGGTTTGACCGCGTCCGCCGGGGTGGCGCCGAACAAGTTCCTCGCCAAGATCGCCTCGGGCTGGCGCAAACCCGACGGCCTCACCGTGATCCCGCCCGAGCGCGTCGAGAGTTTCCTGCAGCAGCTGCCGGTCGAGGCGCTGTGGGGCGTCGGGCCGGTCACCGCCAAGAAGCTGCGCGCACTGGGCATTCAAAGGCTGGTCGATGTCCGCGAAACAGATGAAATTTCCCTGCGGCAGGCGGTCGGCAGCCAGGCCGGGTGGCTGAAGCGCCTGTCGCACGGCGACGACCCGCGCGAAGTGAAGCCCGACCGGCCCTGGAAATCCATTTCGGCCGAGACGACCTACGGCGTCGACCTGGCGGATGTGCGGGAAATGCAGGCGGAGCTGGCGAAGCTCGCGGCGAGGGTGGTGGATTCCCTGGAGAAAAAGCACCTTCTGGCGCGCAGCGTCACGATCAAAGTGCGCTTCGGCGATTTCACCACCGTCACCCGGAGCCACACCGCGGACCGGCCGTCGCGCGACGCGGCCGATTTCCGCCAGCGCGCGCTGGCGCTGCTGGAGCGCACCGATGCCGCGCGCCGGCCGGTGCGGCTGCTCGGCGTGGGCGCGCACGCGCTGGTCGCGGGCAGCACCGGCGAGGACACCCCGTATCCGCAACAGCTGTTACTGGAGTAGCATCTCCAACCTCAACCGCAACCCCGAACCCAGCGAGCAAACCCCATGAGTGAAGGCCACGCCGCACCCGCACCCGCCGCCAAACCCGTCGCCGCGCCCCCGGTCGACCCGATCGAGGAACTGGCGCGCAAGATCTTCATCGAGCTCTCCGCGCAGGTGCACGGGAACCCCGGCGAAAAGCCCGAGCACAAGAAGCTGGTCGAGCTGAGCTTCCGCCTCGCCGAGGCCTTCCAGGCCGGCAACCTCGAGTTCAAC
>MEQQ01000152.1:6790-7042 GCA_001770285.1 Betaproteobacteria bacterium RBG_16_66_20
CGACGCCAAGGCCAAGGCGAGCGTGGACGTGAGCAAGATCGAGATTGACTTCGGGGCGATCAGCAGCAAGAAGTAGCGCTGATACCGGCCGTTGCGCAATCTCGGGAGGGAGTTGCAATTCTGAGGCGCACAGGTTCTGTCGCAGAGTTTTATCTGTAAGTCTTATCCCTCTGTCGCGTTGGCTTTCGCGATAGGCGCGAGTACAGTGCCCAAGTCATCCAGAGACGGCAATCGTCTCAAAAGGGGGAAAGA
>MEQQ01000153.1:0-1892 GCA_001770285.1 Betaproteobacteria bacterium RBG_16_66_20
GACGGGGCGCTACTACCTGCACACCGCCAAGGACGCATTGCGCGCGGCTGTGGAGCTCTATTGAAGGCGAAGACAATGGACCAAGCTATTTATCAGAAGCAGCTGGTTTGTCTTCAAAAATTTTCAGCGCTGACTTGCTGTTGATGCCGCACCATTTGACTAAGGCATCGCTCGCAGCATGGAGATCAACTGCAAACTTTCTGAGTGAACTGCGTCGAACAACGTGAATCAAGGTAAACGGCCTACCTCCGGCCGGATTACGCCACATTACTAGCTGCCGTTCAACGGACTTTGTCTGGATTTCTCCATCCTTGCTCAGCGTAACGTCGTATAAATCCCCATCAATCACTACGACGGCGATGAAGACGAAGGCATCTGCGAAATCAACGTCCGCGTTCCCTTGCCGCTCATCCGCCGACAACGCCTGCACGCGACACGCGTTCGCCACCTGCATTAACGCGGCATAGCTTGCATCTATGTCATTAGATTTCTTGCGCATCGCCTGCGTGACCCCATACGCCGGAGGGCGTTCAAATCACCAGAGCGGCTTTCCTCGACCTGAAACCCTGGGCTTCCCCCGATATTCCGGACACTTTCGATAGATGGGATGATGATATCGGAGGTGCGCAATGCAAAGGGAGCGATACAGCGCTGAGTTCAAGCGTGAGGCGGTGAAGCTGGCCGGCGGGCCTGACTGATTTGCCGGGGGGGGTGGATGCGCGTAGCCTGTGCGGATGGTGGACACGCAAAAAGCGACGCAGGAGAAAAGTTTGCGCGAAAAGGACTCCCGTGTTCGCGCAGTCGAGACTGAGAAATGGTTCGCCGCAAACCGTAAGGCCATTGACGCCTACAACGCGCGCGTGGAGTGCGACGGCATCTGGAGTGACAAACTCAGAGGCTTCTGACTGGTACACTTTGGCCCATGAGCACAACCGACCAGCTTGAAGCGGAGTTGCTGCGCCTGCCACCTCGCGACCGCGAGCGATTGGCGCTTGCAGCCTGGGAAAGCCTGGAGGAAGCGACCGCCTGGCTCGCCGATCCCAATACGGACCGCGAAGGCATTGACTTGGCGCGCGAGCGTGACACCGAAATTGAATCCGGGCAGGCCGCCCCGCTCAATCACGAGGAATTTCGCCGGCGCACTCGCGACGCGGCGGAATGAAGGTCGAGTTTCACCCATCGACCGCCGGCGACGTCAACGAAGGCGCTTCGTTCTATCGGCGCGCGCGCCCGGGCCTGGAGTCGGAATTCCGGCACGAGATCGATGCGGCCATCGATCGAATAGCCAATAGTCCATTGCTGTATCCGCTCGTCGAAGCGCAAATCCGGCGCTGTATCGTTCACCGTTTTCCGTATTCGATCCTGTTTCGCATTGTGGATGCCGACTGCGTTCGGGTGTTGGTCATTCGTCACCACAAACGCCACCCTCAGTTCGGCTCGGCCCGTAGATGATCGAGTGATCTATCGACGTTGGCTGGTTCAACGGAAGCGCGCGATCCAGCGCCGGTCCAGCCAGTCCTTCCAGCGCCATGCCCACGCGCCTTCGGCGGACCAGCCGCCGCGGCTCGCGATCGCATACTTGGCGCCGCAGCTGATCAGCGCCAGCTGCCGCGACTGCGGCGCATAGTCGTTCATCTGCTTGCCTTGCAGCAGGTTGGCGAGGTTCGCGGCCAGGACCGGGGCGTGGCGAACCGCGTAGACCCCGGATTTCGGGTGGCGCGCATCGCGCAGCGTCGCGCAGTCGCCTGCCGCGAATACGTCCGGGTGCGAAACGCTGCGCAGTGCCGAATCCACCAGCACGAAACCCGCCTCGTCGGTCTGCAGTCCGGATTGTTGCAACCACGGCTGCGACGCGGCGCCTGCGGTCCACAGGACGAGGTCGCAGGGCTCGC
>MEQQ01000153.1:1939-16278 GCA_001770285.1 Betaproteobacteria bacterium RBG_16_66_20
GCGGTATTGGATCGAAGCTCGACGCCGCAACGCCCCAGCGCACGCTCGAGGCGCGCGGCGACCGCGCCGGAAAACATCGGGCGATCGGAGTACAGGAACACCTTCGCGGATGGCAGCCGGTGGCGGATCGCCATGGCCATTTCGATTCCGGCGGCACCCGCGCCGGCCACCGCGATGCGGCGCGCCGAAAGGCCATGTGCCTCCCAGTGCCGCATGAATGCCTCGAATGGTTTCACCCCGAGCGCGTGCTCGCGGGCGCCCGGAACGCCGGAAAAGTTTGGCAGGGATCCAAGGTTGAGAGACAGGACGTCGAATTCGAGCTTGCCTGAATTTGCCAATGCCAGTTGCTTGTTGCCTGCATCCAGTCCGGCAATCTGATCGAGAACCAGAGCAACCCCTGCCCTATTGCAAAGCCGCGCAAGATCGATCTGCGCTTCGGAAACCGCGTAGTGCCCTGCCACCACGCCGGGGACCATGCCCGAGTAGGTGTGAACCGGGTGCGGCGTTACAAGTTTGACCTCGAGATCCTTCGGCAGGAAATTTCCCAGCTTCAAAAGGACAAGCGCATGCGCGTGCCCGCCGCCGAGCAGAACGAGCCGCATCACGCCTTGGCAGCGACTTTCGCTTGCTCGCGTTTGCGCAGCTCTTTCCTCTGCACCTTGCCGGTGGTGGTCATGGGAAGCGCGTCGATGAACTCGATCTCGCGCGGATATTCGTAGGGCGCGAGCCGCCCGCGCACGTGGTCCTGGATTTCGTCGATCAGCGTTTGGGAAGCCGCCCGGCCCGGCTGCAGCACGATGAACGCCTTCACGATCTGGCCGCGCGCCGCATCGGGCTTGCCGATCACCGCCGCGTTCGCGACCGCGGCGTGCTTGACCAGGCAGGACTCGATTTCCGCCGGGCCGATGCGGTAGCCGGAGGCCTTGATGACGTCGTCCGACCTGCCCTGGTACCAGATGTAACCGTCCGCATCCATGCGCCCCTGGTCCCCGGTGCAACCCCAATCGCCGATGAACTTGTCGCGCGTCGCAGCCGGATTTTTCCAGTACTCGAGGAAGAACACGGGATCGACGTGGGAGCCACTGCGGCGGTGGACCGCGATCTCTCCCAGTTCGCCGCGCGGCACTTCGTCGCCCTTGTCGTCGATGACCTCGACCCGGTGCCCGGGGTACGGCCGGCCGATCGAGCCCGGCTTCACCGGCCAGGCCGCCTGGCAGTTGCCGACCACGTAGTTGATCTCGGTCTGGCCGAACATCTCGTTGATGGTGACGCCCAGATGCTCGCGCGCCCATTCGATCACCGTGACGCCTACAGATTCGCCGGCGCTCATCACGGAGCGCAGAGAGATGTCGAAGCGGGACTTTGGATTGGGAACGGCTTTCATCATGAATTTCAAAGCCGTCGGAAAAAGAAAGGAATTCCGGACGCCGTATTTCTCGAGCAGGTAATACGCCTTCTCCGCGTCGAAGCGCCCCCGGTAGCCAAGGATCGGAATGCCGAAATACCAGCTCGGCAGCAGCGCGTCCATCAGGCCGCCGGCCCAGGCCCAGTCGGCCGGCGACCAGAACAGGTCGCCGGGTTGCGGGAAGAAATCATGCGAATAGACGAATCCCGGCAGGTTGCCGATGATCAGCCGGTGCGCCTCGAGCGCACCCTTGGGCGGCCCCGTTGTGCCGCTCGTGTAGATGATGAGCGCCGGGTCGTTTGCCGACGTATCAGTTTTTTCGAATTCGCTGTTTGCTTTCTGGACCAAAGACTCATAGGAATGAACCCCGGTTTCCCGCGCGCCGCCGACCCCGATCACATGCTTCAGGCTCGTGAGCTTGTCCTTGACGGCCCAGAGGTTCGCGATCGTGGTGGACTCTACGAAGGCGACGCTCGCGCCGGCGAATTCCATGCGGTACTCGAGCGCATCCGGGCCGAACAGGTGCGACAGCGGCAGCGCGATCGCGCCCATCTGGAAAATCGCCATGTAGGCGATCGCCATCTCTGGGCGCTGCGGCAGGATCAGGGCGATGCGGTCGCCGCGCTTCACGCCCAGCGCCGCGAGCGCGTTCGACAGCCGGTTGGCTTCGCGCTGGATGTCCCAGAACGTGTACTTCGCGGTTTCGCCGGACTCGTCCTCCCAGTACAGCGCGAAGCGCGACCGGTCCGCAGCCCAGCGGCCGCAGCAGACCTCGGCGATGTTCAGGCGTGCGGGAACGCCCCAGCGCCAGCTGCGGTACAGCTCGTCGTAGCGGTCGGTCATTTTGGTTCTGGAACCGACAGCGAATCGGACAATTTCAGCTTGTCGGGGTTGATCGGAGGTTGCCTCGCCTCCGCGGGAGCAGAACCCGCCGGCGGCGAGATCACGCCCTGGACGTTTTGCCCCGCGTTGGCTTTGGCTTTCGCGGCCGCCTCGAACGCCGCGTTCATGATCAGCGGCGGCGGGTTAAGCTGATAGATGATCCACATCGTCCAGCCGACCGAAAAAAGCATCATGGCCGCAAGAAAGCGCCACAGCCACTCGCTCACTTTTGCTTTGCCCATGGTCCCGGAGCAGTTTAACATCGAATCCGTTTTCCCCTGAGGATACCGGGGCTTACGCATGGCCCGCGCGCTTGTCCCCGACGCTTACGGGATCGTGAAAGGTCCGCATGAAGTTCTGCCCTGACTGCGCAGCTCCGCTCGCCAGGCGCGTGCCGCCGGGGGACTCGCTGCCGCGCGACGTCTGCGACGCCTGCGGCAACGTCCATTACCAGAACCCCAAGCTGGTGGTCGGCACGGTGCCGGAATGGGAAGGATGCGTGCTTCTTTGCCGCCGCGCGATCGAACCGCGCTATGGCTACTGGACGCTGCCGGCCGGCTTCATGGAGAACGACGAGACCACGGCCGACGCGGCGATGCGCGAAACGCTGGAGGAAGCCGGCGCGCACATCGAACTCGCCTCGCCATTCAGCATGATCTCGGTGCCGCGCGTGAACCAGGTGCATCTGTTTTACCGCGCGCGCCTGAGGAACCTGGAGTTCAAGCCAGGCGTCGAGAGCCTGGAAGTCGCGCTTGTCGATGAAGCGAAGGTCCCCTGGAAGGATATTGCGTTCCGCACCGTGGGCCTGACGCTGAAGCACTGGTTCGCCGACCGCGCCCGGGGCGAGTACGGCTTTCACGCTGAAGACATAAAGTAACTGCGGTATGCTTGCCGCCGGTGCCGCCAAGCACCGGAAAAAGCCCATAAAAAAATAGGGGATTGTCCATGATGATGCGCCGATGCACCAAGGCACTGCCACTGCTGATCGCTCTCCTGCTGCAGGCCTCCGCCGTGCTCGCGGCCGAACCGCCCAAGCTGGACCCGGCCAATACCGCATGGATGATCACCGCCACGGTGCTGGTGCTTTTCATGACGCTGCCGGGCCTGGCGCTGTTCTACGCCGGGCTGGTGCGCGCCAAGAACGCGCTTTCCATGCTGATGCAGTGCTTCGCCATCACCTGCATGGTTACGCTCGCGTGGGTGGTCGCGGGCTACAGCATCGCGTTCGGCGACGGCGGCACGCTCAATGCGTGGTACGGCGGCTTCGACAAGAGCTTCCTTTCCGGGATCGCGGTCGCGACGCTGAAGGGAAGCATTCCCGAGACCGTGTTCGCGATGTTCCAGCTGACCTTCGCGATCATCACGCCGGCGCTCGTGATCGGCGCCTACGCGGAGCGCGTGCGCTTCGCGGGAATGCTGCTGTTCAGTCTGCTCTGGCTGCTGCTCGTGTATTGCCCGATCGCGCACTGGGTCTGGGGCGACGGCTGGCTGCAGAAAATGGGCATCATGGACTTCGCCGGCGGCACCGTGGTGCACTTGAACGCCGGCATGGCGGCGCTGGTGTGCGCGCTGGTGCTCGGCCGCAGGAAGGGCTTCCCCGATACCGCGATGCCGCCGCACAACATGACCATGGCGGTGACCGGCGCATGCATGCTGTGGGTGGGCTGGTTCGGCTTCAATGCCGGCAGCGCGCTTGCCGCCGACGGTTCGGCCGGCATGGCGATGCTGGTGACGCACATCGGCGCGGCGACCGGTTCTCTCGCATGGCTGTTCTGCGAGTGGCTGCGCTACGGCAAGCCCTCGGTGCTCGGCATCGTCACCGGGATGGTGGCGGGCCTCGGCACGATCACCCCGGCCTCGGGCTTCGTGGGACCGATGGGCGCGATCGCGATCGGCGCCATCGCCGGCACCGCGTGTTTCTTTGCCACCAGCTGGATGAAGCGCTCGCTCAAGATCGACGACTCGCTCGACGTCACCCCGGTGCACGGCGTCGGCGGCATACTCGGCACCTTCCTGACCGGCGTATTCGCGGCGCCATTTCTCGGCGGCGTCGGCTATGCCGAAGGCGTCACGATGGGCGGGCAGGTCATGGTGCAGTTGACCGGCATCCTCGCCGTAGGGGCGTGGTGCGGCATCGTCACCTGGGTGCTGCTCAAGCTGAGCGACGCCATGACCGGCATGCGAGTGACCGGCGACGAGGAAACCGAGGGCCTGGACACCGTGGAACATAACGAGAAAGGCTACAATTTGTAGCGATGCAGCGCCGCGATTTCATCAAGTTCTGCGCGGCCTCCGCCGCCGCAACCGGAACACCCGGCCTCGCAGCCGACGCCACGCCGAATCTTTACGGGCGCGCCAGACTGGTGAGCGCAAGCGGCGCCCCGCTCAAAGCGGGGGCCCTTCCCGCCGAGCGCAACCTGATTTTCCATTACCCGTTCGCGACCACGCCCTGCTTCCTGCTCAATCTCGGGCGGCCGGCAAAAGCCCCGGCGCGCCTCGTCACGGCCGACCGGCGCGGCTACGAGTGGCAAGGCGGCGTCGGCCCGAAGCGCTCGATCGTCGCCTACTCGGCGATCTGCGCGCACCAGCTCGCCTACCCGACCAAGGAGATCACCTTCATCAGCTACCGCACCGAGAAGAGCCCGCGCAACAGGCTCGGCAACGTGATCCATTGCTGCGCCGAGCACAGCCAATACGACCCGGCCGAGGGCGCGCGCGTGCTCGCGGGGCCCGCGCCGCAGCCGCTGGCCGCGATCCTGCTCGAACACGATCCGAAGAGCGACGAATTGACGGCGGTAGGCACGCTCGGGGGCGAGATGTTCAACCAGTTTTTCGCCAAGTACGAGTTTCGCCTTGCGCTCGAGAACGGCGGCGCGCCGCGCACCGCGGCCTCCGGCAGCTGCGTGGTGCAGGAACTGGAGAATTACTGCCGGCAGCAGGTGAAATGCTGAAGTGGCTGGAAAGGGACGAGCCCTTTCCGCCGGTCGAGAAAGCGTTGCGCAACCCCAACGGGCTTCTGTGCGCGGGCGCCGACCTGTCGCCCGAGCGGCTGCTCGCCGCCTACCGGCAGGGCATCTTTCCGTGGTATTCGGGCGATGAGCCGATCCTGTGGTGGTCGCCCGATCCGCGCATGGTTCTGTGCTGCGACGAACTCAAGGTTTCCCGGTCGCTCGCCAAGAGTATCCGCAACAAGTGTTTTGAAATAAGAATTGATTCTGCTTTTTCCAGAGTCATAAAAGCTTGTGCGGAACCGAGAAAAGACGAACCCGGAACCTGGCTCGGAAATGAAATGCAGGCCGCCTATCTCACGCTGCACCGCGCCGGCCACGCGCACTCCTTCGAAACCTGGCAGGCGGACCAGCTGGTCGGCGGCCTGTACGGCGTGGCCATCGGGCGCGTCTTCTTCGGCGAATCCATGTTCTCCCGCGCCACCGACGCCTCCAAAGTGGCGCTGGTCGGCCTGGTGGAGACGCTGCGCGCGCGCGGCTTCCCGATGATCGACTGCCAGCAGCGCACGCCGCTGCTGGCCTCGCTGGGGGCGCGCGAGATCCCTCGCAGGCGGTTTTTGCGCCGTCTCGCAGCATTGGTAAACTATCCTGAACTTCCGGAGCAATGGACTCGTGTCCCGGCTTAACGATCTCCCGCATGCGGTACTGCAGTTCTATGTGACTGCGCCCTACCCGTGCAGCTACCTCCCCGAGCGCATGGCGCGTTCGCAGGTCGCTACGCCGAGCCACCTGATCGACACCGAGCTCTATGGCGAACTGGTCAAATCCGGCTTCCGCCGCAGCGGCATCTTCACCTACCGGCCGCATTGCGACAGTTGCCGCGCCTGCGTCCCGGTACGCGTCCCGGTGCACGAGTTCATCGCCAGCCGCTCGCAGCGGCGCGCCCGGAGCCAGCATGCGGAACTCACCTTCCAGGCGCAACCGCTCAAGTTCCGCCTCGAGCACTACGCGCTGTACCTGCGCTACCAGTCGAGGCGCCATTCCGGCGGCGGTATGGACAACGACAGCCGCGACCAGTACTCGCATTTCCTGCTGCAGAGCCGCGTCGATACGCGCCTGGTGGAATTCCGCGACCACGGGCAGCTCGTCATGGTCTCGATCGTGGACTACCTGCCCGACGGCCTGTCCTCGGTCTACACCTTCTACGAGCCCGACCGCAGGAGCGCGAGCTTCGGCACCTTCAACGTCCTGTGGCAGATCGAATCCTGCCGCGCGTTGGGACTGCCCTACCTCTACCTCGGCTACTGGATCAAGGAAAGCCCGAAGATGGCGTACAAGTCGCGCTTCACGCCGATCGAGGGATTCATCGGCGGCGAATGGCGCCGCCTCGACTCCGAGGACCTGGAATGAGGAGCTAGCGCAATGCTGTATGCGCTCGCCCGCCCCTTTCTTTTCGCGCTCGACCCGGAAACCGCCCATCGCCTGGTTTTGGGCGTCGCGGACGCTGCGCACGCAGCTGGTTTGTCCGGTTGTTACAAAAAAATTCCTGCAACCCCCGTGCTTGCGATGGGGCTCGAGTTTCCCAATCCGGTCGGCCTAGCCGCGGGCCTCGACAAGCAGGCCGAACACGTAGCCGCGCTATCCGCTCTGGGCTTCGGCTTCATCGAACTCGGCGGCGTGACGCCGCGGCCGCAGCCGGGCAATCCGCGGCCGCGCCTGTTCCGCATTCCCGAGGCGCAGGCGCTGATCAACCGCTTCGGTCTGAACAGCGTTGGAATTGACGCTTTTGTTTCGAATCTTTCCCGCTTCAGAAAAACCTGTGTGATTGGAGTCAACATCGGAAAAAATAAAGATACTCCGAACGAAAAAGCCGCCGGTGATTACGTGCAATGCCTGGAGGCGCTGTATCCGCACGCAGACTACGTCTCGCTCAACGTATCCTCTCCCAACACCGCCGGGCTGCGTGATCTGCAGGACGCCGAAACTCTCGCCGCACTGCTTTTAACTATAAGAAACAAACGTGAAGAGCTGCGCGACAAGCATGGGCGCAATGTCGCGCTCGCGCTCAAGATCTCGCCCGATCTGGATGACGACGCCATCCGCTCCATCGCCGATATCGTGCGCCGCGAGCGCATCGATGGCGTGATCGCCACCAACACCACCGTGGCGCGCGCGGATGTGGAGCAGTACCCGAACGGGGTCCAGGCGGGCGGGCTCTCGGGCGCTCCCTTGCGCGAGCGTTCAACGCGCGTCATACGGACGCTTGCCGCAGCCCTCGGGGGCGAGATCCCCATCATCGGCGCAGGCGGCATACTCTCCGGCGCCGACGCCGCGGAAAAGCTCGCTGCCGGCGCGACCCTGGTGCAGATCTACACGGGGCTGATCTACCGCGGCCCGGAACTCATCTCGGAATGCATAGAAGCGATTCGCGGTGCGCATCGGCCTGCCGCGTGAGATCAAGGACGGCGAGTTCCGCGTCGCGCTGACGCCCGCGGGCGTGCGCGAGCTCGCCGGGGCCGGCCACCAAGTGGTGATCGGGTTGAATTTGGGCCTTGGGGTCGGATTTTCCGATTTGCAGTACGAAAAAGCCGGCGCAAAAACCGGAAACCCCTGGGACTGCGAGCTGCTCGTCAAGGTCAAGGAACTGCAGGAGCCTGAGTACCGCCTGCCGCGCAAAGGGCAGACGGTCTTCAGCTTCCAGCACTTCGGCCCCGAGCCCGCGCTGCTCGACGCGGCGCTCGCTTCGGGCGCCACCTTCATTGCGTTCGAGACCGTAGGCCAGGCCGACGGCAGCCTGCCGATCCTCGCCCCGATGTCGGCGATCGCCGGGCGGCTCGCGGTGCAGGTCGGCGCCTGGTGCCTGCAGAAGCACAACGGCGGCAGCGGCGTGCTGCTGCCCGGCGTCGCCGGCGTGCCGCCGGGCAAGGTCGTGATCCTGGGCGCGGGCAACGTCGGCTCGAACGCCCTTGGCGTAGCGCATGGCATCGGAGCTGCGGTGACCGTGTTTGCAACAAGTGACCGGCGCGTTTCTTTGTTGCGAAAAGAATTTCCAAACGTAAGGTTCAAGATCGGGACCCAGGATCTCCCCTACGACATTTCATCCGCCGACCTTGTGATCGGCGGCGTGCTGACGCCGGGCCGGATGTCGCCGAAACTCATCACCCGCGCCATGCTGCGCACGATGCGCCCGGGCTCCGCGCTGGTGGACGTAGGCATCGACCAGGGCGGCATCGCGCAGACCTCGCGCCCCACCAGCCACAGCGATCCGATCTACATCGAGGAAGGCGTGGTGCACTACTGCGTGCCGAACATGCCCGCCGCCGCTGCGCGCACCGCGAGCTTCGCGCTGGAGAACGCCGTCTTGCCTTTTGTGTTCGAGATTTGCTCGAACGCTTTTTCGGACGCCCTGAAAACAGGCATCCAGGCGAAGCAAGGCAAGGTCACGCACCAGTTTCTCGCCCGCGACACCGGGCGCCCCTTCCACCCGCTATGAAACGGACCGTGGTCGCGCTGATCGACGAAGCGCGCTGCATCGGCTGCACGCGCTGCATCGACGCCTGCCCGGTGGACGCGATCGCGGGCGCGCAAGGATTCATGCACACGGTGATCGCCGCATACTGCACCGGCTGCGAGCTCTGCCTGCCGCCCTGCCCCGTGGACTGCATCGACCTCGTCCCGCCGCCGGGCCCATGGACCGCAGCGGATGCCCACGGCGCGAAGCGGCGCGCTGCTTTCCGAAAGAAAAGAATTTCTGAACAACATCCGAAAACCATATCAACCGATCGGAAAGCGGTCATTGCCGCCGCTATCAAGCGCACCGGCGCGAGGAAAATCCGATGAATCCGGCGAAGCGGCGGCAGATCTTCGAGCGCTTCCGGGCGGCCAATCCGCACCCGAAGACCGAACTCGCCTACCGCACGCCGTTCGAGCTGCTGGTCGCGGTGGTGCTCTCGGCGCAGGCAACGGACAAGTCAGTCAATCTCGCCACCGCGAAACTGTTTCCGGTCGCCAACACGCCCGCGAAGATGGTGGAACTCGGCGAGGCGCGCCTGATGGAGTACATCAAGACGATCGGCTTGTTCCGCACCAAGGCGAAGAATGTGATTCAGCTCTCATGTCTTTTGCTCGAGAAATTCAAAGGAGAGATACCCCGGAACAGAGAGGAACTTGAAAGTCTTCCCGGCGTGGGGCGCAAGACCGCGAACGTGGTGCTGAACACCGCCTTCGGTGAGCTGACAATGGCGGTGGACACGCACATCTTCCGCGTCGCCAACCGCACCGGCCTGGGGCCGGGCAAGGACCCGCTCGAAGTCGAGCAGAAGCTGCTCAAATTCACGCCGCCCGAGTTCCTGCAGGACGCGCACCACTGGCTGATCCTGCACGGGCGCTACGTCTGCGTGGCTAGGAAGCCCAAGTGCCCGGAATGCACAATCAGGGATCTGTGCGATTACAGGAACAAGACAAAGTTCTAGGCTAGCCGACGAGCGGATTGGTCACCACGAAACCCGGGAACGCGTTGAAGTCCCGGTCCGCCGACCAGAGTTCCCGTACGCCGTGCTGCCCGCAGAGTGCGGCAATCCGGGCGTCGTGAACCTTCGGCCCACTTACCTTGCCGGCCAGCAACAGCTGCCTGAGCCGGGTCCAGTGGCCATCGGATTCGGCCAACAGAACCAGCGACGGCGACTCAAACCATGCATCCACCTGTTCGAGCGCGGCCGCAAGCGGTGTCGGCGGGCTGAAGATCCTCGGATGGGTGACGATCGCCAGAAACTCGTGCACGCAGGGCCATGGAATGGCCCAAGGCCCCTGCCCCTCCGCCAGCACAGCAATCCGTGCGGCCGCCGCCGGGTGCCACTCGGATTCCTCGCGGTGCGCGTACACCAGAACATTGGTGTCTACCGCGATCACGCCCCCCGGCCCTCGTACGTCAGGTCCCGCAAGCGGTCCCAGCCGAGGCGCCTGGCTTCGGCGCTCAACCCCTTGCCCTTGAAGGAAGCCTTGCGGAGGCGAAACCGGGGCGCACGTTTGCGCTGACCGACCGCATGCCGCAAGCCCTGCTCGATCAGCGACCGCACCGTTGTGCCCTCTCGCGCGGCGACCCGCTTCGCCTCGCGCAGCAGGGTGTCGGAAATCACCACCGTGGTTTTCATATGGCTAACCATATTCCATCTTATGGCTTGCCGTCAAACAGAGGATTCAGAAGCTAACGACGAGCGCGCTGTCGAGGCGAGCAGCCGCCGGATGTTATGGCTTTTGTGTTACGATGTGTATCACGTTTACCTGCACATCTCCGACCATGGCAACCCTGAACCTGCGCCTCGACGATGAGCTCGAGCGGCGCCTCGCCCGCGAGGCGAACCTGGAGCATCAGACCCGGTCGGAACTGGCACGCGCAGCGCTCGAGACCTACCTCGCGCAGCGCGAGCGGCGGCGATTCCAGGCCGAGATCCTGCGCGCGGCGCGCGCGCGCGGCGATCGGGAGGCGGTCGCGACGGCC
This sequence comes from Betaproteobacteria bacterium RBG_16_66_20, assembly GCA_001770285.1. Lineage (GTDB taxonomy): Bacteria > Pseudomonadota > Gammaproteobacteria > Burkholderiales > SG8-39 > RBG-16-66-20. Next base: position 12,672 of record MEQQ01000153.1, read on the forward strand.
GAGGAAGCGCTCTACACGGATAACGAGGCGCTCGAGCTCTCGGAGAACATCGCCGCAGAGCCGAAGGCCCGATACGGCGCCAGGGAATCGAGGCGGAAAAAGCGCTGATGCGCCGCGGCGAGATCTGGCTCGGCAACCTGAATCCGAATCGCGGGCAGGAAATCGGAAAAATCCGGCCCGTTCTGATCCTTCAGGCGGACTTTCTGCTCGCCGCGGGCGAGCCGACGGTCATCGTTCTGCCATTGACCACGCAGGTGCGCAAATCGAAGGAACCGCTGCACGTGACCGTCCCCGCGAGGGATCGCCTGCGCGAGTCCTGCCAGGTCATGACCGAACAGCCGCGAACCCTCGACCGCCGGCGCCTACTCGACGGGCCCCTCACGCGGCTCACGCATGAGGAAATGTCCGCCGTCGAACGGAGCTTCAGGATGGTTGCGGGACTTCCTTAGCGTGCAACCGCGCTCCGGTTCTGATCTATCGCTGGAAGTGCAGAGCCGACTTCTGGCTCGCGAACCAGGCCGAAACGTCTTCGATGTCCTGCTTCGAGAGCTGGTCCGCGAACGCCTTCATGATCGGATTGGCGCGCTTGCCCGATTTGTAGTCGGCGAGTGCCTTGACCAGGTAGTCGGGATATTGCCCGGCGAGGATCGGCTGGTCGGGCGCGGTCGGCTTGGCGCCGTCCGCGCCGTGGCACGCGGCGCATACCTGCGCGGCCTTCGCCTTGCCCTTTTCGGCGTTTCCTTTCGCTTCGACGGCGGTCGAAACGGCAAAAGCGATGAGGGCAAAAACCAGTGCGTGGGATTTCATTTGTGGCCCGCCGAGTAGTAGGCCGCGAGGTCGGCGATGTCCTGGTCCGAAAGGCTGGCGGCGATGCCGCGCATCGAAGGATGCTTGCGCTGGCCGGCCTTGTAGGCGTGCAGCGCGCTCGAAATGTAGGCCGCCTGCTGGCCGCCGAGCATCGGCACATGGTAGACCTGCGGATACGCGGTCTTGTAGCCCGGGATGCCGTGGCAGCCCTCGCACATCGCGATCTTCTTGTGCGCCTCTTTGGGGTCACCAGCGAGGGCGGGCTGCTGCGCGAGCGCAGGGACGGCGGCCGAGACCAGGAGCCCTGCCGTGATTGCCATCGAGAAATGGTTTCGCATGCGCCTGTCGCGGTGTCGTTGGAACCGCGCGATTATAATGCGATTTTGGCAAGGGATTTCCGATGCGCTTCTCCGGCTCCGACGAATACGTTTCCACCGAGGACCTGACCCTCGCGGTCAACGCGGCGATCACGCTGCAGCGGCCCCTGCTGGTCAAGGGCGAGCCGGGCACCGGCAAGACCATGCTCGCCATCCAGGTGGCGAAGACGCTTGGCGTACCCCTGCTGGAGTGGCACATCAAGTCCACCACCAAGGCGCAGCAGGGCCTGTACGAATACGACGCCGTGAGCCGGCTGCGGGATTCGCAGCTCGGCGACAAGCGCGTCCACGACATCCACAACTACATCGTCAAGGGCATGCTCTGGCAGGCGTTCTCGATGGAAACGCCCTGCGTGCTGCTGATCGACGAGGTCGACAAGGCCGACATCGAGTTTCCGAACGACCTGCTGCGAGAGCTGGACCGCATGGAGTTCTACGTCTATGAGACACGGGAACTCGTCAAGGCGAAGCAGCGGCCGATCGTGTTCATCACCTCGAACAACGAAAAGGAACTGCCGGACGCCTTCCTGCGGCGCTGCTTCTTCCACTACATCCGCTTCCCCGACAAGGAGACGATGGAAAAGATCGTCGGGGTGCACTTTCCGCACCTCAAGAAATCGCTCCTCAGGGAAGCCATGGAAACGTTCTTCGAGGTGCGCGAGGTGCCGGGGCTGAAGAAAAAGCCCTCCACCTCCGAGCTACTCGACTGGCTCAAGCTCCTGCTCGCCGAGGACATCCCGCCGGATGCACTGCGCTCCAAGGACCGCAAGACCATCATCCCGCCGCTGCACGGCGCGCTGCTCAAGAACGAGCAGGACGTGCATCTGTTCGAGCGCCTCGTGTTCCTGACCAGGGCGAAGGGCGGCTAGAGCCGCGGCCGTACGCGGGACCTCTTTGCGGGGTGCTTCGTGCGGTACTCCACGCGGTTGCGGCCGAGTTGCTTGGCCCGGTAGAGCGCGGCGTCGGCGCGCTCGATGAGCGCCGCCGGGTCCGTGTCGAGCCTCAGCCGCAGGTTCGCGACACCGACGCTGATCGTGATCGAGAACTGCGCGCCATCCGGCAGCACCACCGGCTTGGCGTGAACGCAAGCGCGCAGGCGTTCGCCGAATTCCAGTCCCTGCTCCGCCGTCAGCTCGCGCGCCACGATCAGGAATTCCTCGCCGCCGTAGCGCACCACCACGTCCTCCGCCCGCACCTCGCTCATGAGGTGCGCGCCAAGCTCGCGCAGCACCATGTCGCCGGCCGGGTGCCCGTGCGTGTCGTTGACCTGTTTGAAGTTGTCGATGTCCAGCATCAGCACGCACAGCGAGCGCTTGTGCCGCTTCGCATAGGCGAACTCGTCGAGCAGCCGCGTCTCGAGGTAGCGCCGATTGTGCACCCCGGTGAGCACGTCCATATGTATCGCTTCGTGCAGCTGCCGCTGCACCGCCGCCTCGAGCGGATCGAGCAGGGAGAATTTCATCACCGTGAGCGGGCCGAGCTGGATGCGGTCGCCCTCGCGCAGCGGCACCGGTGCGTCGAGGCGCGCGCCGTTCACGAAAGTCCCGTTGACGCTGCCGAGATCGTTGATCATGAAGACGCCGTTCGTCAGCTCGACGCGCGCATGCTGACGCGAGATTTCCGGGTCCGGAACCGGCGCCTCGTTGCCGCTGCCGCGCCCGAGCACCGCGGAGTTCGGGCCGATGGTGTACGTCTGGCCCACGGCGGGTCCCGAAAGCACCAGCAGCAAGGCGCGGTCCCGCGCCTCCGGCAATCCGGCGATCCGGACCGCGCGCGCGACCACCGTTTCTTCTTCTCGGGCGACAACCATGGATTCGGGAGCCTTTATGTCAAACGTCGCGCGGCTAACGCCGATGCCGGTACGATTTTACCCTCGGAATCGGACAAGAAGAGAAATGCCAGCCAGTCCCTGCCCTCAGGTCCCGTAGCGCGTGCTGCGTCCGAGTTCGCGGATCGCCGCGAGCGCGGAAAAGCAGGCGAGCATCGAGGTCTTGGGGTTCTCGGGCATCGCCACCGACTCGAACTTGATGTCCACGCGCCCGGTGCGGCCCTTGATGACGATGAAGTGGGTGTTGAATTTCAGCGCGGGATCGGCCACCACTTTCAGCCGCGTTCGATCGAACCCGATGCCGGCCATCGAGAGCACCGCGGCGATGTTCACGTTCGCCGGGAAATGCGGCACGCCTTCGCGCGCGCTGCCTTCGAAGAGCACCGTTGCGCCGGCGAGCCGGTCCATGTCGAGGCCCAGCTTTTCCACGTAGGGAATGCCCTTCCACGCCGCGGGCGGTTTGGTCACGGCGATGCTGACTTCGTCGGCGCCAGCGATGCACGCGGCCTTCAGCACGTCCAGGCCGCCGATTCCGCCCGAAGGCACGTAAAGAAGACAACGATGCTGCGCCGCAGTGCGCTCGAGACGCTCGCGC
>MEQQ01000153.1:16294-17585 GCA_001770285.1 Betaproteobacteria bacterium RBG_16_66_20
GCGCACCGCCGGAAAGCGCGACGAAGGAAACACCGCGCGCCAACAGAGGTTCAGCGTATTCGCGCACCGCATCGTGCGAGGCCGCTTCCACCACGACCTCGGGCCGGGCGGCCGCGAGCGCGTCGAGCCCGACGACGAACGGCACGCCGAACGCCCCGGCCAGCGCCTTGCCCTTGGAGCGCTCGCTGCGGCCGGCGAGCGCTACTACGTGCACGTCGCCGAGCGTGCCGTCGCGAACGTGTTCCAGCACGAGGCGCGCAATCACGCCGCCGCCGATGATGCCGATGCGCATGGTTTCACCTTTGCAGAGATTCTCCCACAGTAAGATTTATTGCCGACGAGCACCCACCGCATGGAAGAAAACCCGCCATGCCGTGTTCGCCCGGATAGTCCCGTCAAATAGCTGGAGGAAGCGATGTTCCACAATGCCCTGTTCACCCGCCTCACCCTGTCAGTTGCGGCCCTGGCAATCGTTCCGGGAACGGCAGTCGCCCAGGATTCGGCCGCAGCCGTCTTGAAACGCGCATCCGCCGCAATGGGCGAGCCCAGGTCGATCCGCTATGCGGGCGACGGCACCGGTTGGACCTTCGGCCAGGCCTGGAAGCCCGGCATGCCGTGGCCGAAGTTCGACATTCAGAGCATGGCCCGGACGATCAATTTCGCGAGCGGCTCGATGCGCGAAGAAATCGCCTTCAGCCGCGGGGCGGCGGCGGCTACCCGCTTTCCGGCCAGCAGCGCAACACGCAGTTCGTGAGCGGGAACTTCGCGTGGAACATGGTCGCGATCGCGCCGGTCCCGGGCCCCCGGTTCGTGGTCGACCGGACGCACCAGTTGTGGGTCACGCCGCACGGCGTGATCAACGCCGCGATCCGCAATAACGCCACCGTCACCTGGCCGGAAATGGCCGGGAAATCGCTCGCCGCCGTCTCGTTCACCGAACCCGGCAAGTTCGCCGCTACGGCGTTCATCAACGACGCCTACCTCGTCGAGCGCGTCGAGTCGCGCCACCCCGACGCCGTGCTCGGCGAAGTCGGGGTGGTGACCCTCTACTCCGACTACCGCGAATACAGCGGCATCAAGTTCCCCGGCCGCATCCGGCAGTCGCAGGGTGGTTTTCCGGTGCTCGACCTTGCGGTGAAGGAGGTGCAGCCCAATGCGCCGGCCGAAATATCGGTGCCTGCAAATGTATTGGGATTTGCGGAACGCGTCACCACGGAGAAAATCGCCGACGGCGTCTGGTTCGTGGCTGGCGGATCGCATAACAGTGCCGCGATCGAGATGAAGGATCACC
>MEQQ01000153.1:17678-19980 GCA_001770285.1 Betaproteobacteria bacterium RBG_16_66_20
ACTCGCACAGCCACTTCGACCACTCCGGCGGTCTGCGCGCGGCCGTGGCCGAGGGCGCCACCCTCATCACGCAGGCGGAGAACAAGGCGTACTCCGAGCGCGCGTTTGCGACGCTCTCCAAGCTGCTGCCGGACCTGCTCACGAAATCGGGCAGGAAGGCGTCCGTGCGGGCAGTGAAGGACAGGATGACCCTCAGCGACGGCACGCGCACGGTCGAGATCTATCGCATCGGCGACAGCATCCACAGCGACACCTTCCTGATGGTGCACCTGCCGAAGGAGCGGCTGCTGATCGAGGCCGACGCGTACACGCCAATCCCGCCGGGCGCGAAACCACCTGCGACACCGAACGCGAATAATGTCAACCTGGTCGAAAATATCGAACGGCTCAAGCTGCCGATCGAGCGGATCCTGCCGTTGCACGGCCGCGTCGTGCCGCTGGCGGAGCTCTACATCACAGCGGGCAGGACAGCACCGAAGTAGCATGCCGGCGCGCTTGCGTCCCGCTCGGGGCGATTCTGCCATAGTAAGATTCGGTACCAACCCTGAGGAGGGACCATGAAGCGATTCACTGTTGTATTTGCAGGATTTGCATTGCTCGCCTCGGCGAGCGCGTTTGCGGTCTATCCCGACCGCCCGATCAAGCTGATCGTTCCCTGGGCGGCCGGCGGCGATACCGACAACATCTTCCGCCCCTTCGCGCCGCTGCTGCAGAAGCACATCGGCCAGACCGTGGTGATCGCCAACGTCGGCGGCGCCTCGGGCACCAAGGGGGCCAAGGAGGCGAAGGACTCGCCCCCCGACGGCTACACGCTGTATGCGATTCACGACTACATCCATTCCACCTACTACACCGGCGTGTCCGACGTGAACTACACCGATTTCGAACCGGTGTGCATGATTTCCTCGACCGCATCGGTACTCACCGCCAGCCCGAAGACGCCCTGGAAGGACTGGGCCGGACTGCTCGCCGACGCGAAAGCACGGCCGAACCAGGTATCGGTCGGCGCGACGCTGGGCTCGACCAGCCACTTTTTCCCGGCGCTGATCGAAAAAGCCGCCGGAATCAAGTTCAAGTACGTGTCCTACGAGGGGCTTGCGCCGCGCATGAACGCGATCCTCGGAGGGCATATCGACCTCACCGACGCGAACATGACGCAGAAAGGCAAGGTCGAGGCCGGGCAGCTCAAGTTTCTCGCCATTGCGACCGAGAAGCGCAATCCGGAGCTGCCCAACCTGCCGACGCTCAAGGAACTGGGCGTCAACGTGGTCTACGACGTGAACCGCGGCGTGGTGGCGCCCAAGGGCACGCCGGCGGATGTCCTTGCCAAGCTGGAAGCGTCCTGCACGGCAGCGGCGAAGGAGCCGGCATACGCGGAGGCGATGAAGAAGCAGGCGACCGACGTGCGCTACATGGGCCGCAAGCAATACGCGGACTGGCTCAAGGGCAATGACGACCTGAACAAGACGCTGGCGAAGGACCTCGGCCTGCTGAAGCGGTGAGCCGGGATGGAATCGCGGGGCTCGCGGTGCTCGCCGCGAGCCTCGCGCTGTTTGCGCTGACGCTCGATCTGAAGGACAGCCCGATGGTCCCGGTCGGGCCCGGGTTCTATCCGCGCATCGTGCTGGGGCTGACGGCAGCCCTCTCGCTCGGGCTGGTGATCGCGGACCTGCTGGCGCGCCGCACGCGGGGCGCCTTGCCCGCGGCGGCAAGGCAGAGACTGAACTACCCGCTGGTCGCAATGAGCTTCGGCGTCTTCGCGCTGTACGCGGTCGCGCTCCCCTGGCTGGGCTTTCGCATCGCCACCTTTCTCTACGTGGGGGGCAGCAATGCGCTGCTCGATCCGCCGCGCGGCGCGAAGGGCTGGGTCCGCGCCCTGGTCCTCGCCCTGGCGACGGCGGCGCTGACCTGGCTCGTGTTCGAGCGCTGGCTGTCGGTGCTGCTGCCGCGCGGCAGATGGACGGATTTCTGAGTCGTGTTTGAACTCCTGGGAACCGCGCTCGTGAACGTGGCGCAGCTGAAGTACCTGGCGCCGCTGTTCTTCGGCACGCTCGCCGGCGTCGTGGGCGGCGCGCTGCCCGGCGTGACGATCACCATGACCATCATCGTGGTGCTGCCGTTCACCTTCGGCCTCGATCCGCTGCAGGGCCTTGCCGCGATGACCGGGGTCTACGTCGGCGGGTCGGCCGGCGGCCTGGTGACCGCGGTGCTGCTCGGCATTCCGGGCACGCCTTCAGCCATCGCCACCACCTTCGACGGCCACCCGATGGCGAAGAAGGGAGAACCGGGACGCGCGATCTGG
>MEQQ01000153.1:19994-20280 GCA_001770285.1 Betaproteobacteria bacterium RBG_16_66_20
GCGGCCTGGTCGGCGGCGCGTTCCTCATCTTCAGCACCGGGCCGCTGGCGAAGTTCGCGCTCGAGTTCGGGCCGTGGGAATTCTTCGCGCTGTTCGTGTTCGCGCTGTCGATGGTCGCGGGGCTGGTCGAGTCCTCGCTCGCCAAGGGCCTGCTTTCCGGCGGCCTCGGGCTGATCGTCACCGTGCTCGGCAACGACCCGGTGATGGGCCAGCAGCGGCTCACGCTCGGCATCCCGATGCTCGAGGGGGGCATCGATTTCCTGCCGGTGCTGATCGGCGTGTTCGC
>MEQQ01000153.1:20365-20484 GCA_001770285.1 Betaproteobacteria bacterium RBG_16_66_20
AGCAGCGGCTCACGCTCGGCATCCCGATGCTCGAGGGGGGCATCGATTTCCTGCCGGTGCTGATCGGCGTGTTCGCGTTCGCGCAGATCATGACGGAGGTCGAGCGCATGGGCGGCGCC
>MEQQ01000153.1:20630-30966 GCA_001770285.1 Betaproteobacteria bacterium RBG_16_66_20
CAGCGCCGCCAACATGATCGCCTACGACCAGGCGAAGAAGCTCTCCAGGCATCCGCAGAATTTCGGCAGCGGCATCCCCGAGGGCATCATCGCCTCGGAGTCCTCCAACAACGCCAATGTCGGCGGTTCGCTGGTGACCATCATGGCCTTCGGCATCCCGGGCGACGCCGTGACCGCGGTGATGCTCGGCGCGCTCACCATCCACGGCATCCAATCGGGGCCGCTGTTCATCCTGCAGAATCCGCAACTCGCCTACGGCATTTTTGCAGCCTACCTGCTCGCGCACCCGCTGATGGTGCTGATCATCGGCCTGGCGGCACGCTACATGCTGCGCGTGGTGACGGTGCCCAAGGCTGCGCTGTTCCCGGTGGTGCTGGTGCTGTGCGTGATCGGCGCCTACGCGCTCAACAACACCATGCAGAACGTCTACGTGCTGCTCGCCTTCGGCCTGCTCGGCTACGCGATGGTGAAATTCGGCTTTCCGCTCGCGCCGTTCATCCTCGGCGTGATCCTCGGCGACCAGATCGAGATCAACCTGATCCGCGCCATCATGACCGATTCGGACCCCTGGCTGTTCCTCACGCGCCCGATCTCGGGGGCGCTGATCGCGCTGTCGGCGGCCTCGCTCGCGTTCGCGATCTGGCAGCACTATCGCCACCGCGCGAAGATCGCGCGCCCGGCGGAAGCGGACTTCTAGGCGCTTGGAATGCGCGAATACGGGGAAAGCTTGATCCGGAGCGCTGAGCCGGGCGGAAAGCAGGCGGCACGCCTGGCCGGAGGCTGACGCGGCGGCCGGATTGGGATAGTCTGAGGAATTGGCCCGGGTGAACCGGTTCGGGCTGCAACCATCATCGAGGAGGAAACATGCCGGCAAACCTTCAGTCACTCAGTCTGCGCTGCGCGGCCCGAATCGCCGTCGTCGCGCTTGCCGCGCTGGGCACCGGCGCCGCGGCGCAGCAGGTTGCGATCGGCACGTCCAACCCGGGCTCGATCTACCATTCGTCGGGCACGGTGATCGCCAAGCTGCTCAACGAAAAGGCCAACGTAAAGGCCACGATCCAGCCGTTCGCCAGCCCGAACGTGTTCATCCCGTCGGTGAACGCCGGGGAGATGCAACTGGGGCTCGCCAACATCGCCGAGCTGCGCTGGGCGCTGGCCGGCGAGGAGCATTTCCAGGGCCGGCCGCACAAGGAGTTGCGCGCCGTCGGCGTGATGTACCCGCTGCGCTCGGCGATCTTCGTGCGCAAGGACTCGCCGATCAAATCGCTCGCCGAGCTGAAGGGGAAATCTGCCGTGGACGGCTTTTCCAGCCAGAAGATCATCCTCCCGCTGCTCGACGCAATGTACGCCACGGTCGGCATGACGCGCGGCGACATGCGCGCAGTGCAGGTGCCCAACGTGGTGGCCGGTGCCGACATCTTCGCCTCAGGCAAATCGGAAATGTTCTTCTTCGCCATCGGCGCGGCCAAGCCGCGCGAGGCGGACGCCGCGGTGGGCGGCATCCGCATGCTGTCGCTGCCGAATACGCCGCAGGCCGCCGAGGCAATCCGCAAGCACTTCCCGCCGGGCTATCTGCGCCTCGAGAACCCAAGCCCGGCGAATACCGGCGTGCTCGAACCGGGCTATGCGCTGGCGTATGACGCGCTGGTGTTCGCCAGCGCCAAGACGCCGGACAACATCGCCTACCAGGCCGCCAAGGTGATGCACGACAACGCCAAGGAAATGGGCGAGACCTTCCCGCCGTTCCGGCTGTTCGATGCCAAGACCATGGCGAAGGATCTGAGCCCGCTCGAATACCATCCCGGCGCGATCAAGTTCTTCAAGGAAGCCGGCATCTGGACGGGCAAGTAACCCCGCCGGGCGAAGCGCGGCTCGAGTCCGCGCCCGCCCGCTGCCTCGTCGGCGGCCTTGCCGTCGCGCTCACGCTGGGCGCGGTGGCATGGTCCGTCGGCATCTACCAGATCCTTGCGCTTTCGATCTATACCGAGCAGTTCGCCGCAGCGATGCTCGGCGCCGGCCTGGCGCTCGCCTATCTGCATCTGCCGGCGCGGCGCCATGCGCCGCGCACCAGGGTGCCGTGGTACGACTGGTTGCTGGCGTCTGCGTCGTTCGGCGCCGCCATGTACCTCGCGGTGCGCTATGCGCAACTGGTCGACATCATCCTGCTGCGGCCGCTCGACGCGGTGCTGGTGGGCAGCGCGCTGATCGCGCTGATTTTCGAGGCACTGCGCCGCGGCACGGGCAAGACCTTGCCGGTCATCGTCGCGGTGTTCATCGCTTACGCCCTGCTCGCGAACCACGTGCCGGGCCCGCTGCAGGGCCGCGCCACCGACTGGCAGCGGCTGGTGGGCTACCTCGTGATCGACATCAACGGCATGCTCGGCCTGCCGCTCAAGATCGGCGCCACCATCGTGGTCACCTTCATCCTGTTCGGCGGGCTGCTCAGCGCGACCGGCGGCTCGCGCTTCTTCACCGAGCTGGCGCTCGCGGGGATGGGGCGATTCCGCGGCGGCTCGGCCAAGATTGCCGTGGTCGCATCAGCGCTGTTCGGCTCGATCTCGGGGAGCGCGGTGGCGAACGTGGTCGCCACCGGGGTGGTGACCATCCCAATGATCAAGAAGAGCGGCTACGCGCCGCACCAGGCGGCTGCCATCGAGGCGGTGGCCTCGACCGGCGGCCAGCTGATGCCCCCGGTGATGGGCGCCGCAGCCTTTCTGATGGCCGAATTCCTGCAGATTCCGTACAGCGAGGTGGTGCTTGCCGCGCTGGTGCCGGCGCTGCTGTTCTATGTCGCCCTGTTCATCCAGGCCGACCTCGAGGCGGCGCGGCGCGGCATCACGCGGGTTGACGAGGCAGATATTCCGCGCTGGCGCGACGTCCTGCCGGGCCTGCACTTCGCGGTGCCCTTCGCGGTCCTGATCATCGCGCTGTTCGCCTACAACATGCAGCCCGAGACGGCGGTGCTGTGGTCGGCGCTGGCCCTCATCGTCGGCGCGTTCGCCTTCGGCTACGGCGGCCAGCGGCCGCGCCTCAAGCCTCTGCTCGACACGTTCCGCTCCACCGGGATCGCCGTGATCGAGATCATCCTGATCACCGCGGCGGCCGGCTTCGTCATCGGCGTGCTGTCGATCTCGGGCCTGGGCTTCAACTTGACGCTGGCGCTGGTGCAGATCGGCGGCGGCAACCTGATCCTGCTGCTCGCGCTCGCCGCGGTGGTGTGCATCCTGCTCGGCATGGGCCTGCCGACGGTCGGCGTCTATGTGCTGCTCGCCGCGCTGGTGGCGCCGGCGATGGTGGAAGTCGGCATCGAGCCGATCGCGGCGCACCTCTACGTGATGTATTTCGGCATGATGTCGATGATCACACCGCCGGTGGCGGTGGCCGCGTATGCCGCCGCCGGCCTGGCGCGCGCCGATCCGATGCGCACCGGCTGGGAGGCATGCCGCTTCGGCTGGTCGGCGTTCATCGTGCCGTTCCTGTTCGTGCTGTCGCCGACGCTGCTGCTGATCGGGGCGCCCGCCGAAATCGCGCTAGCGTTGGTGACTGCCACCCTGGGCATCTGGCTCGGATCGATCGCCACGATCGGGTACTTCATGCGGCCTATGGGTACCGGGCTGCGGATCCTGTTCGGCGCCGCCGGGATTCTCGCGCTGATTCCGGCCGGCGCGTTTCCGGGCGCCGTGATCACCGACATCGCCGGCGCCGGGCTGGGTGCGGCGCTGATCGCGCGCGAATTCTGGCTGGTGCGCGGGCGCGCCCCGCCCGCCCGCCAGCCGGCGCGTCCCTAGCGCCGCTAAGACGGCTACAATTTGACGGCCTCCTCGTCCGCCATGCTCATCGACTTCTTCCTCAAACTGAAGAGCCACAAGCTCCCTGTCTCTATCAAGGAGTACCTGACCCTGCTCGAGGCCATGGGCAAGGGCGTGATCGGCCCCTCGATCAACGACTTCTATTACCTCTCGCGCACCGCACTGGTGAAGGACGAGGCGAATTTCGACAAATTCGACCGCGCCTTCGCCGAGTTCTGGGACGGGGTGGACACGATTCCCGGGATCGAGGCGCAGATCCCGCTCGAATGGCTGCTGAAGCAGGTCGAACTCACGCTGACCGAGGAAGAGAAAAAGCAGATCGCGGCGCTGGGCGGCTGGGAAAAACTCATGGAAACCCTCAAGCAGCGCCTCGAGGAGCAGAAAGGGCGCCACCAGGGCGGCTCGAAATGGATCGGCACCGGCGGCACCTCCCCGTTCGGCGCCTACGGCTACAACCCGGAAGGCATCCGCATCGGCCAGGACAGGAGCCGCAACAGGAGTGCGGTCAAAGTCTGGGACCAGCGCGAATACCGGAACCTCGACGACACCGTCGAACTGGGTACGAGAAACATCAAGATCGCGCTGCGGCGGCTGCGCAAATTCGCGCGCGAAGGCGCGCCCGAAGAATTCGATCTGGAAAATACCATCAGCAGCACCGCGAGAAAAGCTTACCTGGACATCCACATGCGGCCCGAGCGCCGCAACACCATCAAGGTGCTGATGCTGATGGACATCGGCGGCACCATGGACGACCACATCAAGCTCGCCGAGGAACTGTTTTCGGCCTCCAAGACCGAATTCAAGCACCTCGAATTCTTCTACTTCCACAACTGCCTCTACGACTTCGTCTGGAAGGACAACCGGCGCCGCCATTCCGAGCGCACCCGCACCTGGGACCTGCTGCACAAGTACGGCCACGACTACAAGGTGATCTTCGTCGGCGACTCGACCATGAGCCCCTACGAGATCCTGCAGCCGGGCGGCTCGGTCGAATACTTCAACGAGGAAGCCGGCGCGGTGTGGGTCAAGCGCGTGACCGAGATCTACCCCAGGTGCGTCTGGCTCAACCCCGAGCCCGAAGAGGTCTGGCCCTACCGGCAGTCGATCCAGATCATGAAGGAACTGATGAAGGACCGCATGTACCCGACCACGATCGGCGGCCTCGAGAAGGCCATGAAGGCGCTGGCTAAGTAGCCGGCGCAACCCGGCACAGCAGCCCGCGCAGCTGGTAGGTCCCCATCTGCGGATCGTAGGGCGGGCCGTTGTCGGTGAGCACGTTGGCGTTCGACTTCCAGATGCCGTACTCCGGCCCGGGCTCGTCGGGGAACCACCAACCGTGTTCCGCGTTCACCACGCGCGGATCGATGCCGTCGGTGAGCTTCGCTTTCTGCCGGATGCGGCCGCGGCGCGTCTCGATCCACATCCAGGCGCCCTCGGCAATGCCGTGCCGCGCGGCGGTGGCGGGATGGATTTCGGCGCGCGGCTCGCGATAGGCGCGCCGCAGCTTCGCAATCTGGCGGTGCTCGGAATTGAAGTAGAACGGAATCCGCCCGCCGGTGGTGAGCACGAGCGGAAATTCCTGCGCCACTGCGGGCGCCGAGAACGGGCTCTCGGGCGGCTCCTCATAGCCAGGCAGCGGCGGGTAGCCCATCTTCTCCAGGCGCGTCGAGTACAGCTCGATCTTGCCGGTCGGGGTCTTGAAGCCTTTGCTCTCGTAGCGGCGATACGTCAGCGGCGCCTCGGCGAAGCCGCGCGCGGCGAGCGCGTCGAAGTCGTAACCGAGGCCGCCGGCCCTGAGTTGCGCGTTGAGCACGTCCTTCACATCCTCCGTGCCCACGGGCAATTTCATGCGCCGGGCGAGTGCCACGAAAATCTCCTCGTCGGGCTTGCATTCGCCGACCTGCACCACCTTCTGCTGCGCCAGCACGACGTTCGCCGCCACCGTGGGAAGCCCGACGATCTGGTCCAGTTCCGGCCACGCCGCCGCCGGCAGCACGATATCGGCGAGCTCGGCGGTGGGCGTCATGAACAGGTCGGCGCAGACCATGAAGTCGAGCTGCATGAGCGACTCGTGCACCAGCTTCGCGTTGGCGTAGGTGGCAAGCGTGTTGTTGCCGAACACGAGGAACGCTTTCACCGGATACGGCTTGCCCTCGCGCATCGCCTGAAGCAGCGTCGGGATGTGCGCCGCGGGCAGGTCGGCGCCCTCGCCGCCGAGCATCTTGAAGCGGTCGGCACCGAGCCGGCGCGCGCTCGCCTCGGGGGTGAGGTTCTCGATCAGGCTGGGGAAACGGCCGGCCGCACGCGCGCCGAACACCCAGCCGCCCGGCACATCGACGTTGCCGGTGAGGACCGGCAGCATGGACAGCGCGCGCACCGTCTGGATGCACTTGGGCGTGTGCTCGATCGCGCAGCCCCATTCGAGCATCGAGGGTTTGGTCGCCGCGAACAGCCGTGCCGCCGCGCGGATTTTCTCCGCCGGCACCCAGGTGATCGGCTCGGCCCATTCGGGCGAGAAGCGCGCCACGTGCGCGGCGAGTGAATCGAAGCCATGCGTGTGCGCCTGCACGAACGCCGCGTCGTAGAGCCGCTCGCCGACGATGACGTTGAGCATCGCCAGGCCGAGCGCGTCGTCGGCGCCGGGGCGCACCTGCAGCCAGATATCGGCCCTCGCCGCGAGTTCGGTGCGGCGCGGATCGACGACGATGATCTTCGGGTTATGCTCGAGTGCCTCGCGCACGTTGAACCGGGTCTCGCCATCCGGGCCGGAATGGATCGGGTTGTGGCCCCAGAACAGCATGCACCGCGGCGGCGTGCCGCCGGTGTAGTCGCACACGGGGAAGTCGCCGAAGGTCAGCAGGCAGGTGTTGACGCGCGGGTGAAAGCACTGCGCGAAACCGGGCTCGCACCAGTTCGGCGTGCCGAGCGCATGCCCGAAGCGCGATACCCAGCGGATGTGATGCCGCCCGGTGCCGGTGCCGAGCGCGATCGCCTCGGGCCCGAAGCGCTCGCGGATCGCGAGCAGCCGCGCGGATATTTCGTCGAGCGCGGCGTCCCAGGAAATCCGCTCCCATTTTCCCGAGCCGCGCGGCCCGGCGCGGCGCTGCGGGAATTTCAGCCGCTGCGGATGATTGACCAGGTCGACCGTGACCGTGCCGATCGGGCAAAGCCGCCCGTGGCTGAGCGGCGAGTCGCGGTCGCCTTCTATCTTGAGCAGCCTGCCGTCGCGCACGTGCAGCAGCGCGCCGCAGCCGCCGTGGCAGGAGCGGCACACGCTCTTGAAGACGCGGGTCGCGCTCTCCATGACCTATACTAGCTCGCCAGCTTCGGCACCACGAGGTGAAACAGCTTGAGCGGCGCGCCGCCGGCGTGGCGCACGGTCGCCTGCTCGTCCGGGCCGAGATAGATGCCGGCGCCCTTGCCGACCTCGTAGTCCTTCGCGTCCAGCGTGATGACACCCTCACCGTCCATGAGGTAGATGAGCTGGTGCGAGTTCTTCTCCGCGCCGGCCTGGAGCCGCTCGCCCGCGCGCAGCCAGCGCAGCATGCCGAGCCCGTTCTTCGCTCCGCACAGCGTCTGGTTCATGATCTCCGCCACCTCGCCCGCGCCTGCGATTTTGCGTTTCAGGCAGTCGCCCGTCTTGATGAATGTCGTGGTCATGGCTCGTCTCCCTTAGCTCTGCACCCAGACCTTGCCATCCTTGCGCTCCCACAGCAGGTCCTCCTTGGTGCCGTCGAGGATGGTGGTCTTGAAGCGGTTCGGCGACTGGTACTCGAAGTAGAACAGTGGCTCGACCGCGCGCAGGCGGTGGCGGTCATCCGCCGGGAAGAAGATCAGGTCGCCGGGACCGACATCGCGCACGCCCTCGGCGGTCTCTACCGTGGCCTTGCCTTCCATGATGAAGTAGAAGTGCTCGCAGTTCGCGTGCTGATGCAGGGGCGAAGCCGCGCCCTTCTTGTAGCGCATGATGCCGGCGAGCATCGCGTCGGTCTGCGTCAATTCCTTGCTGACGAAGAACACGCGCTCTCGTCCCGGCACCGTGGACACCAGACTCGGCAGTTCGTCCTGATGAAAGATGTAGGCCATCCGTTGCTCCTCGTTATGCCACGATTACCCGGCTCAAACCGCCGGGCCCTGCTCCAGCATGATGGTGCCGAGCACGGCGCTTTTGCCGAGCGCGACTTCGAGCGTCTTCGGGGCGAAGCGCCGGTCGGCGATGCATACCTTGTAGGCACCGCTCGCCTCCTCGAGGCCGCCGAAGCGGAAGTCGCCGTAGGCGTCGCTCGTTGCCTCGGCGATCTGAGCGCCGTTTTTCTCCAGGGTGAGCCGCGCGCCCTCGATGCATTCGGTCACGCCGGCGATTTTCCCCGCGACGCTGCCGGCGACGAACACCCGCGTCCAGCGCTCCAGATTCCTGTAATAGACGCGCGGCCTGGTGCCGTACTCCGGATGCAGCACCGCAAGCTTCTGCTCACGCACGATGCGCTGCATCTCCTCGTCCTCGACGCATAGCGCGCGCATGGCGCGCGTCGGGCAGACCTGCGCGCCGCGCGTCTGGGTCCAGCCGCCATCGAGCAGGTGCGCGTCGAACGGCCAGGCCTGCGGCAGTTGCTTGTCCTCGTTCCACCAGATCGCGCCGTAGGGACAGGCTTCGACCAGCTGCCGCTGCCCCTGCGCCTTCTCCGGCACGATGATGACGATGCCGTCGGCGCGCTTGACCACGGCGCCGTCGCGCGCGGCCTTCAGGCAGGGCGGGTTATCGCAGTGGTTGCAGGTCACCGGCAGGTACGAGACTTCGACCACCGGAAAGGCGCCGCTTTCGCGCTGGCGGATCTCTATCCAGCGATGCCCGAGGCGCGGCATCTCCGCGGCAACGCCGGGAAATTCGTTGCCGAAATACTCGTCGTGGCAGGCCATGGTGCAGGCATTGCAGTTGAAGCACTGCGCGACGTCGATGACGAGGTTCCATTTTTTCATGTGCGCCTCCCGTTATGCACCCGCCGCCGAGCGCAGCTTGCCGGAGCCGTCCCAGCGCTCGATTTCCACCAGGCACGAATTCACCGCAGTGCCGCTCACCTTCGCCGCGATCGAGCGCTTGGGCGTCAACTGGTTGATGCAGCCGCCGCGGTCCACCGAATTGCCCGGCTCGCCCATCGGGTCATAGACCGCGGAGGATTCATAGGAATGCACCGTGCCGCGCGGCAAGCGCTCGGTGAGCTGCGCCGCGCACACCACCGCGCCGCGGTCGTTGAACGCCTTGACGAGGTCGTGCTGCTTGATGCCGCGCGCTTTCGCGTCTGCGCTGTTGATGCGCATCACCCAGTAGTAATAACCGTCGATGCGCACGCGGTGCTCTTCGATGTCGTTCGCCGCGCACTCCTTGCCGTCGGAGAGCGTGTGATAGGAAAAGCGCGAATGCGGCGAGATCATCTGCAGCGGATAGCGCTCGACCAGTCCTTTGGTCTGCAAACCTTCCCACGAGGGCAGGTATTTCACGATCGGCGGGCGCTCCGGATCGTCGGGGTCGAAGCGTTTCAGGCTGGAGCACTCGAACTCGAATTTGCCTGACTGCGTCTGCAAGCCCTCGAGGTACTGCTTGCCGTAGTCCCCCGGCAGCGGATGCGGCTCGGGCACGTCCTTCTTGCGGCCCTCGTAGAACCAGCGCAGCGCCGGCGGATCGCGCCGCGCCTCGGACGGCGCCGGGACGACGAAATATCCCTTCTTCAGGAATTCCGGCCACGAGATGTGCTGCGGCAGGTCGGAAGCGTCGAACAGGCGCTTCACCCAGTCGATCTCGTTCATGCCCTCGGAAAAATAGGCGCCGAGGCCGAGGCGGTTGGCGAGCTCGAGAAAGATCTGGTAGTCGGATTTCGACTCGCCGAGCGGCTCGATGCACTTGTGCTGCATCAGCACGATGCGGTGGTTCATCTGCGTCTGGCCGTGCAGCGCGTAGCCGCCGGTGCCGCCGAATTCGCTGATGTCCCAGCGCTCGAACTGGGTGCAGGCGGGCAGGATCACGTCGGCGAATTTGGCCTCGCCTTCGAACCAGATCGACTGGTTGACCACGAATTCCAGATTCTCGCTGCGATAGGCCTTCACGTAGCGGTTGGTCTCGCTCATGGTTCCGATCGAGGCGCCGCCGTACTTGTACAGCATGCGGATCGGCGCGTGGCCCGCGGCGGGGTAGCTGAATTTCTGGAACTGCCCCTCGATCGTCTTGCCGTTCCACGGATAGCCCTCGGTCTTGCCCTCCAGGATCGCCTCGGGGATGCGCAGGCGCGGCACCTTCTGGGTCGAAGGATTGAAACTCGGCAATTGCGGCATGCGCTGGTACAGGCTGATCGGCATGCCGGTGTTCTCGACATCGCCGGATATGCCGCCGTCGGCGTAGCCGGGAAAATAGAAGTGCAGGTCGATCGGCGTGCCCCACTGCAGGTGGCCGTAATTCACGCCGGGCTTGCCCATGCCCTGCATGGCGAGGAGACACGCCAGCGCCCTCGCCCACTGGATGCCGGTCGCCGAGCGAC
>MEQQ01000153.1:30989-31753 GCA_001770285.1 Betaproteobacteria bacterium RBG_16_66_20
CGGCGCCGAGGTAGGTTTTCCTGCTTGCCCAGCGGCGCGCGAGCGCCCGCACGTCCTTCGCGGCGATGCCGGTCTCGGACTCCTGCCACTCGGGCGTCTTCGGCACGCCGTCTTCTTTTCCGAGAATGTAGTCGCGCCACACGTCGAACCCCACCGAGCGCTCGGCGACGTATTTCTTGTCGTAGGTTCCCTCGGTCATCCACACCCAGGCGATGGCGAGTGCCATCGCCGCATCGGTGCCGGGCCTGGGCGCGAACCACTTGCCGCCGTGCAGTGCCGCCGTATGGTTGTAGTAGGGGTCGATGTGCACGATCTCGATGCCGAGATCCTTCAGCCACTGCCGGCGCGGCGTGCCTTCGAATGCGCTGTAGGAACCGCTGGTGCACTCGGGATCGGCCGACCAGAACACCACCATCTCGGCTTCCTTCATGAGATCTTCGACCAGGCTGTAGGTTTCGGTCTGCCCGAGGCGCATGCTGTAGCCGTAATGGTGCATCGCGCCCCAGTACCAGCCCTCCCAGCTGTCGGGATTGTGGATCACGCGGGTATAGCCGATGGCGTTGAAGAACTTGTACGCAGCGCTGATGTAGTAGCCGATATTGCCCCAGGTATGGTGCGAGCCGTGGTTGGCGATGATCGCGCCCTGGCCGTGCTCGGTCTTGACGCGCTTGATCTCGGCTGCGACCAGGTCGAGCGCCTCATCCCAGCTGATGCGCACATAGCCCGAAACGCCGCGGTTCTTCAGGTTGCGCTCGCCCTTGGGG
>MEQQ01000153.1:31768-36442 GCA_001770285.1 Betaproteobacteria bacterium RBG_16_66_20
TTCATCGGATGCAGCAGCCGATGCGGCGAATAGACCGTCGATTTCGAGCACAGCGTGTGCGGCGCGACGCTGGTCTTGCGCGGCGGCGTGAAGCTCTTGCCGCGCGCCTTGATCGTCCAGGGCGCCGCGTCGCCCTCGCCGAATTCGATCGGCGTCAGGCGCACGATCTTGTCGTCCTTGACATAAACGAAAAGCGGCCCGCCGTTGGTGTTGCTGACGAAACGCCTGGTGCCGTCAGGCATCCCGGTGCCGTACACCCAGCCGGCGCTCTGCATCATCGCGAGCGTCTGCGTGAACCAGACGATCAGCTCCTCGGGCCCCTCGGCCTTGAAGTTGAAATTCTTCATCGCCTCGATCCGCTCGAGTTGATCGACCCAGGGAGTGAACAGGCGTGCGCCGAGCGCGGCCGATGCGACCGAGATCGTGATCTGCGGTTCCGGATGCAGGCCGCCCCCCGACAGTACCTGCCCGTCGCGGAAGGTGAAATGGCGCCCGACATCGCCGTCGAAAGTGCGGATCTGCGCGGTGAAATTCCTTTCCGCGATCCGCCGCGCATACGCAGGATGCTTGCGCGCCTTGTGGCGAAGCACCTTCAGCATGCCGAACAGCAAGGCGGAAAATTTGAGTGCGCCCAAGCTCATGTCAGGGTCCCGAGAGTCAGCGGATTCTTGCCCCGCTAGCCTCTAGCACCACTGCCAAGAACCATTTGACGCACATCAAATAAAGGGGGGATTCCTCCGGAGCGCCGCGAATCGCTCCATTCTCGCGCGAAGATCGTCCGCGATGGGCACTGCCTTCCAGGTTTCGCCCGATACCATGCAAAGCGTCCAGACGGCGCGCAGGCGCTCCTCATTGCCGACGCTTCCGGACAATGCCAGCTGCATCGAGCTGCGCCCCAGACGCGTCGGCCACAGATCGATGTCCAACTGCTCGCCCAAGCGGCAGGCGCGCCGGAATTCGCAGCCGATGGCCAGCGACGGCGTGCGCAGCCTGCGCTTGGCCACCAGATCGCTGCCCAACGGGCAGCCGAGGCCTTCGCTGAACCAGTCCTCCAGCGCGGCGTCGAACATGCCGAAGAAGCGCGCGAAATACACGATCCCCCCGGGATCGCAGTGCGCGTAGCGAACCAGCTGCCGGGAGCGGAACGCATTCGGCGGCGGCGCCCCGCTCCACGCCGGCAGCAAGGGGCCGCCAGGCGCGTCCGCCGGAGGGGCAAGGTAAGCCATCGCCCGCGCGCGCAGTGCCTCGGGAATCTCCATCGGACGAAAGCTGTCCATGGAGATCATCGCGGTGCGATGGCGCAGCCGCATGCGCTCCTCGTTCCCTACCTTCACCGCGATGCGCAGCTCGATGGAGCTGTGTCCGATCCTCACCGGCGCCAGTTCGAGCGTCAGTTGCTCCCCGAATCGGCACGCACGCAGGAACTCGCATTGCGTGGTGACCACGGGGTTGCCGTAGCCGTGCTCCATGTGAAACGCATCGAACGGCATGCCGAGACCGGTCTCGAACCAGTCCTCGACCGCGGCGTTCACGAAATCGAATACGTGCGGGAAGTAGAGTATGCCCGCCGGATCGCAATGCGCGAAACGAATCTTCCGGGTCAGCGAAAAAACCCTGCTCTGCGTCACGTGCCGATCCTACATCAGCAGCAGCAGTCCGCCGACGATGCCGCAGTTGGAGAAAATGAACGACAAGTGCAGGTGGCGGCGCAGAGGATCTTCGACGCGCCAGAACTGATGGAAGATCGCGGTGGCAAGCACCGTGAAGACGATCAGGATGGTGGCGCCGATGGCGCGCTGCCAATCGAGCGCAACCAGGAGGCCGCCTGCGAATTGCATGGCGAAGCCCGCAATCAGCACCGGCTTCGCGCAAGGCACCCCTATCGCCACCATGCGCTCAAGGTGCTGGCGGAACTTGGCCGTGACATTGACCAGCCCGGTACCGAGAAACAGAAAGGCCAGGAGCAGCTGGCCGGCGACGTGGAGCGGGGTCTGATCCTGGTACATGGGCATCGTCCTCCATCGAATCGCCGCGCCGTGGGTGAAGCGCGTGACCGGAATCTACCCCAGGTGCGTCTGGCTCGGCTCCGAGCCCGAAGCGGCAGCCGCCTTCAGTCGAGGGGACGCTTGAGGCTGATCGCGCCGCGGATCTGACCCGGCGAATAGCCGGTCGCGCGGTCATGTGGGTAGGTCGTGGCAAGTTGCGCCTTGACCGCGGCAGGCAGCTTGTCTGCTGCGCCATGGCAGTTCACGCACAGCGCCTGCACCGGCAGCGCTTTCATGTAGCGGAAATAGCGCCCCTGCGGTTCGCGCACTACCTCGGCGCGCTCGAGGGTCGCGGCATCGGCGCCAGCCGCCGCCCTTGAGTCGAAATCGAGCAACGCCGCCTGCTCCCATGCATCGGGCATGCCGAGCACGGGATTGCGCACTTTGAGGCTGACGCGCGTGACGCGCCAGCCGCTCGATCTCGAAAACTCGGCCGAGGCCTCCGGCGCCATCGTCTTGCACACGCCGATCGCGCCTGCCGGGCCGCTCTTGCCGATCTCGGCAAACAGTTTCCCGGCGAGATTCTGCTGCATGCCGAGCGCGATCTTGCGCCCCTCGGCGGCCAGCGCAGCCTCGTCCGCGGTCGGAGCCGGCGTGGCGCATGCCGCGAGCGCGGCCGCAAGCGTGGCAATGCCGATGAACTGTGATTTCACGATGCCGATTCCTTGACGGTGCAGTAGCGCGGAATTGTAGGCAATCGCGCCGCCGGATAGGAATCGAAATCTTCGATCTTGATATGAATCAAGAATCTCCCCGCGGCCCGTCAAGTAATCAGCCCGCCCGGATCAGGGTTCTTCACAGGAAACGCCGTCATTTTGTGCGGCAAAGTAAAGCACCTGGCGCGCGAGTGTCGCCGGCAGAAGATTCTGGATCGTGTGATGGCGCGAGGGTACATGCACGATCTTCAGCGTGGCGATTCCCCGCGTCAGCGTTTGCTCCTGGCTCTGAATGGTGACCGGGGCATGCGAGGGATACAGGCCCAGTGTCGGCGTGCGGATGCGTTCGAGCCAGGGCGTGGCATCGACGCCGGAGGCGATCCGCGACATGCGGATCAGCACTTCCACACTCGATGCGCCCATCTCGTCGGCATACCAGGAGAGCAACCCCGGATCGGTGCCGGCCGGGAAACGCGTGGCCCCGTTCGCCGCCTCGGACCATGCGCGCGAGCCCATGGCGCGCAGCGCCTCCTGCCAGCTCGGATGACCGAAGGCGAATGTTGCCTGCGTATCGCGATTGATCAGGACCGGCGCGGCGACCAGGCTCAGGGTGCGCAGCTTTGCCGGGTGCTCGGCGGCCAGCACCATGCCGAGGATTCCCCCCAGCGATTCCCCGCAATAGTGAACCGCCCCGCCGCCGAGCGCATCGATGATCGCGACCAGATCGTCGATGTAGGCGGCGACGTTGAGGCCGGCTTCGAGATCGGCCGGCGCCTCCGACCGTCCGAGTCCGCGCAGATCGGGGCGGACCACGCGATAGAAGCGGCTGAGATACGGCACCCAGCTGTACCAGAATTTCCCCGACCGGCCGTAGCCGTGTTGCAGGATCAGATAAGGGGCGTTGCGCCAGGGATCGGTGTAATCGTCCAGCGTGTAGTGCAGCGTCGGCTGTCCCGTGCGCCCGAGCAACGGCATGGCTTTCCCGCTAGTCCACTTTTATGTTGGCCGCGCGTATCACCTTGGTCCATTTCTCCAGATCGGCGTGCATGATTGCGGCCAGCTGGTCGGGGGAGGTGCCGATCGGGTCGACCCCCATCGCGGCGAAACGCGCGCGGACTTCAGCCACCTGCAGCACGGCCATGATATCGGTGGCCAGCTTGGTCACGATGTCCCTGGGTATGCCGGCGGGCCCGAGAAACGCATACCAGGTGCCGGCCTCGAATCCGGGATAGCCGGATTCCGCAACGGTCGGAATTTCGGCGGTAATGGGAGAGCGCGTGACGCCGGTCGTTGCCAGCGCCCGCAGGCGTCCGGCCCTGACCTGCGGCAAGGCGGAAACCGGGTTGTTGAACATCAACTGCGCCTGCCCGGCGAGCAGATCGTTGGTCGCCGGGGCCGCCCCCTTGTACGGAACGTGCACGAAATCGATGCCGGTGGCGCGGCGAAACAGCTCCGCAGTCAGGTGCGTGGGCGTGCCGTTGCCCGCCGAGGCCATCGAGAGCTTGCCTGGATTGGCCCTGGCCAGCGCGATCAGCTCCGTGAGCGTGCCGGCGGCAACGGAAGGGTGCGCCACCAGCACCAGCGAGTAATACGCCACCTGCGAGATCGGGGTGAAATCCCTGATCGGATCGTAAGGCAGCTTGCTGTACAAGCCCCCGTTGGTGACGTGGCTGCTGGCGGCAAGCAGAATCGTGTAGCCGTCGGCGGCAGATTTCGCGGTAACTTCCGAGCCGATGTTGCCGGCCGCGCCGGCGCGGTTGTCGACCACCACGGGCTGGCCCCACATCGCATTCAGCTTGTCGGCGAAGACGCGCCCGAGCACGTCGGCCGGTCCGCCGGGTGGAAACGGGACAATGATTTTCACCGGCTTGGCGGGATAATTTTGCGCGCCCACCGGGGCCGGCAGCGCAACGCAGGCCAGGCACAGAATCCCGGCAAGCCGGCAGACAAGGATCTTCATATGCATCGCGTAC
>MEQQ01000153.1:36486-37074 GCA_001770285.1 Betaproteobacteria bacterium RBG_16_66_20
TGACGCCCGCTCCGAGCACAGGAATGCGACCATCCCCGAGACTTCTTCCGGTGTGCCGACGCGGCCCAGTGGTACCGTGGCGATCATCCGTGCGAGCACCGCGTCGGCGGCTTGCTCGGTGCTCTTCGCGCCCTGGACGATATGATCGTCCCAGCGCGGCGTCTGCACCGGACCGGGGTTGATGCCGTTCACCAGGATGTTGTCCGGCGCCAGCTCGTCGGCAAGCGCCTTGGTGAAGTTGAGCAGCGACGCATTGGCGGCGCCTCCGACCAGATACCACGGCCGCGGCTGGTGGCCGCTGCGGCCGATGACGTTGATGATGCGCCCCCAACGCTGGCGGCGCATGTCGGGGATCACGGCGCGGGCGCAGCGCACATAGCCCATCGGCTTCAAGGTCAGCGACTTGAGCCAGGTTTCATCGCTCACTTCATGAATCCGCCCGGCCGGCGAGGAACCGGCGTTGTTGATCAGAATATCGATGCGGCCGAACTCGCGCCGCACGCGGTCGACGACGCGCGTGACATCGCCGGCGACAGCCATGTCGCCGGCCGCCGCAATGATTCTCGCACCGGGGGCTTTGGCAATCGC
>MEQQ01000153.1:37099-37414 GCA_001770285.1 Betaproteobacteria bacterium RBG_16_66_20
GCCGCAGCCAGCCGCTCGCCATCGCGCGCATTGACGACGACGTTGGCGCCTTCCTGCGCCAGCTCGTGCGCGATCGCGCGGCCGATGCCCAGGCTGGCTCCGGTGACGAGGGCAGTCTTGCCGCCAAGGCCCAGGTTCATGTTGTCAACATTTGCAGTTCACCATGCTTCCCCCGCGCGCCAATCTACGCCGCATCAGGCCGTTGCGCTACGATACGCGAGGAGCAGCGCACCGTGGAGAGAATCGCGAAGCAGGCCGGCCTGATCACGTAGCCAACTCCAGTTCCTCGCGGTGGCCGAAGCCGAGCGTGTTGTC
>MEQQ01000154.1:0-11511 GCA_001770285.1 Betaproteobacteria bacterium RBG_16_66_20
CGGAGCGCAACCGCCTTCGGCATCGCGCACGCGGTGCTCGGTCCCGGCTGCGCGGACGCGTGGTCGCCCAAGGCGCTGCGCGCGGCGATGGGCGCGCATTTCTCGATGCAGATCGCGCAGAATGCGGACCTGCTGGCCGCGATCGGAGAGTTCGGCGGGAAGGTCATCTGCACCGTCCCGAGCGGCGGCACGCCGCTCGCGGACGCCGATCTCTCGGGGCGGATCGGATGGTTGCTCGGTGCCGAAGGGCAGGGCGTGAGCGAGGCACTCGTTGCGCGCGCATCGCTCAAGGTGTCGATTCCGATGACGGCAGGTACCGAATCGCTGAATGTCGCGGCCGCAGCGGCGGTCTGTTTCTACGAACACGCGCGCCGCTACAAGGCGGATGCGGTGCGGTACACTTGAAATCCTTTCACGGGAGGAGGAACACCAATGTCTAACCTGCGTCTTGTGCTCATCGCGGCGGCTCTGGCGATCGCGGCGACCCCCGCCGTCGCCGACTTCAATGACAAGAATCCGATCACGGTCACGGTCACCGGCGCGACACCTACCGGCTATCCGCGCACTATGGTCGAGGGGCTCAACGCGGTGGTACGCGACGCTTACCCGAGCTCATCGGTATCGTTCATGCCGAATTCGCCGGGCGGCGGCGTACTCGCCATCGCCGAAGGCAAGGCCGACTTCACGGCCACCGCGACCGGCACCGAAGTCCGGCTCGCCAACGAGGGCAAGTCCCCGTACACGTCGCCGCTGAAGGGGAAATTCAGCTTCGCGATGATGCTCTACAACATCCAGTACATCCACGTGCTGATGACCAAGGCCTGGGCCGACGCCAACGGCATCAAGTCGTTCGCGGATATTGCGGCGAAGAAGCCCAGGCTGCGCCTCGCGATCAATCGCCCGGACAATCCGCAGACGACCATCGGCGGCCCTTATGAAATGATGAAGGCACACGGCTTCACCATCGACGACATCCAGAAGTGGGGCGGCAGCTATGTGCTCGGCAACAGCACGATCGGGTTGAACGCGATTCTCGACGACAAGGCGGACGTGTTCATGAACGTGCGCAATCTGGGCGATTCGCTGCTGAAGGACGTCGCGAGCAAGCGCGCGATGATGTGGATCGACGACGACCCCGCCAAGACCAAGCAGGCCGCCGACGTGTTCAATTTCACCGTCGGCACGGTGACCAAGGACGATTATCCGTTCCTCGACAAAAGCTATCCAACGATCCGGCAGTGGGTTGCGCTGCTCGTCGGCGCGCATGCCTCCGACGAGACGGTGTACAAGTATGTCAAGGCGATCGGCGACAATCAGGACCGCGTGCAGAAAATCGGCGGCTCCTTGAAAGTCTTCACCACCGCCGGCATGACGGAGAACCCGGCCAAGCTGCCGGTCCACCCCGGCGCCTTGCGCTACTACAAGGAAAAGGGGCTGCTGAAGTAGGCCGCTGAAGGTACCGGGCGCGATGTCCGGAAGTTTGAACGCGGCGGCGGAGGCGGCTCCGCCGCGCCGCGGGATCCTGCGTTTTCTGCGCGAAGGCGGACGGCATCGCCCGGGCGGCGCCTGGGCGGTGCTGATCTCCATCGGATCGGTGGTGGCCGCGCTCTACGTCCTCTGGGTCAGCGCGCTCGCCACGGTCGTCGGCGACCTGGCATTGCGCGCTGCCGCCGAACTCGCGCAGGCCGGTCTGCCGCATGGCGCACTCGATGCGTTCGGGGTCTGGGCGCGCGCCTTTACCGCCAATTTCCATCTCGACATCGCGATCTTCATCGCGATCACGTTTCCCGTGGCATTTCTGACGACCACCGGGAGCCCCCAACGCAAGCTGCTTTCCCGGACCGACATCGCGCTTGCCGGCCTGTCGTTCGCGGTCGCGCTCTATTACATCGTCCTGGATGACCGCTTTCTGAACTGGAGCCGCGGATTCTCGCAGCCGACCCAGGCGGACATTATCGTCGGCTTCACCCTGCTCGCGCTGGTAATCGAGCTGTGCCGGCGCTGCACCGGTTGGGGATTGACCACTCTCGTGCTGGTGCTGCTGGGATTCACGTTCTTCGGCCACTTCATGCCGGGCCCGCTCAAGCACGAGAACTACAGCGTCAACTACTTCATCGAGATGATGACGGTGATGCCGGTCGGGATCTTCGGCACGCCGATCGAAGTCGCGGCAACCTACGCCTTCCTGTTCGTCCTGTTCGGCAATTTCTTCGAACGTGCCGGAGGCGGCCTGCTTTTCTTCGAGCTGGCGAGCGCCATCACCGGGCGCATGGTCGGCGGTGCTGCCAAGGCCTGCGTGACCGCGAGCGGACTCTACGGGTCAGTATCGGGCAGCCCCACCGCCGATGTCGCCACCACCGGGCCGCTCACCATTCCGATCATGATGAAGACGGGCATTCCGGCCGCGCGCGCCGGGGCGATCGAGGCAACCGCGTCGAGCGGCGGCGCGATGCTGCCGCCGGTGATGGGCGCGGTCGCCTTCATCATGTCGGATATCACCGGCATCCCGTACGCCACCATCGCGCTGGCGTCGCTGCTGCCGGCGCTCCTTTACTACCTGGCGATCTACATCCTGGTGCACAACGAAGCCGTTCGCAACAACGAGGCGCGCATGCCCGAGGATCAGATCGTGCCTCTGCACAGGGCCGTTGTGCGCGGCTGGCGCCACCTGCTGCCGCTCGGCGTGCTGATTGCATTGCTGATGATGGGCTATACGCCCGCCTACGTGGCGGCCGGATCGACCGCCGCGGTGATCGCGCTGAGCTGGTTCTGGCCGGCGAGCGCGATCGGGCCGCGCCGCTTCGTTCAGGTTTGCACCGACACCATCACGCAGCTTGTGCCGCTGGTGGGCGCGGTGGCCGCGGCAGGCATCGTCATCGGCGCCATCGAGATCAGCGCGCTCGCGGGAAAATTCACGCTGCTGATCAACTACCTGTCCCTCGGCCTGCTCGTGCCGACGCTGGTCCTCGCGGCCGTGTTCCTGGTGCTGCTTGGCATGGGCATGCCGACGCCGGCGGTGTACATCACCGGCGCGGCGCTGCTCGCGCCCGTGCTGCGCCAGAATTTCAATCTACCCGAGATGCAGGTGCACCTGTTCATCCTGTACTTTTCCTGCCTTTCGGCGATCACGCCGCCGGTGGCCGTGGCGAACTTCGCGGCGGCCGCCATCGCGGGGGCGAATCCGATGGCGCTCGGTCCGTATGCGGTCAAACTGGCGGTGGGCGGTTTCGTGCTGCCGTTCTTCTTCCTGTTCAATCCCGGCCTTAACGTCGAGGGCGGCTTCGTGAATGTCGTCAGCGCGTTCTTCTTCGGCGCGGCGATGGTCACCTTCGCTTCGTTCGCGATTCACGGGCTGGCGGGGCGGCATACGATCGCGTGGCCGCTGCGGCTGGTCCTGTTCGCCTGCACCGTCGGCGCAATCGTGCCGCGCATCGAGTATCAGATGGCCGCGACCATCGTCGGTGCGTCGATCCTCGCCATCCGGCGGTAGCCAATTCTGGTTAGTAAACTTGGCGCTCGAGCCTGAGTTCGCGCAGGATCGTGGTGGCGATTTCCTCGATTGATTTCGCGGTCGAGTTGGTCCAGCGGATGCCTTCGCGCCGCATCAGGTGCTCGGCCTGCTCGATTTCGAGGCGGCAGTTGGCGGGATCGGCATACCGGCTGTTGGGCCGGCGCTCGCGCCGGATCTCGTGCAGCCGCTCCGGCGCGATGGTGAGGCCGTAGAGCTTGTCTTTGAAGGCGTGCAGCGCCTCGGGCAGGTCGTTGCGCGCGAAATCCTCCGGGATCAGGGGGTAGTTCGCCGCCTTTACGCCGAACTGCAGCGCGAGGTAGAGACTGGTGGGCGTCTTGCCGCTGCGCGATACGCCTACCAGGATGACGTCGGCGTCGCCCAGGTCGCGATGCGAAGCGCCGTCGTCATGTGCCATCGAGAAATTGATCGCCTCGATGCGCTGTTGGTATTCCTGCTTGTCCAGCGCGCTGTGCGATCGGCCGATGGTGTGGCTCGACTTCACCCCGAGCCCGCCCTCGAGCGGGCCGATGAAGGCCTCGAAAAAGTCCACGAACAGCGCGTTGGCGCGGCGCACCACTTCGCGCACGTCGCCGTTCACCAGGGTCGAGAACACGATCGGCTGGCCGTTGCCGCGCAGCGCTTCGCGCTCGATCCGCTGCAGGCAGTCCTGCGCCTTGTCCACGCGGTCGACGAACGGCAGGGTCACCTGGTTGAACTCCATGCCCTCGAACTGGGAGAGCAGGCTGTGGCCGAGCGTCTGCGCCGTGATGCCGGTGCCATCGGAAACGAAGAACACGGTGCGGCGCTGCGGCATGGCAGCTAAAATACCAAGGAAATGTACGTCGCGTGGCTCAAAGATCTCCGCATCTCCGACCTGCCCCGGGTCGGCGGCAAAAATGCCTCTCTGGGAGAAATGATCGGGAGGCTCTCCCGGGCCGGTGTCAGGGTGCCCGGCGGCTATGCCACCACCGCCGAGGCTTTCCAGGCGTTTCTGTCTGCAAGCGGCCTCGACGGCCGCATTGCGGAGCGCATCGAGACGCTCGATCCGCGCGACGTCGACGCCCTGGCGCGATGCGGGGCCGAGATTCGGGGCTGGATCGAGGAGGCGCCATTTCCAGCCCAGGTAGAAAAAGATATACGTTCGTATTATCAGCAGCTTGCATCGGATATCTCAGAAGTCACATCATTTGCCGTCCGTTCCTCCGCCACGGCCGAAGACCTTCCGGATGCGTCCTTTGCGGGCCAGCAGGAAACGTTTCTGAATATCCGGGGCGCAGACCACGTCCTGGCGGCGATCCGGCGCGTCTTCGCGTCCCTCTACAACGACCGGGCCATCTCCTACCGCGCCCACCGTGGCTTTGCGCATGGCGCGGTCGCCATTTCCGCGGCGGTCCAGCGCATGGTGCGCAGCGACCGCGGCGCGAGCGGCGTCATGTTCACGCTGGACACCGAGTCGGGCTTCAGCGACGTCGTCTTCATTACCTCGTCCTGGGGCCTGGGCGAGATGGTGGTGCAGGGTTCGGTGAATCCGGACGAGTTCTACGTCCACAAGCCGATGCTGGCGCTGGGCAAGCCGGCAATCCTGCGACGGCGCCTCGGATCGAAGTTGCAACAGATGGTCTTCGCCGACCAGGCCGCGGCGGGCCGCTCGGTCCGCACCGAGGACGTTGCGCCGGCCGAGCGCGACCGCTTCTCGCTCTCGGACGGCGACGTGCTGGAGCTCGCGCGCACCGCCTGCGTGATAGAGAAGCACTACGGGCGCCCGATGGACATCGAATGGGGCAAGGACGGCGTCGATGGCAGCATCCATGTGCTGCAGGCCCGGCCCGAAACGGTGCGCTCCCGCAAGCGCGCCGGCGCCGACGAAAGCTTCCGGCTCAAAGGCAGCGGCAAGCTGCTCGTGAGCGGACGCGCCATCGGGCAGAAGATCGGCGCCGGCCCGGTGCGCATCGTGCGCGACGCCTCGCGGATGTCGGTCGTGAACAAGGGCGATGTCCTGGTCACGGACATGACCGATCCGAACTGGGAGCCGGTGATGAAGCTCGCCGCCGCGATCGTCACCAACCGGGGCGGCCGGACCTGCCACGCGGCGATCATCGCGCGCGAGCTGGGAATCCCGGCGGTGGTCGGCTGCGGCGATGCCACTGCGCGCCTGGTGGAGGGCAATACGGTGACGGTTTCCTGCGCCGAAGGCGATACCGGCAAGGTCTACGCGGGCGCGGTTCCGTTCGAGGTCACGACCAGCGAACACGGGCAGATGCCCCGGATCCCGGTCAAGATCGCGATGAACATCGGCAATCCGCAGCTCGCGTTCGGTTTCGCGCAGCTGCCCAACGCCGGGGTCGGACTGGCGCGCCTGGAGTTCATCATCAACAACGAGATCGGCGTTCATCCCAAGGCCTGCATCGATTGGCCGGAACTGCCGGACGACCTGAAGGCCGCGGTGGCGCATGCAGCCCGCGGCTATCCGGATCCGCGCAGCTTTTTCTGCCAAAAGCTGGTCGAGGGCGTCGCCACGATTGCGGCCGCGTTCTGGCCCAAGCCGGTGATCGTGCGGCTGTCGGATTTCAAGTCGAACGAATACCGCAAGCTGATCGGCGGCGAGCGCTACGAGCCGGAGGAAGAAAATCCGATGCTCGGCTTGCGCGGCGCGGCGCGCTACGTCGCGGCGGACTTCCGCGCCTGCTTCGAGCTCGAATGCGCGGCGCTGCGCAAAGTGCGCAACGAGCTCGGTCTGACCAACGTCGAGATCATGGTGCCTTTCGTGCGCACGCTCGGCGAGGCGGAAAACGTGGTGCAGCTGCTCGCCGACAACGGCCTGCGGCGGGGCGAGGACGGGCTGCGCCTGATCATGATGTGCGAGCTGCCCTCCAACGCGGTGCTCGCGGAGGAGTTCCTGCGGTTCTTCGACGGCTTCTCGATCGGATCGAACGACCTGACCCAGCTTACGCTCGGCCTGGATCGCGACTCCGGGCTGGTGGCCGGATCCTTCGACGAGCGCGACGCCGCGGTCAAGGCGCTGCTGGAAATGGCGATACGCGCCTGCCGCAAGCAGGGCAAGTACGTCGGCATCTGCGGCCAGGGCCCCTCCGACCACCCCGATTTCGCGCGCTGGCTGATGCAGCAGGGGATCGAGAGCCTGTCGCTGAATCCGGACACCGTGGTGTCCACCTGGCGGGCGTTAAGTGGCAACGCGCCCGCGCCGGATGGCGGCGCGCCTGCGCTTAGCGCCGATGCAGCAGGCGGGTCTTCTCCCGCTGCCACTCCTTGTCGCGTTCCGACGCCCGCTTATCGTGCTTGAGCTTGCCTTTGGCAAGCGCGATCTGCAGCTTGATGCGACCCTTGGCGAAATGCAGGTCGAGCGGAATGACGGTGTAGCCGCGCTGCTCGACCTTGCCCACCAGCCGCCGGATTTCCTCGGCGCGCATCAGCAGCTTGCGGGTGCGCGTGGGATCGGGCGTGACATGCGTGGAAGCGCTTCCCAGCGGGCTGATGTGCGCGCCGATCAGCCAGAGCGCGCCGCCATCGACGATCACGTAGGCATCGCTGATCTGCGCACGCCCGGCGCGCACCGCCTTGACCTCCCAGCCCTCGAGCACCAGCCCGGCCTCGTAGCGTTCCTCCACGAAGTAGTCGTGGAAAGCCTTGCGGTTCTGGACGATGGACATGAGGCCCCGATTTTCCCACTGATTTCGCCGTGAAAAAGATTTCCCGCTCGGCGATCGTGGAATGCAGCGCGGCAGCGTTCTACGCGCTGGTCGAGGATATCGAGGCCTATCCGGCGTTCCTGCGCTGGTGCGCGGCGGCCAAGGTGCGCGAACGAGCACCCGGACGGACCGTCGCCACCCTCACTCTGGGCGTCAAAGGCATCCGGCAGTCGTTCACCACGGAAAACATCAACATTCCCGGCCGCTCCATCGACATGCGACTGGTCGAGGGGCCATTCAAGCGCTTTGCAGCGACCTGGCGCTTCACCGCGCTGGAAGCGAACGCCTGCAAGGTCGAGTTCTCGCTGGCGTATGAATTCGCGAACCGCATCGTTGCGGCGACGCTCGGGCCGGCCTTCAGCCGCATCGCCGACAGCACGGTCGAGGCATTCACGCGGCGCGCCAAACCGGATCCGGATGGCCAGGCTGCGCGTTGAAGTCGTTTACGCCGTTGCGCAGGTTCAGGATCTGGTCGCCCTGGATCTGGCCGACGGTGCCGTCGCGCGCGATGCCGTCGAAGCAAGCGGCATGATCGGCCGCCACGGCGTGGCGGCGGACTTCGCAATCGGAATATCCGGCAGGCGGGTCGAGCCCGGGCGGCGGCTGCGGCACGGCGACCGGGTCGAGATTCTCAGGAAACTCGCAACCGACCCCAGGGTCGCGCGCCGGCTGCGCGCGCGCCCCGTGCGGCGCCGTTAGCCGCAGTTCTGCTGGACCAGCTGGCGCGCCTTGCCTGCTTCCTGCTCGCGCTGCGTGTCGTCCAGGTAATAGCGCTCGCCCTTGGCATCGGTGCGCTGGAGCCGCTGGCCCGATTCGATGGTGCGCAGCATCTCGCGCGACCTTTCGCAGTTTTCCCGCTTCGCCTCGGCGTCCTGCCTTTCCTGCTCGCCTTTGGCCGCGGATTTCTGGGCCTCGGCCTGGCGTTTGCGGTACTCCTGCTCCCGCTCGGCGGGCGTGAGCGGGCCTTTCCTGGCGTCCTTGGCGGCGGCGCCCTTGGAATCCGGCGCCGCCTCGGGCGCGGATGGTAGCTTGAGCGTGGTGACCTTTGCGCCGGGGGGCGGGGCATCGCCGCAGGCGCGCTTGCCGTCGGCACCGGTCCAGCACTTGATTTGCGCTTGCGCCACGCCGGCGACGGCGAGCCCGATCAGCAGTAACAGGGTGTTCTTCATTGCCCGCTCCAGAAAAATGCTCCAGCCGGGTATAACGCGCCAGTTCCCGCCCGGAGGACACGCCGACGGTAGCCAGTTTCCGCGCCTGCGTCAAACCCGGCGCGGCGGCTCGCGTATAATGCGTTTTTGAGAGCAAGGATAGCCATGCGGGTGATCCAGAAGGCGCTGACCTTCGACGATGTCCTCCTCCTTCCCGCCCACTCGCGCGTCCTGCCGCGCGATGTTTCCCTCAAGACCCGCCTCACCCGCAAGCTCGAACTGAACATCCCGCTGCTGTCCGCGGCGATGGATACCGTCACCGAGGCACGTCTCGCGATCGCCATCGCCCAGGAAGGCGGGATCGGCATCATCCACAAGAATTTTTCGCCCAAGGAGCATGCCGCCGAGGTCGCCAAGGTCAAGCGCTTCGAATCCGGCGTGCTGCGCGATCCCATGACCATCACCCCCGAGATGCGCGTGCGCCAGGTCATCGCGCTGCAGAAGAAGCACCGGATCTCGGGCTTTCCGGTGGTGGTGGCGGGCAAGGTCGTCGGGATCGTCACCAACCGGGACCTGCGCTTCGAGAAAAAGCTCGATCAGCCGGTGCGCAACATCATGACGCCGCAGAAAAAGCTGGTGACCGTCAACGAGAGCGCGACCCGGGCCGACGCCATGGCGCTGCTGCACAAGCACCGGCTCGAACGCGTGCTGGTGGTGGACAAGCAGTGGCGCCTGAAGGGGCTCGTTACGGTCAAGGACATCATCAAGGAAACCGAACATCCCAACGCGTGCAAGGATGCACAGGGCAAGCTGCGCGCGGGCGCAGCGGTGGGCGTCGGCGAGGGTACCGATGAGCGGGTGGAAAGGCTGGTCGACGCCGGCGTCGACGTGCTGGTGGTGGATACGGCGCACGGGCATGCCAAGGGCGTCCTCGACCGCGTCAGTTGGATCAAGAAGAAGTACCCGGACATCCAGGTCATCGGCGGCAATGTCGGCACGGGTGATGGCGCCCGCGCGCTGGCCGATCACGGCGCCGACGCGGTGAAGGTAGGCATCGGCCCGGGCTCGATCTGCACCACGCGCGTGGTGGCCGGGGTCGGCGTTCCGCAGATCACGGCGATCATGAATGTCGCGGCAGCGCTGGCCAAATCAGGCGTGCCGCTGATTGCCGACGGCGGCATCCGGTTCTCGGGCGACATCGCCAAGGCGCTCGGCGCGGGCGCGCACATGGTGATGCTCGGCTCGCTGTTTGCCGGCACCGAGGAGGCGCCCGGCGAGATCGAGCTCTATCAGGGTCGCTCCTACAAGTCGTATCGCGGCATGGGCTCGCTCGGTGCGATGCAGAAAGGATCCGCCGACCGCTATTTCCAGGACTCCGACATGAACGTCGACAAGCTTGTTCCCGAAGGCGTCGAGGGCCGGGTGCCGTTCAAGGGCAGCGCGCTGTCGATGATCGAGCAGCTGCTCGGCGGCGTGCGTGCGAGCATGGGTTATACGGGCTGCCGCACCATCGAAGAGCTGCGCACCCGGTCGCGGTTCGTCGAGATCACGTCGGCCGGAATGCGCGAATCGCACGTGCACGACGTCCAGATCGTCAAGGAGGCGCCGAATTACCGGGTCGAGTAGCGTGTTGCACGACAGGATTCTGATCCTTGATTTCGGCGCGCAGTACACGCAGCTGATCGCGCGCCGGGTGCGCGAAGCCAAGGTCTACTGCGAGATCCATCCCTGCGATGTCACGGACGCCTTCGTACGCGACTACGCGCCCAAGGGCGTGATCCTGTCGGGCAGCCATCTGTCCGCCTACGAGCAGGCCACGCTCAAGGCGCCCGCTGCGGTTTTCGAGTCCGGCGTGCCGGTGCTCGGCATCTGCTACGGCATGCAGACCATGGCGCAGCAGCTGGGCGGCAAGGTCGAGGCCGGCAAGCTGCGCGAGTTCGGTTATGCCGAGGTACGCGCGCGCGGCCATGCGAAGCTGCTCGAAGGCATCGAGGATTTCCGCACACCTGAAGGCCACGGCATGCTCAAGGTCTGGATGAGCCATGGCGACAAGGTCGTCGAGATGCCGCCGGGTTTCAAGCTCATGGCCTCCACCGATTCCTGTCCGATCGCCGCCATGGCGGACGAGGCGCGCCGCTACTACGCGGTGCAATTCCATCCCGAGGTCACCCACACCGCGCAAGGCACCCGGATCCTGCATCGCTTCGTGCAGGAGATCTGCGGCTGCCGCGGCGATTGGAACATGCCGGATTACGTTTCTGAAGCAATTCAGACGATTAAAGAACAGGTAGGCGATGAAGAAGTCATCCTGGGCCTGTCGGGCGGGGTCGATTCCTCGGTCGCCGCCGCGCTGATCCACAAGGCGGTTGGCAAGCAGCTTACCTGCGTATTCGTCGATCACGGCCTGCTGCGGCTGAACGAGGCCGCGCAGGTCATGGATACCTTTGCCGAGCACATGCACGTCAAGGTGATCCACGTCGATGCCGGCACTGAGATGTTCGCGGCCCTTGCAGGCGTCTCCGATCCGGAACACAAGCGCAGGATCATCGGCAAGCTGTTTGTGGATATCTTTCAGAAAGAGGCCAAGAAAATAAAGGGCGCACGCTGGCTCGCGCAAGGCACCATCTACCCGGACGTGATCGAGTCGGCGGGCGCGAAAACCAAGAAAGCCGCCAGCATCAAGTCGCACCACAATGTCGGCGGGCTGCCCGAGTCGCTGCACCTGAAACTGCTCGAGCCGCTGCGCGAACTGTTCAAGGACGAAGTGCGCGAGCTCGGCCTCGCGCTCGGCCTGCCGCGCGAAATGGTGTTCCGCCATCCGTTTCCGGGCCCCGGGCTGGGAGTGCGGGTTCTTGGAGAGATAAAGAAGGAATACGTGCTATTGCTGCAAAAGGCCGATGCGCTGTTCATCGAAGAGCTGCGAAAGTCGGGCTGGTACGACAAGACCGCCCAGGCGTTCGCCGTCTTCCTGCCGGTGAAATCGGTGGGCGTGATGGGCGACGGGCGCACCTACGAGTACGTGGTCGCGCTGCGCGCGGTGGAGACCTCGGACTTCATGACCGCGGGCTGGGCGCCGCTGCCGCACGAACTGCTCGCCAAAGTTTCCAGCCGCATCATCAACGAAGTGCGCGGCATCAACCGCGTG
>MEQQ01000154.1:11551-22171 GCA_001770285.1 Betaproteobacteria bacterium RBG_16_66_20
GGGGGGGCGCCGCAATCCGCGGCGCTTAATCCGGTTCCGCCTACGGTCGATCGGCCTTCCGAGGAAACTACCGCTTTCTGTCTTGATAGTGTTTGGCGGGCCTCGCCTCGCGCGCCGGACGCGTGCGCGAACCGTGCCGCGCGGCGATCAGGGCTACCTCGGTGCGGCTGCGCGCCTGCAGCTTCTGCAGGATGCGGGTCACGTAGTGCTTGATCGTCTTTTCGGCGAGATGCAGTTTCGCGCCGATTTCGCGGTTGGTGAGTCCTTGGCTAAGGAGTTCGATGACTTCGGCCTCGCGTGCCGTCAGGCCGGAGAGCGGATCGTGAACGCGCGGGCGGGAGAACTCGGCCAGCAGTCGCGCGCCCAGGGCGGGCGTGACGAAGGACTCGCCGTCGGCCACGCGGCGCACGATGGCGCGCAACTCGCTTGCCGCCGCCCCCTTGAGCACGTAACCGTGCGCTCCGGCCTTGAGGGCGGCCATCAGGTTGTCCTTGTCCTCGGATACGGTGAGCATCACGATGCGCATGCCAGGTGCGCTTGCGGCGATGCTTGCGGCGGCCGCAATGCCTCCCATCCCGGGCATCGTGATATCCAGCAGCGCGACGTCGGGAACCAATCGCTGTGCCAGCTCCACGGCTTCCTCCCCGCTTGCCGCGCGGGCGATCACCTCGAATCCGGGCTCGCTGCCCAACGAGTGAGCGACGCCATCGAGGAACATCGGATGGTCATCAGCAAGCAGAATGCGGATCGAATCAGCCATGTGCAGTCTCTTCGAGCGACAGTGGAAGCCGGACCAGAACGCGCGTGCCGCTCCCCGGTTCGGAGGCGATCTCGAAAGTTCCGCCGACCAGGAGAACGCGCTCGCGCATGAACTCCAGCCCGAGCCGCCCGGAGTTGAAAGCCGCCTGCGGAACGAAGCCCGGGCCCTGGTCTGCGACCTCGATGAGCGCCTGTCCGCCGGCGCGCCGCGCTCGCACCCGCTGCGCCGCCCCGCGCGCGTGCAGCCAGCCATTGGTGAGCGACTCCTTGAGCAGTCGGTAGACAGTAATCCTGATCGCAAGCGGCGCGTCATCCAGCGTATCGTCCACGTCGGCGTTGACCGTCGTCCCAAACTGGTCCTCGAAATCGCGCACGGCGCGTATGACGGTGTCGGCGAACGACAGATCGGCGATTCCCGGCATTCCGAGTCCGGACGCAATGACGCGCAGCTCCGCCAGCGAGGCGTCCAGGGCGCGGTGGATAGTCTCGAAGTCGCGCCAGGTGTTGCCCTCGGGGATGGCGCCACCGATACGGCCTTCGCCGAGAGTCTCCAGGCGCATCAGGGCCAGTGCAATCTCCTGTGCCGGTCCGTCGTGCAGGTCGGCAGCTACCCGGTGAAGAAACTGCTCGTTAAGCGCGGTGGTGCGCGCGCCCGCCTCGCGCAGCCGCTCGCGCATGCGCACGTTTTCGCCAAGCGTGGTCCGTAGCTGCTGCAGTTGGCGGCGCAGGTCGCGCTGCTGGTCGACGATGGTGGTGTTCGCGCGGCGCACGATACTGATCAGTAGCAGGTACATGGCCGCGGTGGTGACCGCGACGAGCGCCCAGCTGCGTTGCTTCGCTGCGCGGATGTCGCGGCGAAGGCTCTCCATTGAGTGGTAGAACTCGGCGACCGTGGTGACCTTGCCGTTCGCGCCGGTACGCAGCGGCACGTAGACCTCGATCAGCTCCGTCCAGCGCTCGCGCTCGGACGCGTTATCGGCTTCGTCCAGATCGCTGATTCTGGCCTGCACGGCTCCCGCGAAAGCGCCGGCCAACAGCCCCTCGATCGTAAAGCGGCGTCCCACCTGCGCATGGTCGCTGCTATAGAGGATGGTGCCTTTGGAATCCCAAAGCTTGAAGCGGACTACCTTGCGGCGCAGGGGCCCTTCGACGAACACGCCGTCCAGTGACGCGCGAGTCCGTCCGTCGATGGCGCTGCCGCCCGCGTACTGGCCGAGTTGCGCGGCAAGAATGCTCTCCACGTAAACGGCCGCGATGGCCGCGGCGCGGTTGACGGAGTTGGTTTCGATCTGTCGCCCGAGCCAGGATCCGAGGATCGCCATGCCGGAGACAAGCACCATGAAGCTCACCATCAGGAACTGGACCGAAAGGCTGAGGCGTCTGAAGGATTCCTTCAGAACCGTAACCCAGGGGGGCAGGGGGAACGCTTGTTGTGCCATGGAGAATGCCGAGCGGGAAATGAGGATATCACGCACCAGCGACCTAATGGCCTGCCCCTGTCATGCGACCTAGTGCCGAAATGGATCAGACCTTGGTCCGAATCGATTTGCTCCGTTAGACCGTTGTGCGCGTCTTCATCAATTGCCGACAATGCTGCATGGCAGCGGGTGCGGAAGTTTCTTTATGAAGCAGGCGATTGCGAGGAGCAGGCCATGAGGCGTTTCGATGTGATGTTGGCTCTGGCGCTCGGCTGCGCATTGTTCGGTTTCGCTGCCGAGGCGCCAGCGCAGGCTGCGGCGACGAAAGCGAGCGCGGCGAAGACGCTGGCCACGGAATGCAGGAATTGCCATAGTGACTCCGAAGTCAAGGTGCACGCCAATCACCGCGATTGCCAATCCTGCCACCGCGATACGGCCGGACACCTCAAGGATCCGATACAGGCGAAACCCACCAAGGCGATCGCGCCGGAAACCTGCCTGTCCTGCCATGCGTCGGGCAAGGGCCACGCGAAGGACGCCAACCGGATGAACTTTGCGTTCTCCGAGCACAACAAGGCCGGCGTCCAGTGCAGCGACTGCCATGGCATCCACAATCCCAAGGTAGGCAAGCAGGCGAATGTGGCCGATCTGAAGATGGACAACAACGCCAGGCTGTGCGCGACCTGCCACCAGGACGTGCTGGCGCGCTTCAGCATGCCGTCGCATCACCCGCTCAGAGAAGGCGCGGTTTCCTGCACGAGTTGTCATCAGCCGCACGACGGCAAGCAGGCGGCACTGGGCGGCAAGACCGAGCAATGCACCAAGTGTCACCAGGCCGTGCGCGGACCTCACGTGTTCGAGCATCCGCCGGCTGCGGAAGACTGCACCAACTGCCACAATCCGCACGGCACGCCGAACCGGCGGCTGCTCGAGGTGGCCCAACCCATGATGTGCCTGCAATGCCATTCCGTGGCCGGCAACCGTCACGGCCAGACAGCTTCTACAAACAACACGCAGCGGATTACCGGCGCCGTGCTGAGAGACTGCGCGAGCTGTCATGGCGCCGTGCATGGCAGTTCGATCGACCAGCACCTGAGACACTGAGCGCCCGAGGGAAAAACACCATGAATGCGAAGACACCGATGAAAATCGTGCTGGCCGCGGTGATGACCCTCGCCGTCTTTCCCTTGCCTGCCAATGCGCAAAACGGGACGATCGTCTCCGGCGAAATCACGCCGAAACTGTACCTGTTCGATTATCACAAGGGCTTCGGCACCGACCGGACGCAGTTTCTGGAACGCTACAACACCCAGAAGGGCGGCGACACCCGGTCGGGCGGCTACCTCGATGCCGACCTGGACGTGGTGGTAACAGATCCCAAGCGCGACGTGTTCGTGCTGGAACGCAAAGGCTTCGGCGCCTACAACCACCGTGGTTATCTGCGGGGGGATACGGACCGCCTGGGCCTGACCGGCTATTACTCGCATTTCCGCTCGGCCACCGGCGGATTCGGCTTCAACTACAACCCGAACCTCGTGACCGGCGGCACCGACCCAAGCTATAACGTTCCCGCGAACACCAGCAGCGGATTCGTGGCGCAGTTCAACAACGATTCGCCGGGCCAGAACCTGTACAAGGTCGATCGCAGCACCTACGGCGCGGGTCTCGCCCTGAAACCGCAGCTGTTCGGCACGACCGCGACCGCCGCGCTCGGCTACGACGGCTACAAGCGCGACGGCAACCGCTTTGCCACTTACGTTGCCGGGGGCAGCGACGTAACCGGCGGGGCCGCCAGAGTGCTGCAGCGCTGGCGCGGCTTCGACATGCCGGTCGACGAGAGGATGAACCGCTACACGCTGAAGCTGGCCGGGGCGCCGGGCGGCTTCGCGCTTTCCTACGAAGGGTCGCTGGAGAAATTCGACAACAAGGCGCGCGAATTCCAGATGGGGGATTTCGCGGCCAATTTCGCGGGCTTCTTCCAGGCGGCTTCCGCCACCAAACCCGTGCATTTCGTCCCGGACAGCACCCTGATCTCGAACAACTTCCGCGTCGCGAAGAATTTCGGCGGCACGGCGGTTGCGGCCGGTTACGGCCATTCGATTCTCGATCAGGATTCGTTCACGCTCAGAGAGCAGACGCTCGGCTACAACACCGGCAAGATCACGACCAACAGCGCTTACCTCAACGTCAATTCCAGCATGTGGTCCGGGGTCGGTCTGGAAGGCTTCGTCAAGTACTACAACCGCGACAATGATTCGAGCTTCCCGGTGGTCGGCCTGCTCAATGCGGCGGTCGGCGAACAGTTGGGGGTGCGCATCAACAGGATCAAGACGCTGAACTACGGGCTCTCCGCCACGTTCCGCCCGAGAACCCTCAAGTCGACCGTGACGGTCGGCTGGAAGCGCGAAGACAAGGATCGCGACCTGACCTGGACCGCCGTCACCGCGGCTCTGAGCGGCATCCAGCCGCAAAGATCGCTCTATCGGGAACACACGGTTGGGGATGAGCTGTACGTCAATTGGGTGGCGCGTCCCATGCCGGGGCTGATCGTCCGGGTGACGCCGTCCTACCTGAGCGCGAACGAGACCGGCCTGGTCACCGAGCCCGAAAAGTCGTTCAACCTGAAGTCCAAGGTGACTTATGCCGCAAGCAGCGGCATGCTGACGAGCGCGTATTACAACTACAAAAACAAGAAGAACGCCAACAACACGTTTACCGATGGCCTGATCGGGCCCGTGAGGGACGGCGCCGCAACGGCGCAGGATCTGAACAAGACCCAGCAGGCGGCCGGAGTTTCACTCAATATCCCCGTGAGTGCAACGATCAACACTGCAGCCAGCCTCTCGTGGATGCAGGACGACTTCAGGACGTACTACCTGTCCTCGGATCGGCGCCGCTTCGAAGCACCGAACGCCGCCATCGCGTTCGTCGTCAGGGACCGGTCGGGTTACGACGTCGACAGCTACGTCCTTACGCTTGGCGGGGACTGGCAGGCGAGCGATGCACTGCGCTACAGCGGCAGCTACACCTTTACGCGATCCAAGGGAAACGTAGCCAGCGGCCTGATCCTGTCCGAACTGCCGGCTGTGGACGGAACGATCAACAACTCGGTCAACACCCTGACGCTGGGCGTGGACTACGCGCTGAAAAAGACGGTGAAGCTCAAGGGCTCGTACGCCTACGACTACTACAATGACAAGGTCTATAGCAACCTGACCGGGGGTTACCACACCCTGATGCTCGGCGTTGCGTTCGGTTTCTGAGGAGAGTTGGAGCAGAGGCCTCAGCAGGGGCGATTACCGCGGCCGGGTGGATCGTCAGGGGGGTTCGGTGGAATCGCGCGCAGCTGCGCCGGCGTCGTCCAGCCGGCTATCGTCGACCCATGCATCTGCCAGCGTGTAGGCCACCGCCAGCACCACCGGCCCGACGAAGATGCCCACCAGGCCAAAGGCCAGCAGGCCGCCGATGACGCCCGCGAAGATCAGCAGCAGCGGCAGGTCGGCGCCCTGCTTG
Source organism: Betaproteobacteria bacterium RBG_16_66_20 (assembly GCA_001770285.1). Classification (GTDB taxonomy): domain Bacteria; phylum Pseudomonadota; class Gammaproteobacteria; order Burkholderiales; family SG8-39; genus RBG-16-66-20. The sequence goes on from MEQQ01000154.1 coordinate 17,242, forward strand.
ATGAGGTAGGGGCGCAGGACGTTGTCCATGGTGCCGACGATGACCGTCCACACCAGCAGGAAAGTGCCCCAGCCGGCGCTGTCGCTCCAGTAGAGCCAGCCGACCGCGGGTAGCAGCACGAGCACGGGCCCGATCTGGGCGATGCAGAATATGAACATGATCGCCGTCAGCACGGTGGCGAAGGGCACCCCGGCAATCGCCAGCCCGATGCCGCCGAGGACGGACTGGACGAGCGCGGTGACCACCACCCCCAGCGCGACGCCGCGGATCGCCTGGCCGGCGAGCACCACTGCGCGCTCGCCGCGCTCCTTGGCCAGCCGCCTGCCGAAGCGCAGCGCCCATCCCGCCCAGGCTTCGCCGTTGGCGTAGAGGATGGCGGACAGGACCACGGTGAGCAGGAACTGCACGAACACCAGCCCGAAGCTGCCCACTTCCGAGAGGAACCAGCGCGTGACCGTACCCACGTAGGGCTCGGCGTGCATCGCAAGCTCGCGCGCGCCCTTGATGGCGTACGTCTCCCACGTGATCACCGCCCGGTCGCCGATCAGCGGGATATTGCCCAGCCATTCGGGCGCATGCGGCATTTCGAAGCTGCTCAGCCGCTTGGCGAACGCGACGATATCGCCGGCGCGCTCGGCGATGGTGCGGATGGCGAGCGCAAGCGGCACGATGAATACCAGCATCAGGCCGAGCATCATCGCGCCCACCGCGAGCCACCGCCGGCCCCACAGGCAGCCCTGGGCGCGGCGCATCAGCGGCCAGGTCGACACGACGATCATGCCCGCCCAGATCAACGCGGCGAGGAACGGCTGCATGATCCAGAACGAGGCGAGCAGCAGCCCGCCGATGAACAGCACAGCCAGGGTGGTGCGGGTCAGATCGCGGCGCGTTTCGCTCATGGCGAGGGAGATTGTATCTTCAGCGGGAGCCCCGACGCTTGGCGGGGGCGCGTAGCGAGCACTGTGGCAACATGTCATACGGGACGATGTTCAGCTACCGCCACGGCTTTCATGCCGGCAACCATGCCGACGTGCTGAAACACGTCGTTCTGGTCCAGATGCTTGCGTACCTGACCGGCAAACACAAGCCGCTCTGGTTCGTGGACAGCCACGCGGGCGCCGGCAGTTATTCGCTGAGCAGCGATTTCGCGCGGAAAAAGGCGGAATTCAGGGACGGCATCGGCCGGCTCTGGAAGGCGAATGGCCTTCCCGCGGCGCTGAGCGAGTACCTGGTCCAGGTGCGGGCCGCGAACCAGGACGGCACGCTGCACTTCTATCCCGGCTCGCCGCAGATTGCGCTGCAGATGCTGCGGCCGACGGACCGGTTGCAGCTGTTCGAGCTGCACCCGACGGAATGCCGGGTTCTCCGCGACCGGTATCGCGCTGCAGGCCGGCGCGTAACCGTACAGGCCGCGGACGGCTTTGCCGGTCTGAAGGCCGTGCTGCCGCCGCCGACCCGCCGCGGCCTGGTGCTGATCGACCCGTCTTACGAGGACAAGGCCGACTATCGCAAAGTAATTGCCGCCATGCGCGACGCCTTGCAGCGGTTTGCCACGGGCACCTACGCCGTGTGGTATCCGCAGGTGCAGCGCAAGGAGTCGGCGCAATTGCCCGGCCAATTGCGGCAACTGGCGCAAGGCGACTGGCTGCACCTGTGGCTCAGGGTCATGAAGCCGGCCGAGGACGGCCTGGGTCTGCACGGCAGCGGCGTGTTCGTTTTCAATCCTCCCTGGAAGCTGGAGGAGCGCTTGCGCGCGGCGATGCCGGCGCTTGTAAGACTGCTCGGGCAGGACGGCCAGGCCGCATACGGACTGCAGCACAGGCAGAGATGACGTTTGTGGCACGATACGCAGGATGGTGAAGAGCGAATGAACGACGAGGAATTCATGCGGCGCGCGCTCGAGCTCGCAAGGCGCGCCGAGGCCGAGGGCGAGGTGCCGGTCGGCGCCGTGGTGGTCATGGACGGCAGGATCGTGGGGGAGGGGTGGAACAGGCCGATTTCCTCCTGCGATCCGACGGCGCACGCCGAGATCCAGGCGATGCGCGCGGCGGCGTCCGCGCTGCAGAACTACCGTCTTTCGGAAACCACCCTCTACGTCACGCTCGAGCCTTGTGAGATGTGCCTGGGGGCGATGTTCCACGCGCGCATCGCGCGCGTGGTCTTCGGCGCCACCGACCCGAAGAAGAAGATCCTGAAGCCGCAGACCAGCATTGAAGGCGGAGTGCTGGCAGAGGAATGCGGTTCGCTTCTCACGGGTTTCTTCGCCGCAAAACGGTGAAAATAGAAATCGACATTGCCGCGCAGACGCTTTCGCTGACCGACGACGGCAAGCTGGTCAGACGCTATTCCGTGTCCACGGCGAAGAACGGGCCGGGAGAGAAAAACGGCAGCTTGTGCACGCCGCGCGGCCGGCACATCGTGCGCGCCAGGATCGGCGCCGGGCAGCCGCTGAACGCGGTGTTCGCACGGCGCCGTCCAACGGGGGAGATATGGTCGCCGGAGCTGGACGAAAAATACCCCGGGCGCGACTGGATGCTGACGCGCATCCTGTGGCTCTCGGGCTGCGAGCCCGGCAGGAACCGTCTCGGCGATGTCGACACGATGCGCCGCTACATCTACATTCACGGTTCTCCCGACCGGGCTGAAATGGGCAAACCGGGCTCGATCGGCTGCATCCGCATGCGCAACGCGGACATCGTAGAGCTTTTCGACCTCGTACCTCCCTATACCACGGTGGAAATCAACGAAAAGGCGGCGTAATGGACTCAAACACAAAACATCCGGAGATTCGCAGGCAGATCGAGCGCGTGCCCGCGGAGCTGGTCGCGCAGGCGCGCCGCTTCCAGGCTGCCATCCTGGCCGATGTAGGCGGCCGGCGCGGCACGCTCGGCGGCCGCATCCAGCCGCTCTCGAAAGCGATGAAAGTCGCGGGCCCCGCGTTCACGGTGGAAGTCCGCCCGGGCGACAACCTGATGATCCACGCCGCACTGGTCCTCGCCAAGCCGGGCGATGTGATCGTGGTGGACGGCAAGGGCGACCTGAGCTGCGCGCTGACCGGCGCGCTGATGGCCGCCCACGCGAAAAAGGCCGGGATCGCCGGATTCGTCATCGACGGCGCGGTGCGCGATACCGAGGAATGCGCTGCCGGGGATTTCCCGATCTTCGCCGCCGGCTGCAATCCGAACGGCCCGCTCAAGAATTCCGGCGGCCGCATCAACTGGCCGGTCTCGCTCGCGGGCACCACGGTGAATCCGGGTGACCTGATCGTGGGCGATGCCGACGGCGTGGTCGTGGTGCCGCGCGAAAAGGCAACGGAAATCGTCCAGGGCGCGCAAGCCAAGGTGGATAGCGAAGACGCGCGCATGCAGGCCATCGGCCGCGGCGAGCTGGCTCAGGCCTGGGTGGCCGAGACCCTGAAATCGGTAGGCCTACTGGGGAAAGACGAGAAGCTGTAGCCCGGGCGCTATTTCAGCATCGCGAGAACCCGTTCGCGGTTCGGCTCGAGGATCACGCCCTTCTCGCACACGATCCCGGTGATGAGTTCTGCGGGCGTCACGTCGAACGCGGGATTCCTGACCGCCACGCCCTCCGGCGCCCAGCGCAGGCCGCGGTAGCCGGTCACTTCCTGCGCCGGGCGTTCCTCGATCGGGATCGCCGAGCCGTCCGCGATCTTGGGATCGAAGGTCGAGGTAGGCGCGGCGACGTAGAAGGGCAGGCGGTGGCGGCGCGCCAGGACCGCGACCATGTAGGTTCCGATCTTGTTGGCGGTGTCGCCGTTCGCGGCGATGCGGTCGGCGCCTACGATGACGACGTCCACCTCGCCCTTGCTCATCAGGTGGCCTGCCATGTTGTCGGTAATCAGCGTGCAGGGAATGCCCTCCTGCACGCACTCCCACGCCGTCAGGCGCGCGCCCTGCAGGTAAGGGCGTGTCTCGCAGGCCACGACGGAGATATCTTTCTTGTTTGCAAATGCAGCTCTTATCACCCCAAGGGCGGTGCCATACCCGCTGGTCGCCAGAGCGCCCGCGTTGCAATAAGTCATGACGCGGGCGCGCTGCGCGATCAGCTTCGCCCCGAGTTCGCCCATGGCGCGGTTCATGGCGAGGTCTTCCTTGAATATCGCGATCGCTTCGGCCTCGGCATTCGCGGCCTTCTTCATTCGATCCAGCGCCCAGAACAGGTTTACCGCGGTCGGGCGGCTGGCGGCGAGGGTATCGAACGCCTTTTTCAGGTCTGATTTGTTTCTTGAATCGAGAGCAAAACCAAAGGCAGCCGCACAACCGATCGCGGGCGCGCCGCGCACCACCATGTCGCGGATCGCAGCCGCCACCTCGGCTGCCGATTTGCAGGCGACGTAGACGCTCTGGTCGGGAAGCAGGCGCTGGTCGAGCAGCTCGAGCCGGTCGCCCTTCCAGCGGATGGGCTCTATCGCCATCTAGACCACCCGCTCGTTGCCGCCGTCCACGGGCACTTGGGCGGCGGTCGTCTTGGCGAACAGCGGCCCGCACATCTCGGCCGCCAGTTCCGCGACGTCCCGCGACGAGACCTCGGTACGCAGCAGATTGTTCATCTTGTACTGCTCCACGGTCAGGTTGTAGGCCTTGGCGCGCGCGGCGAGCACCTCGCCGGTCCAGAGCGCCGTGTCGTAGACCGCATTCGGATGGATGGTATTGATCCGGATCCCGTCCTTGCCCCATTCGAGCGCGGTGACGCGCGCGAGCTGGTTCATCGCCGCCTTCGAAGCCGAATATGCCGCGGCACCGGGACCGGGTGCGGGCACGTTCTTCGAGCCGATGACCACGATCCGGCCGCCGCGCGGCGCAAGCTTGAGCAGCGCATGGCAGGCCTGCATGACGAGCAGGTTCGCCTCGACGTTCACGGTCATGGCGCTGCGCCAGATATCGGCGCTCACGTCCTGCACCGCCTGCGA
>MEQQ01000155.1:0-3502 GCA_001770285.1 Betaproteobacteria bacterium RBG_16_66_20
GCCGAGAGCATCGTCGAACTGATACCGCGCCTGCGGCGCTACGCCCGGGCGCTGGCCGGCGATCGCGCGGCCGCCGACGACCTGGTACAGGACACGCTCGAACGCGCCTGGGCGAAGCTCCATCTTTACCGGCGCGGAACGGATCTCCGGGCTTGGCTGTTCACTGTGATGCACAACGTCTACGTCAATCAGTTGCGGGCGGCGCGCCCGGGCGTGCAGCTCGACGAAGAAATGCCGGAGCTTTCGCAGCCCGCGCGCGAAACCGATGCGCTCGAGCTGCGGGACCTGGATCTGGCAATCGGCCGCCTGCCGCCGGAGCAGCGCGAGGTGCTGCTGCTCGTGGTGCTCGAGGACATGAGCTACGAGGAGGCTGCGGGCACCCTCGGCATTCCGATCGGGACCGTGATGTCGCGCCTGGCGCGCGCGAGGGAGAAACTGCGCACCATGCTGTCCGGGCTGCCGCCGGGCGGCAAGCAACTGAAGATCGTGAGATGAGAAATGGATAACGCGCCCCAGGAAGACCTCGAGCTGAAAGCGCTGTCGCAGGCGCTGCACCAGCTCTACGACCCGGTGCTCGAAGAACCGCTGCCGGGACGCCTGCGCGCGCGCCGGCGGCGCTGGCGCGCGCCCGCGATCGCGGCCGGCTGGGTGATTCTCGGTCTGTGCGCCGGGACGATCGCCGGCTGGCAGCTGCACGCCTCGCGCCCGGCCAGCGCGCCGCAGGCGGAAGTACCCGGGTTCGTCAAGCGCGCCGCGGTCGCGCACGCGACCTACTCGCCCGAGGTGCGTCATCCGGTCGAGGTCGGCGCCGACCAGGAGCAACACCTCGTGGCGTGGCTTTCCAAGCGGCTGGGCGCCCCGGTGCGCGCGCCGAAGCTCGAGGCGGTCGGTTACAGCCTGGTCGGCGGCCGATTGCTGCCGGGCGACAACGGGCCTGTTGCGCATTTCATGTACCAGACGGCGCAGGGACGTCGCATTACGCTCTACGTGCGCACCGAGGCCGCCGAGAACCGCGAAACCGCATTCCGCTTCGCGGCCGAAGGCAACGTGAAGGTGTTTTACTGGATCGACCGCAAGCTCGGCTACGCGCTGTCGTCTGCTGATCTCAGCAGGGATGATCTGCTGTCGGTCGCCGACGCCGTCTATCGCCAGCTCAATCCCTGAGACTACTGGTCGTAGGTGTCCGCGACCCGGATTTCGAGGCGACCAATGCATTCGATGTCGGCGGTGATCACATCCCCGGGCTTGACCGGGCCGACACCTTCGGGCGTCCCGGTGAAAATCAGGTCGCCGGGATATAGCGTGTAGAAGCTGCTCGCGTATTCGATCAGGCGCTCGACGCTGTAGACCAGGCGCCGGGTGTTTGAATTCTGTCGCAGTTCGCCGTTTACCCGCAATGAAAGGTCGAGATTGTTCGGATCGGGGATCTCATCGCGCGTGACCAGCCACGGCCCGCAGACCGCGTAGGTATCGGGCGACTTGCGAAAGCACTGCAACTCCGGGCCCCGGATCGTCATGTCCAGGCCGATGGCGTAGCCGGCGATGCACTGCAGCGCGCCTTCCATCTTCACATGGTTGCAACGCTTGCCGATGACTACGGCGAGTTCGACTTCGTGGTCATTGCGCCGTTCGGGGAAGCGCAGGCGGATTTCCTCGCCGGGACCGATCAAGGCGCTGGTCGCCTTCAGAAACAGGCCCCAGTCCCAGATGCCCTTCGACATGTCGCGCCCATGCGCGATGCCCTGGTCATTCTTCGCTTCGTCGATGTGCGCCTGGTAATTGATCGGCGCGTTCACGATCTTGGTCGGATTGGCGACCGGCGACTTGAGCTTCACCGCATGGAGCTTGCGCCGCGGCGCGCCGGCCGCGAGCGCCCGCGCGCGCTCGGCGACGCGCTCGAGATGAACGATCAGCGGGTCGCCCGGCGCAATCGGCCAGCGTTGCGCGGGAATGACTTCGAGCGCTGCGCTGACATCGAGGACCTCGCCGCCCTGGACCAGTCCGAGGCGATCGTCGTCGAAGCGGCAGAGCTTCACGCTCTTCCGGAGGGTCGAATCAGATAGCCGCCGGACTTTTCGTCGCGCTCGAGCGTCACGAGCTTTTTCTTTTCGGCTTCCTCCAGCAGGTCGGAAAACGCCTTGAACCCGTAATAGGACTCGTTGAAGCCGGGATTGCGGCGCTTCAGGGCCTGCTTGATCATCGAACCCCAGATGCGCTCGCCCTCGCCGCGCTCGGCAATCAGCGCCTGGAGCGTCTCGGTCACCAGGTCGAAGGCTTCCTGCTGCTTTTCGCCGCCGGCCGGGCCGGCATCCTTGCGCTTTTTTTGCGCGCGGCGCTTGGCTTCCTCTTCGCGCGCGAGGTCATCGTAGTAGATGAACTCGTCGCAGTTGGCGATCAGGAGGTCGCTCGAGGAGTTTTTCACGCCAACGCCGATCACTACCTTCGCGTTCTCGCGCAGCTTGGAGACCAGCGGTGAGAAGTCGGAATCGCCGCTGATGATCACGAATGTGTCGACGTGCGACTTGGTGTAGCAAAGATCGAGCGCGTCCACCACCATGCGGATGTCGGCCGAGTTCTTGCCCGACTGGCGCAGATGCGGGATCTCGATCAGTTCGAAGGCGGCGGCGTGCATCGGCGCCTTGAACTCCTTGTAGCGCTCCCAGTCGCAATAGGCCTTCTTCACCACGATCGAACCCTTGAGGAGCAGGCGCTCGAGCACGCGGCTGATGTCGAACTGCGCATACTTCGCTTCACGCACGCCAAGGGCGACGTTCTCGAAGTCGCAGAACAATGCCATGTTGCGGGTGTCTTGCACGTTTGCCATAGAGAAACCCCGGGGAATTCCTAGCGAAAGTGCATGCTAGCATCGCCGCAAGCTCGCCGGCGGGATGGGCGTGGATCTAGCTAGAACGATTTTTCCGGGGCCTGCGGGCCGGACGGAGCAGGGGCGCCGCCGACGAGGAGCGGTTGGGCGTGCGCCTTGCGGCGCTCCGCGATCCATTGCTGCAGCCGCTCGAAGTACAGGTAGACCACCGGAGTGATGTACAGCGTCAGGATATGCGACAGCAGCAGACCGCCGACCACCGCGAGGCCGAGCGGCGCACGCGCGCCGCCACCGACGCCGAAGCCGATCGCGATCGGCAGGCTGCCCATCAGCGCGGCGGCGGTGGTCATCATGATCGGGCGGAAGCGGATGATGCCCGCCTCATAGATCGCCGCCTCGGGCGCCTTGCCTTCATTTCTCTGCGCCTCGATCGCGAAATCGATCATCAGGATCGCGTTCTTCTTCACGATGCCGATCAGCATGATGATGCCGACGAAGGCGTACATGTTAAGTTCGACGCCGAAAGCCATCAGCGTCAGCAGCGCGCCCAGGCCCGCGGTCGGCAGGCCCGACAGGATGGTGAGCGGGTGGATGAAACTTTCGTAGAGGATGCCGAGCACCAGGTAGATCACGAACACCGCAAACAGCAGGAGCAAACCCATGCCCTGCAGGGAGGCC
>MEQQ01000155.1:3542-15273 GCA_001770285.1 Betaproteobacteria bacterium RBG_16_66_20
GCCCTGCAGGGAGGCCTGGAACGCCTGCGCGGCTCCCTGGAATGAGGTGTTGATGGTCGCGGGGATCGCCATCGTCGCCATCTCCCGCCTCACCTGGTCGATCGCCTGCGACAGCGCCACGCCGGGCCGCAGATCGAACGAAACCGTGACCGAGGGCAGCTGCCCGAGGTGCGTGACCGAAAGCGGACCGACGCTGTAGGAGAGCTTCGCCACCGAATTGAGCGGTACCAGCGCACCGCTGGTCGAGCGCACGTAGAGCATGGCGAGCGCCGAAGGGTCCTGCTGGTAGCGTGGCTCCAGTTCCAGGATCACCCAGTACTGGTTGGTCGCGGTGTAGATGGTCGAGACCTGCGACGCGCCGAAAGCGAAACCGAGCGTGGTCTCGATCGCCTGCGGCGAGACGCCCAGCGCCGCCGCCCGCTCGCGGTCGATCTCGACGTTGACCTCCGGGCGGGCGATCTGCAGGTCGCTGGAAACATCGATGATGCCCGGCAGCGAGCGCAGTTTCTGCTCGATGCGCGGCGCCCATTCGTAGAGCTGTTCGGTGTTCGGCCCCTGGATCACGTACTGGTAGGGGCTCTTGGTGAGAAAGCCGATGCGGATCGTCGGCACATTCTGCACGAAGGTTTTCATGCCGACCACTTTGGCGAGCTTGGGACGCAGGCCCCTCACGACTTCGTCGGCCGGTTTACGCTTGCCGTAGGGCTTGAGGGCAATGGTGATGCGGCCGATATTCATCGCGGCGTTGGTGTTGCTCGCCCCGATGAACGACATGATGGCCTCGATGTTGGGGTCCTGGCGCACGATCTCGGCGACCTGGCGCTGCAGTTCCACCATGCCATCGAAAGACACGTCCTGCGGACCCTCGGTGAAGATGAACAACTGGCCGGAGTCCTCGCTGGGCAGGAAACCCTTGGGCGCCCGGGCGAACAGCACGCCGGTTGCCACGCAGATCGCCAGGAATGCGATCAACGTGACGCGCTGGTGTGCGAGCACCCAGCGCAGTGTGGTGCCGTAAAAATTGCGCCAGGCGTCGAAGCCATGTTCGAACGCCATGAAGAGCCGACCGTGCTGCAGGTTCGGATCGTGCGGCTTGAGGATGCGGCTGCACATCATCGGCGTCAGCGTGAGCGAGACGAAACCCGAGATCAGCACCGCGACGATGATCACCACCGCGAACTCGTGCAGCAGGCGCCCGAGGATGCCGCCCATGAAGAACACCGGGATGAACACCGCGGCGAGCGAGATCGTCATGGACACGATGGTGAACGCGATTTCCTTCGAGCCATCGAGCGTGGCCTGCATTACGCTCTTGCCCATCTCGATATGGCGGCTGATGTTCTCGAGCATCACGATGGCGTCGTCGACCACGAAACCGACGCACAAGGTGAGCGCCATCAGCGAAATGTTGTCGATGCTGTAGCCGAACGCGTACATGAGCGAGAAAGTGCCGACGATGGACATCGGCAGTGCGATGCTCGGAATGACGGTCGCCGGGATATTGCGCAGGAAGATGAAGATCACCATCACCACCAGCGCCAGCGCGAGCAGCAGCGTGGACTCGACCTCCGCCACCGACGCGCGGATCATCGTGGTGCGGTCGTAGAGGATGTCGATGGCGATGCTCGGCGGCACTTCGGCGCGGAATGTGGGCAGCAGCTTCTTGACTGCGTCCACAACTTCGATGGTGTTGGTGCCCGGCTGGCGCTGGATCGCGAGCACGATCCCGCGCTTGTCCTTGAACCAGGCCGCGACCTTGTCGGTCTGCACGCTGTCGATGACGCGGCCGAGTTCTCCCAGGCGCACCGGATTGCCGTTGCGGTAGGTGACGATGACCGACTGGAACGCCTTGGCGTCGTACAGCTGGCCCGTGGCCTGGACCGCGAACATGCGGTCCTTGCCGTAGAGCGTGCCGGTGGGCAGGTTGACGTTGGCATTTGCGACCGCTTGCTGCACCTCGTTCATGCTGACCCCGCGCGCCGCGAGCGCGCTCGGGTCGACCTGCACCCTTACCGCGTACTTCTGCTGGCCGAAGACCTGCACCTGCGCCACGCCGCTGATGGTCGAGATGCGCTGCGCGAGATAGGTTTCGGCATACTCGTTCACGGTCGAGATCGGCAGCACGTCCGAAGTGAGCGCGAGCAAGAAGACCGCGAAATCGGCCGGATTCACTTTGCGGAAGGACGGCGGCGTCGGCATCGCCGGCGGCAGCAGCCGCGCGGTCGCGGCGATCGCCGAATTCACGTCCTGCGCCGCGGCGTCAATGTCGCGGTCCAGGTTGAACTGGATCGTGACCGAGGTCGAGCCCTGGCCGCTCACCGAATTCATCGAGTCGATGCCCGCGATGGTGGAGAACTGCTTCTCCAGCACCGTCGCCACCGCCGAAGCCATGGTTTCCGGGGACGCGCCGGGCAGCCCGGCGGTGACCTGAATCGTCGGGTAGTCGACGTTGGGCAGCTGGCTCACGGGCAGCAGCCGGAATGCAACCACGCCGAAAATGAGGATGCCGGCCATGATCAGCACCGTCATGACCGGGCGGCGAACGAAGATCTCGGAAAGGTTCACGAGGCCGCCGCCGAATCGACGATGTTGACCTTGACGCCGGGCGCCAGACGCAACGCGCCGCGCACCACCACCTGCTCGCCTTTGGCGACGCCGCCTTCGGCGAGCACCGTCACATCGCCCTCAGTACGCGCGACCACGACATTGCGCACTTCCGCGGTCATGTCGGGTTTCACCACGTAGACGAACTGGCCGCTGGGACCGGTCTGCAGCGCGCGCGATGGAATCAGGATTGCGTTCTCCTGGTCGTAGAGTTTCACCCGCACGGTGACGAACTGGCCCGGCCAGAGCGCCACATCGCCGTTGTCGAACACCGCGCGTACCTTGATCGTGCCGGTGGTCTGGTCGACCGCGTTGTCCAGGAATGCGATGCGCCCGGCGGCAAGTGGTTTGTCGGTGCCCGGGGCCGCGACTTCGACCGCGAGCGGACTGCGCCGCACCAGCTCGCGAACCGTCGGCAGCTGCTGTTCCGGAATGGCGAAGCTCACGTACACCGGCTTGACCTGATTGATGACGACCAGAGCAATCGTGTCGTTTGCCTTCACCATGTTGCCCGCCTGCAGCAGCGCGCGGCCGACGTAGCCGTCGATCGGCGAGCGAATGATCGTGTAATCGAGATTGAGGCGAGCGTTCTCGAGCGCCGCCTGGCTCGCCTTGGAAGTGGCCTCGGCGGTCGCCGCATTGGTCCGGTACTGCGCGTAGGCGTCCTTGGAGACGAAGTTCTTGTCGAGCAATTCCTGGTAGCGGCGCTCCTGGTTGGCCGCTTGGTCGCGGCTCGCGACATCGCGCAGCGCCTGGGCTTCGGCCTGTCTGAGCGAGGCCTCGAAGCCGCGCGGGTCGATGCGGAAGATCACCTCGCCTTTCTTGACTTCCTGGCCCTCGCGAAAAGGCACTTCGACGATCTGCCCGTCTACGCGCGACTTCACGGCAACGGTGCTGTACGCCTCGACGTTGCCAATCGCCTGTAGCCGTACTGGAACAGTTTGCTGCACTGCGGCGATCACGGCGACTGGGCTCGCGGCCGGAGCCTTCACGACCTGCTTTTCCTTGGCCCGGGAATCGGCGCTGAAATACGCGGCCAAGGCCCCCACCCCCAGGGCGATGGAGACGACGGCAAAGACCGCGTAACGTGTTCTGGATTTCATCAGGCCATGGACCCTAGGCTAGGACCCGCTCTCCGGCAAAGAGTTGTTCCACTGTTTCGCGCTCGCGCACCAGCGACGCATTGGCGCCTGAAACCATCACCTCGGCGGCGCGCGGGCGGCTATTGTAGTTCGAGCTCATCACCATGCCGTACGCTCCTGCGGCCATTACCGCGAGCAGACCGCCGGGGCGGGCCGCCAGTTTGCGGTCCCGGGCGAGGAAGTCAGCGCTTTCGCACACCGGCCCGACGATGTCGTAAACATCGGTAGCGGCCCCGGACTCCGTCTCGCGCACGGTCCGGACTTCGTGCCAGGCGTCATACAACGCCGGCCGGATCAGGTCGTTCATTGCCGCGTCGACCACCACGAAGCTCTTGCTCTCGCCCGGCTTGACGTACTCGATACGCGTGAGAAGCAGGCCGGCATCACCGACGATTGCGCGGCCGGGATCCATGATCAGGGATTCCTTGCGCGTGCCAAGCGCGGCGAGCGCCGCGCGGACGAACTCCGCGACAGGCGCCTGGGATTCGTCGCGGTACCGGATGCCGATCCCGCCGCCGAGGTCGATATGCGACAGGCGGATGCCGGCGCTCTCGAGCCGCGCGGCGAGCGCGCCGATGTGCGCGGCCGCCGCCGCGTACGGCGCAGCGTCGTTCATCAGCGAGCCGATGTGGCAGCCAATTCCGATCAGCTCGATGTTGCGGCGCCGCGCGGCGTCACGGTACAGGCGTTCGGCCTCGCCGTGCGCGATCCCGAATTTGTTCTGTGCAAGTCCGGTTGAGACGTACTTGTGCGTTTTTGGATCGACGTCCGGATTGACCCGGAAGGCCACCGGTGCCCGTACCCCGAGGCGCGCGGCAATTGCATCAACACGTTCGAGTTCGGCTTCCGATTCGAGGTTCAGGCACAAGATCCCCGCGCGCAGCGCCTGCTCGATCTCCGCTTCGGACTTGCCTACGCCGGAGAACACCACCTTGCGCGGGTTGCCGCCCGCCGCGAGGACGCGCGCGAGTTCGCCTCCCGAGACGATGTCGAATCCGGCGCCGAGCCGCGCCATCAGCGCGAGCACCGCGAGGCTCGAGTTTGCCTTCACCGAATACGCGATCAGCGCCGCCCTGCCGGCCAGCGCGCGCGCGAACTGGCCGTAGTTGTTCTCCATGATGGCGCGGGAATAGACATAGCAGGGCGTGCCGAACCGGCGCGCGATTTCCTCGAGCGAGACTTCTTCGGCGCACAGGACGCCGCCGCGGTAGGCGAAGGCCACCGACCGCGCCTACTTCTTGCCCGCCGCGCCGCCCTCGTCCTCGCCGGCCTCTTGCGGATAAGGAACCGGCTTGTAGGGCTCGGGCTTGGGCGGCTTCACGCCCGGCGGGGGATTGTCGCGCAGGTAAAGCGGCCCCTTCTGGCCGCAGCCGGCGGCAAGCAGGAGAAGCAGCACGGCGAAAATGGCGGGGCGCATGGCGTTGTGGCAATGAAAGGCGGCACGAACGGCGGCTAAAATGGTCATGTTAGCAGGATCGTCCCCTCACATGACCGAGAGCGAATTCGAGTCCCTTGCAGGCGCCGCGCTGAGCGCGCTGGAAAGCGCTTTTGAAGCCGGCGTCCCGGATGCCGATGTGCAGACCAAGGGTACCGGCGTTCTCGAGATCGAGTTCGAGGACGGCTCCAAGATGGTGATCAACCGGCACGGCGCGGCGCGCGAGATCTGGGTCGCTGCGAAGTCCGGCGGCTTTCATTTTCGCCATGACGGCGCGCTGTGGCGCGACACGCGCGACGGTACTGAGCTGTTTGCGGCGGTCTCGAAGCTCGCTTCGCAGCAGGGCGGAACGCCGGTGGTGCTGAGGGCGCGTTAGAGCGAGGGCCGTTCCGGTCGCTCCTGCGGCAGCGCGGGCGCCGATGACGCTGCATCTTCCTTCGAAGGCGCGAATTCGCGGTAGAAGAACTCCGAGGCGCCTCTCGCGTTGGGGGGCGCGGCCGGATCGGCATCGGCGCTGGCCGAAACCACGCCCTCCGGAACGCTGCGCTGCCCTTCGGGCGCGCCCTTGAGGGCCTTGCCCATGTAGTCGATCCAGATCGGCAACGCGATCCGGCCCCCAGTCTGGTTTTTCCCCAGGGTCTTGGGCTGATCGAACCCCATCCAGGCGATGCCGACAAGATCGGGGTGGTAGCCGCAGAACCATCCGTCCACGAAGTCGTTGGTGGTCCCGGTCTTGCCGGCCAGATCGCGCCGTCCCAGCTTGGCGACGCTGGCTGCGGTGCCGTAGCGCGTCACGTCCTGCATCATCGAGTCCATGATGAACGCGTTGCGCGCGTCAATCACGCGCATCGATTCCTCGCCCGCATGCTGCGGCTTGGCGACTCCGAGCGGGTTGCCGCGGTCGTCGACGATTTTCTCGATGAAGTAGGGCTGAATCAGATAGCCGCCGTTGGCGAACACCGCATAGCCGCGCGCCATCTGCAGCGGCGTTACCGAGCCCGCACCCAGCGCCATGGTTAGGTAGGGGGGGTGCTTGTCGGCGTCGAAGCCGAACCGGGTCACGTAGTCCTGCGCGTACTTCGGGTCGATGGCCTGCAGGATCCGGATCGAGACCATGTTCTTCGATTTCGCGAGCGCAGTGCGCAGCCGCATCGGGCCTTCGAACTTGCCGTCGTAGTTTTTCGGCTCCCAGCGCTGGCTTCCGGTGACTTCCGCTTCGACGACGATCGGTTCGTCTGCGATCACGGTCGCGGGGGTGAATCCTTTTTCCAGGGAGGCGGAGTAGATGAACGGCTTGAACGATGATCCCGGCTGCCGCCAGGCCTGGGTGATGTGGTTGAACTTGTTGCGGTGGAAGTCGAATCCGCCGACCAGGGCGCGCATTGCGCCGTTGGCCGGATCGAGCGAGACGAACGCGGCTTCAGCCTCGGGAATCTGGACGATCTGCCAATTGTTCTTTTCGTCTCTCTGCACCCGGACGACCGCGCCGCGCCGGATACGCCGCTGCGGCGCCGCCTTGTCCTCCAGTGCGCGCGCCGCGAACCGCAGGCCGTCGCCCGAGAGCGTGATGGTTTCACCGTTCTTCAACGCGGCCCGCACCTCCTTGGCGCCCGCCGCCAGCACCAGGGCCGCCTTCAGGTCATCGACGTCGGAGTGCTCGGCAAGCGCTTCTTCGATGTCGTCCTCGGCCGCGTTCGCCGCCAGTTCAACGAAAGCTTCCGGGCCGCGGTAGCCCTGGCTGCGGTCGTAGCTGAGCAGGCCGCGCCGAACCGCCTCGTAGGCGGCCTCCTGATCGGCCTTGCGGACTGTGGTGTAGACGCGAAAGCCTTTCGAGTAGGCTTCCTCGGGATATTGCTCGTAAATTGCCTGACGTACCATTTCGGCGAGGTATTCCCCATGAATCCCTGCAAAATCATCCACTTCGCGGCGGACATGAAGAGGCGCCCTGACCGCGTCGGCATGCTGCTGGTCGGTGATATGGTCGAGTTCCTTCATGCGCCGCAGCACGTATTGCTGGCGTTGGCGTGCCCGTTGCGGATTTGCAACAGGGTTGTAAGCTGATGGGGCCTTGGGAAGCCCGGCAAGGATTGCCGCCTCGGCCAAGCTCAGTCGATCAAGCGATTTACCGAAATAGATCTGCGAGGCGGCCGCGAAGCCATAGGCGCGCTGTCCCAGATAGATCTGGTTGACGTAGAGCTCAAGGATCTGGTCCTTGGTCAAATTGTTCTCGATCTTGAAAGCGAGCAGCGCCTCGTAGAGCTTGCGTGTGAGCGTCTTTTCGGAGGAGAGGAAAAAATTGCGCGCCACCTGCATCGTGATCGTGCTTGCCCCCTGCCTGCGGCCGCCCTGCACCAGGTTGGCATAGGCGGCGCGCGCGACGCCGAGGTAGTCGATCCCGGTGTGCTGGTAGAAGCGTTCATCCTCAGCCGCAAGGATCGCGTGCCTGAGCAGCTCGGGAACCTCCTTGATCGATATCACCGAGCGACGTTCCTCCCCGAACTCCCCGATCAGCGCCCCGTCGCTGGTGTAGACGCGCAGCGGGATCTTGGGCTGGTAATCGGTAAGTACTTCAAGCGAAGGCAGATTCGGATAGGCGAGCGCAACCACCAACCCGGCGAGGAACGCACCGGCTGCCGCCAGACCGCCGAAAAGCACCAGCGGGAAGGCCAAAAAACGTAGCCACATCAAAGGGGTTACGCCACCTCGAGGGGACTGTTGCGCGCGGGCTGGAACACGGGGCATTATAAGACCTTCCCCTTCGTGGAAGATTCACTAGACACTGGGGGGAGTTGTTGCTAGCATCTCACGCAAATTCTACGTATCGCGCCTAAGAGGCCGATACGCAAAGGAAAAAAGGGATGGACCTCGACTTCTTCAAGCCGAAAGCGCCGCCGTTGTTCGGGCTGGACATCAGCTCCTCGTCGGTGAAGATGCTGGAGATCGTGGACGCCGGCAAAGGCGCCCACCGGGTCGAGCGCTATGTCATCGAGGCGCTGCCCAAGGACGCCGTGGTCGACGGCAACATCAACATCCTCGAGGCGGTGGCCGACGCAGTCGCGCGCGGCTACAAGCGGCTTGCCACGCGCACCAAGCATGTCGCGATGGCGGTTCCCTCCGGCGCCGTGATCACAAAGAAAATCATCGTGCAGGCCGGCCTGCGCGAGGAAGAACTCGAGCAGCAGGTCGAGAGCGAAGCGAACCAGTACATTCCGTTCGCGCTCGAGGAGGTCAATCTGGATTTCCAGGTGGTCGGGCCGGCGCCCTCGAATGCGGAGGAACAGGAAGTCCTGATCGCGGCAACGCGCAAGGAGAAGGTCGCCGACCGCTGCGCGGTGGCGGAAAACGCCGGGCTCAAGCCGCTGGTGATGGATGTCGAGTCGTTCGCGCAGATGGCTGCATTGCAGCTGGTCATCAACCAGCTGCCCGGCGCCGGCAAGGAACAGAACGTCGCGATTGTCGACGTCGGCGCGAACGTAATGCAGATTACGGTGGTTCGCAACGAGCAATCGGTTTATACGCGCGAGCAGGCGTTCGGCGGCAACCAGCTGACCTCCGACATCGTCGCGCGCTACGGCATGAGCCCGGAGGAAGCGGAGAATGCCAAGCGCTCCGGCGGCCTGCCGGACGATTTCGAGGCCGAGGTGCTGCGGCCGTTCATGGAAAACCTGTCGCAGGAAGTGCAGCGCGCGCTGCAGTTCTTCTTCACTTCGACCTCCTACAACGCGGTCGACCACATCCTGCTCGCGGGCGGATCGGCCGTGATCGCCGGGCTGGAAGAGGTGGTTCACACGCGCACCCAGGTTCCGACCTTGGTCGCGAATCCCTTCGGCGCGATGCAGACTTCGCCCAGGATCCAGCTCAAGCGCCTGATGCAGGACGCGCCCTCGCTGATCGTGGCCTGCGGCCTGGCAATGCGGAGGTTCGACCCGGTATGAGCGGCAAAATCAACCTGCTGCCGCACCGCGAGGAGCGGCGCAAGCGTGCACGCACCCATTTTGCGGTCCTCGGCGGGATGACCGCGGCGCTCGGCATCGTGATTGTCGCGGCCGTGTGGTTCGTCTATCAGCAGCGCATCGGCGCGCAGGACGACCGCAACAAGTTCATGAAGTCGGAGATCGCCAAGCTCGACAAGGAGATCGACGAGATCAAGGAAGTGAAGGACAAGATTGCGGCGTTGCTCGCCCGCAAGCAGGTGATCGAAACGCTGCAGGCCGACCGCGTGCAGACCGTGTACCTGCTCGACGAACTGGTGCGCCAGATGCCCGAGGGCGTGTTCCTGAAGTCGGTCAAGCAAAGAGGCGCGGGCGTCGAACTGGTCGGCTACGCGCAGTCGAACGCGCGCGTCTCGACGCTGATGCGCAATATCGAGTCCTCGCCCTGGCTGGCGAACCCGAATCTGGTCGAAATCAAGGCCGCGACGCTGGGCAAGATGCGCATCTCGGAATTCAACCTGAAGCTCGCGCTCAAGCGGCCCACGGCCGGCGATTCGAAGGACAGCGCCAAGGCCCCGGCCAAGCCGGCGCCGGCGAAAAAGGGATAAGCCATGGCGATCAATTTCAATCAGATCGCGGACGACTTCAAGCACACCAACTGGAAGGATCCCGGCACCTGGACGTTCGCCCCCAAATTGCTGGTGCTGATCGCGATCCTGGTGGCGATCCCGGTGGCCGGCTTCTTCGGCGTCTGGCAGGGGCAGATCGAGGAGCTCGAGAAGGGCCTGCAGCAGGAAGAGACGCTGAAGAAGGATTACCTCGCGAAGAAGACGCAGGCGGTCAATCTCGATCTGCACAAGCAGCAGTTGCGGGAGATCGACACGCAGTTCGGCGCGCTGCTGAAGCAGCTGCCGAACAAATCGCAGATGGACGCGCTGCTGGTGGACATCAACCAGGCCGGCCTGTCGCGCGGCCTGCAGTTTGAATTGTTCAAGCCGGCGCCCAACGAGGCGGCCCGGGAGTTCTATTCCGAGCTGCCGATCCAGGTCAAGGTGATCGGTACCTATCACGACATGGGCGCATTTGCCGCCGATGTCGGGCAGCTGCCGCGCATCGTGACCTTGAACAACGTCTCGATCGAAGCAGGCCGGGACGGCAACCTGACGATGGACGTGACGGCACGGACCTTCCGCTACCTCGATGAGGAGGAAGTCGCGGCGCAGCGCAAAGCGGCGGCAGGCGCGAAGAAGGGACCGGCGAAGAAATGACAAAGGTCACCGCAACCCGAATGGCGGTCGGCGCGAGGGCCGCCCTCGCAGTGGCGGGCATCGCGCTGCTTGCGTCCTGCGGCGGCGAGGAACAAAGCGAACTCCGGCAGGAGCTGACGGCGCTGACCAAGGATCTGCGCGGCAGGGTCGATCCGCTGCCCAAGGTCAGAACCTACGAGCCCGTGCCCTACAAGGGCGAGAGCATGCTCGATCCGTTCGTTCCCGGCCGGATCGTGGTGACGCAGGCAGCGGCCGGCGGCGGCGGCGGCGGCGTTCAACCCGACCTCAACCGGCCCAAGGAACCGCTGGAGGCATTTCCGCTCGAAGCGATCCGGATGGTGGGCACCCTCAGCCAGAACAAGGACATGTTTGCGCTGGTGCGGGCCGGCACCAACCTGTTCCGCGTGAAAAAGGGCAATTACATGGGCCAGAACTTCGGCGTGATCACCGGTATCGATGAAGGCCAGATCAGTCTGAAGGAAGTGGTCCAGGACAGCGGCGGGGATTGGGTGGAACGCAGCACTTCGCTGCAAATGCAGGAGGGCAGGAGATGAACATGTTCAACGGATTGCGAAAACTGTGCATCATGCTTGCTGCCGGGCTCGTCTGGACGGGAGCCGCGTTCGCCCAGGCGAACAGCATCGAGGCCTTCGACGTCGCCCAGCAAGGCGGCAATATCGTGGTGCGAATCACCACCAAGGAGCCGTTGAAGAGCGCGCCGGCCAGCTTTACGGTCGCCAATCCGGCGCGCATCGTTTTCGATTTCGCGGGTACCAGCAACGCGCTGGGCCGCAACGCGCAGGAGATCGGCCAGGGCGAGCTGCGCAGCATGAACGTGGTGCAGGGCGCGGACCGCACGCGCATGGTGCTCAATCTGCGCCGCACGGTGTCGCACGAGGTGGCCCTCGACGGCAGGAACATCGTGGTCACCCTGTCGTCGGCCGCCGCCGCGCCGACCGGTGCCGCCGCCGACAAGGTAGCGCATTTTGCCGAGGGCAAGGCCGATGGCAAGCACGCGATCCGCGAGGTGGACTTCCGCCGCGGCAGCGCGGGCGAGGGGCGCATTCTGGTCGAGCTCACGGATTCGTCTACCGGCATCGACATCCGGCAGCAGGGCCAGAACATCGTGATCGAATTCCTGAAAACATCGCTGCCCGAAAATCTGCGGCGCCGGCTGGACGTGGTTGACTTCGCCACGCCGGTACAGACCGTCAGCGCGTTCCAGCAAGGCGAGAACGTGCGCATGGTGATCGAGGGCAAGGGCCAGTGGGAGCACAACGCCTATCAATCCGACACCCAGTTCGTCGTCGAGGTGAAAGCGGCGGTGCAGGACCCGGCCAAGCTCGCGCA